>CAZUHK010000099.1:0-200 GCA_964620345.1 uncultured Planctomycetaceae bacterium
CGCATCCATCATCGGGCCGACCGGGTACACCGGTCTGCATCTGATCAAGCTGCTGGCGCGGCATCCGCAGGCGGAGGTCGCGTATCTGGCCAGCCATCGCGAGCAACTGCCGCGGATCAGCGAAGAGTTTCCCGAGCTGCTGGGCGTGTGCGACCTGGCGTGCGGGCCGATCGATCCCGAGGCGATCGCGGCCGCGGCGG
>CAZUHK010000099.1:210-11644 GCA_964620345.1 uncultured Planctomycetaceae bacterium
GGCGGATGTCGCGTTCGTCTGCCTGCCGCACGTCAGCGCGATGCGGTACGTGCCGCTGCTGCTGGACGCGGGCCTGCGGGTGATCGACCTGTCGGCCGATTATCGTCTGGCCGACCCGGAGCTGTACGCCCGGGTGTACCAGCACGAGCACACGGATCTGAAGAATCTGGCCCATGCGGTGTACGGCCTGCCGGAGGTGAACGACGAGCGCATCGCCGAGGCATCGCTCGTGGCCAACCCCGGCTGCTACCCGACGGCCGCGGCGCTGGGCATCGGCCCGCTGCTGGCGCGTGGCCTGGTCAAGCCCGCCGGCATCGTCATCAGCGCCGCATCGGGCGTGACCGGCGCCGGCCGCAGCCCCAAGGCCCACCTGCATTACGCCCAGATCAACGAGGGCTTCACCGCCTACGCCGTGGGCAATCATCGGCACGAGCCGGAGATCGAGCAGACGCTCAGCCAGCTCCGCGGCGAGCCGGTCGATGTGTTGTTCGTCCCGCACCTGCTGCCGATCAGCCAGGGCATCCTCGAGACGATTTACCTGGACCCGATGGACGAGTCGGTTACCGAGGACGACCTGGCCGAGGCGTTCGCCGATGCGTACGCCGACGAGCCGTTCGTGCGCGTGCGCACCGGCCTGCCCAACGTGCGGCACGTGCTCAACACCAACTTCTGCGACATCACCGTGCGACTGGCCGGCGGGAAGGTGGTCGTCTTCGCCGCCGAGGACAACCTGATCAAGGGCGCCAGCGGCCAGGCGGTGCAGAACATGAACATCATGTTCGGCCTTGACGAGACCGCGGGGCTGCGGTGAGCTGACGGCGATTCTGGCGTGGCCAGTTTGACCTGAAGATCAGCATGGTTGCCGCGGCGCTATTGAGCCGCACGCCGGTGATGACCAGCCCCACGGGCCGGGCGAAGCCGTACCGCTTGGCCGCCTGTTCATCGAGCGGCTTGGCTTCGAGGCCGAACAGCTCGGCCAGCAGCTTCGCCCCGTCGGGCCGCTTGCGGGGCGCGAACGACAGCTCGATCGATTCGCCGCCGCGCCGCACGGTGAGCGCCAGCTTCGCATCGGCCTGTGTGCCCAGCAGCCCGATGGAGCGGAAAAGAAACTACGAAAGCCGGGGCTCCCGGTAAGCGTTCGGATTGGGGATCATAGTCCCGATCGTGTATTTCGAACGTTCCGAGACACTCTTTCCAAGCCAAGCAGCCCCGACATGTCAGTGATTCTCGCCGCCATCGCTCGCCTACCGCCCGCAGCACGATTTGTATTTCATGCCGCTGCCACAGGGGCACGGATCGTTGCGCCCGACCCTCGCACCGGCGGGCACGGGCACGCGCTTGCCGATGGCCGAGTCGGTCGCCGCGCCGGCCTGCTGATTGACCTGGACCGGTGGGGGCTGCTGGCCGCGCCGCAGGAAGCTCGCCAGCCAATCCAGCCGCTCCAGCGCGTGCGCGTAGAAGTGCAGGTAACCCTCGCAGAGGATCGTCTCCTCGATCCGGTCGCCACCGTGGGGGCGGTGTTCGGGGCAGCCGCCGTGGCAGAACTGGCGGTAGTCGCAGCTCTGGCATTTCTCGGGCAGGTTGCCCTGCTTGCGGGCTGAGAAGTGCGTGAGCCGCTGGGCGTCGGCCCGCTTGAACCATTCGCGGTCCAGCGCCGGCTCGGCGTCAGCAACGGCGGTGTCGCCCGTTGCGTCGTAGCGTGTGTCGATGTCGCTGGCGCTGTCGATGTCGCGACCGGCGTGGGCGTCGTTGGGCCGGTAGCCCGTGCCGTGGATGGTCAGGCCCACGTTCTCCGTGCCGTCGAGGTTGATGTTGTTCGCCCAGCTCGCCTGGCCGATCTTCGCCAGTTGCCAGCGGCGTTCGACGAAGTGGTCGCAGCCGTACGCATCGCCGTTGTGCTCGATCGTGATCTGCCCGCTGCAGCCGCCGTCGAGGATGCACAGTGGCATCTGGCCCGTCACCAGCTTGTTGAGCACCGCGTCGAACATCCGCACGCTCACCCGCTGGCGGTACCGCTCAAACCACAGATCGAACACCCGCGCCATGAATCTGCCGTAGTCCAGCGGATCGGGGCAGTGGTCGGCCAGCTTGTTGTCGCCGGTTTCCGGATCGCGCTCGAACACCACTTCCGGGATGAACTGCAGCCAGCGCGAGCCGAGGTTGAGCAGGTACTTGAACACCTCATCGGGGTGGCCGACGTTGGCCTGGTTGAGCACGCAGAGGATGTTGTACTCGACATCGTACTGCTGCAGCTTCCGCAGGCCTCGGAGCACCTGGTCGTGCGAGCCGTCGCCGCGGTTGGTCACGCGGTAGCGATCGTGGAAGTGGGGCGGGCCGTCGATCGAGATGCCGATCAGGCACTGGTTTTCGCGCATGAACTTCGCCCAGGCGTCGTCGATGAGCGTGCCGTTGGTCTGGATGGCGTTCCAGACGCGCTGGCCGGGCCGCTTGTACCGGTTCTCAAACGCGACGGCCTTCTCGAAGAACGGCAGGCCCGCGAGCGTCGGCTCGCCGCCTTGCCAGCAGATCGTCACATCGTCCGCGGCCAGCGGCAGGTAGCCGGCGAAGATCGACTCCAGCGTGTCCAGCCGCATCTTGTGCTCGTGCCCGTCGTACACGCTCTTGGTCGGCAGGTAGTAGCAATACTCGCAATCGAGATTGCACAGCGCCCCCACGGGCTTGATCATGAGCGTGACGCTCGAGGGCTTGATGACGGGCAGCGACTTAGGCATGGGTTCCTGCGATGACTGGTGGCGGCGAGGGGCATTGTAGGCCCCGCCGCCCACGATTCCAGAGCCGCCGTCGACGGGGCAGCCAAGTCGGTTGCCAATGCCCCGGTCGCGCCGTATCGTCACGTCGATGAATCTGCCCGAACCCACCGCCAAGCCGTCGTCCGGCGATCCGGCCGAGGTCGATCTGTCCGGCTCGACCGTGCTGATCGTCGACGACAACCTGCAGAACCTCGAACTGCTCCAGGCGTATCTCGACGACCTGCCCTGCCGCGTGCTCACCGCCGGCGACGGGCTGGAGGCGATGGACATCGTCGATCGTGAGCAGGTGGACCTGATCCTGCTGGACGTGATGATGCCGCGGATGAGCGGGTTCGAGGTCTGCAAGAAGCTTAAGGATTCGCCGACCACGCGGTCGATCCCGATCATCATGGTCACCGCGCTCAATGAGCTGGGCGACATCGAGCGGGGCGTGGAGTCGGGCACGGACGATTTTCTATCCAAGCCGGTCAAGAAGCTGGAGCTGGTCACGCGGGTCAAGAGCTTGCTGCGGGTGCGGCAACTCAAGCGGGAGCTGGACCGGACGCTGGCGTACATCCAGCAGATCAACCAGGAAGACGCCGACGCCCAACCCTCGGACGAGCAGTAGGGCGGTGCGCGTGCGGCGGTCGGCCAAGCAGGAGATTCCCAATGCGCTCAGGCCTCGCCATCGTGGCGGTGATCGTTCTGTTCGTGCTGTTTGCCGGCTGGCTGCGGGCCGGGCTGGAGGGCGACGCCGTGCTTGACCGCCAGCCCGACCGGCTGATCACCCAGCTCGACAACGGCCTGATCGTCATCGCTCAGCGGATCGACACGGCCCCGGTGGTCAGCGTGCAGTGCTGGATCAAGACCGGCTCGATCTATGAGCAGGAACACAACGGCGCGGGCCTGAGCCACTTCCTGGAACACCTGGTTTCCGGCGGGACAACGACGACGCGCAGCGAAGCGGAGTCCAGCAGGATTCTCGGTCGCATGGGTGCGCAGACCAACGCCGCGACCTCCATGGACACCGTGCGCTACTACATCAACACCACCGCCGATCACGCCGACACCGCGATCGAACTGATGAGCGACTGGATGCTCAACAGCGTGATCACGCAGGAAGAATACGAGCGTGAGCGGCAGGTGATTCAGCGCGAGTTCGACATGGGCCGGGGCGATCCCAATCGCATCTTCTGGATGCTTACCCAGCAGGCCCGCTACACCACGCACCCGGCGCGGCACCCGATCATCGGGTACCTCGATGAGTTTCTCACCGTCAGCCGCGACGAGATATACGATTTTTACAAGCGGATGTACGTGCCCAACAACATGCTCTTCGTCGTCACCGGCGACATCGACCTGGAGGCGGTGACCCAGCGGGTGGGTGACCTGTGGGCCGACGCCCCGCGCGGGGAACTGCCCGAGCTGAGCTTGCCGAACGAAGCGCCGCTCACCGAGCCGCGCCGCAAGACCGGCCACGCGGACGTGCGCCTGCCGCGGCTGCGCGTGGCCTGGCCGGGCACCACGCTCGGCGGCGAGCACGACTACGCGCTGGACCTGCTGTCCACCATTCTCGGCGGCGGCGAGCTGAGCCGGCTCGTGCAGACCATCCGCGACGAGCAGCAACTGGTCACCAGCATCGACGCCTACAACCTCAGCTTCCCCTGGGGCCAGGGCTTCTTCGGCGTCGACGCGGTCACCACGCCCGACAAGCTCGAACTGACGCGCGATGCGATCCTCGCGCAGGTCCGTCGCGTGCGCGATCAGGGCGTGACCGCCGACGAGCTGGACCGGGCCAAGGCCAAGACGCTGGCGTCGGTCGTGTTCGCGGCGCAGACCGCCGAGGGTGCCGCGTCGCGCACGGCCAGCGATGTGATCGGCAAGGCCGACCCCGATTACCTGTCGCACTACGCCCGCGCGATCCAGCGGCTGACGCCCGCCGACCTGAAGGCCGCGGCTAATGCGGTGCTGGACGATGAGCAACTGATCACGGTGACCTTGCTGCCGGCCGAGGGCGAGATGCCGTACCTCGATCGCCCGGCCGACGCCGGCGCGGGCGGGAACGCCCAGCCCGTGAAACTCGACAACGATCACCTGGCCGAGCAGATGCGGACCAACCGCCGGGCGTCGGAAGCACACCACGCGGCCGAGCTGGAGCCGATGCGGCTGGTCACCCTCGACAACGGCCTGCGCGTGCTGATTCAACGCGACACGCGGCTGCCGATCGTGGCGATGCAGTGGTACCACCTGGGTGGCCTGCTGGCCGACGACGTCGGCGCCGAGGGCGTGGCCAACGCGATGGGCCGCATGATGCTCAAGGGCGCCGGCGGCCGCACCGCCGACCAGATCGCCCGTGAGCTTGAGTCGATCGGCGCGACGCTCAACACGAACTGCGGCAACAACACCTGGTACGTCGCAAGTCAGTGCCTTTCGGCGCATTGGCAGGACGTGCTGGCGATCATGGCCGACGTCGTCGTGCGACCGGACTTCCCGGCCGACCAGTGGGCGCTGATGCAGCCGCGGCTTGTGGCGGCGATCGACTCGTCGCGCGATCGCTGGTCGAGCGAGCTGATGCAGGTGTTTGACGAGCGCTACTTCGCCGGCCACCCCTGGGCGCAGCCGGTGCTGGGGCGGCGCGACGTGGTCGCGGAGCTGACGGTCGATGACCTGGAGCGTTACCACCGCCGCCGCATCGCCGGCCCGAACGGCGTGCTGGCGATCGTCGGCGATGTCGATCCGAAGGTGGTCGAGCGGACCGTGACCGAGTGGTTCGAGGCGCTGCCCGCATCGGCCGAGCGACCGTTCGAGGCCGGGCAACCGCCCGCCGCACCCACCGGCATCGTGCAGGTCCAGACCGCCAAGCCGCTGTGCGCCGTGGCGATCGGCCTTGGCCCGGGCCTGGCGCGAGACGACCCGGACTACCCCGCCGTCGAGGTGATGACCAAGCTGGTCAGCAACTTCCCCTCGGGCTGGCTGCACAAGGCGCTGCGCGGCGAGGGGCCGGGCCTGGTGTACGCGGCCTGGGCGTTCAATCGCACCGGCGTGGTGCCGGGCGCCTGGATGATGGCGTTCAACACCCAGCCCGCCACCGCGCCCGAGGCGATCAGGCGTTCGCTGGCCATTACCCAGCGGCTCCGTAACGACCCGGCCGACGCCGATGAACTGCAACGGGCCAAGGCCGCGGTCCGCGTCGGCGAATCGCTCGCCGGCCAGTCCAATGCCCAGCGCGCCTCACGCGCGGCGCTCGATGAGTTGTACGGCGTGGGCTTCGAGAACACCGACCGGATGCTCGAACAGGTCGAGCAGGTCACCGCGCAGCGCATCGGGGAAGTCGCACAGAAGTACCTGGGCGAACCGCTGATCGTCATCCTCACCAACCAGCCGGTGGACGAATCGGCGATCGAGGCCGAGTAGCGCGTGCAAAAAGCACGCGACCCCTCGGCCGCGTGCTCTGCTCATGCTCCGCCGAAGGTGTCCGTGTCGGCGCGGGCGTCGGTTTCTTTCAGTTGTATCGGGCGACGATGGCCGGGGTTTCGCCGGTGCGCACCCACATCGCATCGCGCCCCCGCGGGCCGGACTGGTAATCCAGGTGGGAGAGGTAGTTGTTCAGGGCGCCCACATCGAACCCCACGAGGAAGTCTTCGCTGGCCGACCGGTTTCGCTCGCGGATGGCTTCGATCAACTGTTGCTTGCTCATGGTGGTGCCCTCTTGGTGGATGGGTGTGTGTGGCGAGGGGTGTCATCGTCGTGCGGCGACGCATCGCTTGAAGGTGTAACCGCAGCGGACGCCGCGGGCGTCGGGCCAGGCGACGGTTGACGACCGGTGCGCTGGTCGTTGTGATAAGCGACCCTCCCCAGATGTAGGATGTCCACCATGAACCGCACACAAGAGTTTGCGGCCAAGCACCAACGGCTGCTGGAATTGATCGACCGGTTGGGCCTGGCCGGCGTGCTGCTGCGAAGGCGTGATAACTTTTCGTGGATCACCGGCGGTGGGCAGAACTACGTCAACGTCGCGCAGGAGCGCGGCGTGGGTGCCGTGCTTGTCACGGCCGATGAAACCTGCCTCGTGGCTGACAACATCGAGGCCGACCGCCTGATCGAAGAAGAACTCGACGGCCTGGCGATGGGCAAGGTGGACTACCCCTGGCACGAGCCGACCGCCCAGATGCGAGCCGTGCGCCAGATCGTCGGCGAGGGCACGCTGGGCGTGGACTGCGGCGAAGGCGATCGGTTGATCACCGCTGACCTCGCCGCCCAGCGCAATCCGCTCACGCCCGCCGAGGTCGAGCGCTACGCCGCGCACGGCCGGCAGACCACGCGGATCACCGAGGGTGTCTGCCGGCAGATCCAGCCGGGCATGAGCGAGGACGATGTGGTCGCGATGCTGCACGAGCGGTTCGCCCGCGTCGGCGTGCGCGTGCCGGTGTACCTCGTCGCGGCCGACGATCGCATCGACCGGCGCCGACATCCGATCACCACGGGCCGAACGATCAACAAGCGCGTCATGGTCGTGGTGTGTGCCGAATCGGCGGGGCTTTGGATCAACCTCACGCGGCTGGTGAATTTCGAGCCGCTTGACGGTGAGTTGAAGATCAAACATCGCGCGACATGCCAGGTCGATGCATCGGCCAACACCGCGACGCGGCCGGGCCGGCGGTTGAGCGACATCTTCGCCGACATCATGGCCGAGTACGCTCGGCAGGGTTTTGCCGATCAATGGACGCTGCACCACCAGGGCGGCTCGACCGGCTACAACGGCCGCGATGCCTTCGCCACGCCTGCCTGCGAGGCGATCGTTGTCGAGAACCAGGCCTTCGCGTGGAACCCTTCGATCACCGGCACCAAGTCCGAGGACACGGTGCTGATCGAGCCCCGCGGCCTGCGCTGGCTGACCGAGCCGGGCGAGGGCTGGCCGGTGGTGGAAATCGAGCACGATGGTGTCGCGATGCGGCGGGCGGACATCCTTTTGCTCTGACCGACGACGACGCCCCTGCCCCAGCCGCGCACGAACCGTTGCAGATCATGCCGGCACCGACGATGCATCGGCACGGATCAAGCCGAAGCAGGGCCTTTCGCACTCGCCCGCGCCGCGCGCTGCGCTGCGCGACGCTGCCGAAAGAACGCCCTGAGCACTTCGCCGCACGGCTCGCGCAGCACGCCGGCGACGATCGGCGGGCGATGGTTGAGCCGGCGGTCGCCGCACAGTTTGTACAGCGATTCGACCGCGCCCATCTTCGGGTCCGCCGCTCCGTAGATCAGCCGGCCGACCCGGGCGTTGACGATGGCCCCGGCACACATCGGGCACGGTTCGAGCGTGACGGCCAGCGTGCAGTCGTTCAGCCGCCAGTCGCCGATGCGACGGGCCGCGTCGCGGATCGCCAGTTGCTCGGCGTGGGCGGTGGGGTCGTCCAGCGACTCGCGCCGGTTGCACCCGACGGCCAGCAGCGTCGCGCCGCGGTACACCGCCGCGCCGACCGGCACCTCGCCCATGCGCTGGGCCCGTCGGGCCTCGGCCAGCGCGCGGCGCATCATCGCGATCGGGCTGGCCGCGCGCCGGCGCATCAGCCACCTCCGCCGGGCGATGTTCACGGCGCCGGCTCCCGGCGACGCACCATCAGAAGCATCAGCACCAGGCCGAACTCGTACAGCACGTACATCGAGCCGCCAAGCAATATCTGCGACGCGACGTCCGGTGGGGTGAGCACGGCCGCGGCCGCCACGCACGCCAGCAGCGCCCACTTGCGGCCCCGGGCAAACGCGCGATGCGAGACGATGCCCGTCCAGCCCAGGGCCAGCATCACCATCGGCAACTGAAACCCGATGCCGCAGCCCACCGCCAGCATCAGCACGAAGCCGATGTACTCGTTCATCTTGAAAATCGGCGCCGCCATGCTCCGCGGCGAGGTCATCTGCAACGCGAACACATGCCCGTTGAGCATCACTTTCAACGCGCGCTGGGGGACGTTGATCCAGACCGAACCGTCGGCCGGGTCGACCGGGTCTTGCGTGCGTCGCGGCCAGATCGCCGGCGGCTCGTTGATCGGCTCGGCCTGCGCGCCGGCCGTGCCGTAGAGCTGTTCGATTTGACGCTGGATCGGCGAGCCGGTCATCTCCGGCATGGGAAAGCTCAGGGTGAACTCGATCAGGAAGCTGATCGTCACCGGCAACAGGACGAAGTACATGAACGCCACGCCCAGGGCCGCGAGGGCGGCCGAGCCGGGCAGGAGGATATAGATGAATCGCCGCTCGCCCGCGTAGAGCCCCGGGGCGATGAATTTCCAGAGCTGGTACAGCAGCCACGGCACGCCGACGATCAGGCCGCCGATGAACGCGACCTTCAGGTACGTCGCGAACGCCTCGGGCACGGCGGTGGTATAGAGCTGCGCGCTGAGTCCCTTGGACCGCAGCGCGTAGTGCAGCGGCTGGGCCAGCCAGGCGACGATGCTCCGGCCGTACACCAGCAGCACCGCCGCGGCGATCACCGGGCCGATCAGCCCGATCATCAGCCGGGTGCGCAGCTCGCCCAGGTGCTCGCCGAGCGACATCGCGGATGGTGGCGGATCGACCCGAGCCATGGCGGTATCAGACCAGCGCGACGCGATGGCTGCAAACCACAGCGGCTACAATGGCCCCAAGCGATGAGTCGCATCCAAACCAACGTCGAGAAGAAGCGATGGACGCGCCGCCACCCGTTGCACGAGGCGACCAGCCGCGCGTTGGGGTGGCTGGTGCGCCGCCGGCTGCTCAAGCAGTGCCCCGGTGAGGTGTTCCAGGTCCGCATCCACGCGCTGAAGCTGCCCACGCTGCCGGCCAACTTCCCGCCGCTGCGCATCGCGCACGTGTCCGACTGGCACGTCGGCCACCTGTTCACGCCCGATCACCTGCCGGCCGTGGTCGAGGCGATCAACTCCCTCGACGCCGACCTGATCGCGCTGACCGGCGACTTTCTTGATTACACCAACCGCCACCTGACGCGCGTGATCGAGGCGGTCCGTGAGCTGCGGGCGCCGCTGGGCGTCTACAGCGTGCTGGGCAATCACGACTACATGGACAACGGCCCGGAAGTGATCCACGCCTTCCGCATGGCCGACCTGAACCTGCTGCTCAATGAGCACGTCATCATCGACCACGGCAAGCACCAGGTCGCCGTGGCGGGAATCGACTGGGCCAACGACGATGCCAACCTCGCCCGGCTGATCGATCACACGTGCGATCCGATCCACGGCGATGAGATCCGCATCCTGCTGGCCCACCACCCGCATGCGCTGGATGCCGCGGCCCAGCACGGCGTACACCTGGTCCTCTCGGGCCACACCCACGGCGGGCAAGTGCTCTTCCGCCCCGGCAAGACCAACGGTCGCAAGTCTCTGGGCCTGGGCAACGTGACCTTCCGCTACCCTCAAGGCCACTACGCCCGCGGCAACACGCACCTGTTCGTCACCACCGGCCTGGGCTCGGCCGTGCCGGTGCGCATCCGCTGCCCGGCCGAGATCAGCGTGCTGGAGGTCGGGCATGGGTGAGGCACGTCCGCCTCGCCGCATCAGCGTTGGCGCGGCGGACGCCTGCTGCGCTGTCCCTTCGCGCCGCTGTGCCGCGGCGCCTGCTTCGCCGGTTTGTACATGATGAACAGGTAGTTGAACCCGCGCAGGAAATAGTTGCCCTCCTCGGCCGCGGCGCGGTAGTTGCCCATCTCCAGCGTCTTGTTGTGTCGCACCACCGCGATGATGTCCACCGGAACGAACGGCTTGCGCAACTGCGCGAACAGCTCGAAGCCGATCGGGTGAAACTCTCGCTTCCTGCCCTTGTGATGCTCGTAGGAATCGCTGACGTACAGGCCCATGTGCCGGCCGGGCTTGAGGATGCGGTTGATCTCGCGGATCACCTGGCCCATCGACCGGTAGTACGCCTCGCCGCCGGCGTCGAGCTTGCCGATGCACCGCGGATCATCCGAATACTCCAGGTGCGTCGAGTAGGGCGGATCGATGAACACGAAGTCGGCCGACTGATCCGGCAGGGGCAGCTTACGCGCGTCGGCTTGTTCGATGTCCTCACGCTGGGGCGCAAGGTCGAAGCCCCGGCCGCGGCGGTCGGTGTCGTTGCACACATCAAGCGTCGTGCCGCTGCCGGCGCACGGATCGACCACAACATTGCCCGGCCGCGTGTAGCGATGCAGCAGGTTCCAGATGAGGTAGCTGGGCGTCGCCCCGGCGTAGTTCGGGTCGCCCTGTGGCTCATCGCCGTAGTGCTGCGAGGGGTAGTCCCACAGCGTGGTCGGCTGAATCCGTAGCGGCGGCTTTTTTGGCATGGGGGTAGTTTAGCCACGAAGGCGCGAAGGACGCGATGGCGGATCAAGCGGGAAAAGCTCGTTCTTCGTGGCCGTCGCGCCTTGGCGGCTCATGGCTTGCCCAGCAGGCGCATGACCTCGTCCAGATCCTTGTCGCCGCGGCCGGAGAGGTTGATGACGATGTGCTGGTCGGCCGGCAGCTCGGCGGCGAGCTTGATCGCATACGCCACGGCGTGCGCGCTTTCGAGCGCGGGGATGATGCCTTCCTTGCGGGCGACCAGTTGGAACGCATCGAGCGCCTCGGCGTCGGTCACCGCGGTGTAGGTCGCGCGGCCCTTGGCCATCCAGTAGGCGTGCTCGGGGCCGACGCCGGGGTAGTCGAGGCCCGCCGAGCAGG
>CAZUHK010000100.1:0-11546 GCA_964620345.1 uncultured Planctomycetaceae bacterium
GGCCCACTACCTGCTGGCCAAGGAACGCCTGGAAAAGCGCCGGTAGGCGACGCCTCGGGCCGATCGGGGTCGGTCTGTGCCGATTGCGCGAATGATCCGGGGGGCCGTCGCACAACTGAAAGCTATTCGACCACGTAAAACTGGCCATCGCCCGGATTGGGCGCACACTTGCGGTGGCCGATGTTCATCACATCGCGGCAACGGGCCGCGGCCATCGGTCAGCGGACTGATCGAAAGGTGGTACGAGAGATGAATCAGGTCAGAATCAATCGAGCGGGCTTCACGCTGGTCGAGCTGCTGGTGGTGGTCGCGATCATCGCGCTGCTGCTGAGCATCCTGCTGCCGGCGATGGGCCGGGCCAAGGAGCAGGCCAACCGGGCGGTGTGCGGCAACAACCTCAACGGGCTGTTCAAGTCGTTCAGCATCTATGCCCAGACCTACCAGGACAAGTTCCCGCAATACAGCCGGACCGATTCATCGGGCGCCGACCCGGGCGTGGCCGGCGGTTTCGAGGCGCTGCTGCTGGATGTTCCGGACGTGACCGATGCGGCGATCAAGAACGCGATGGCGAGCAACATCACCGCGGCGCTGTACATCATGATCAACGAGGAATCGGCCACGGCCAAGAGCTACACCTGTCCCTCGGCCTCGGACGTGCGCGACCCGCAGGACAGCCCGGTGACGCAGTACGACTTCACCGGGCCGGATCACCTGAGCTACTCGCCGGTGAACTTCTACCACATCGACCCCGATGGCCAGGGCCAGCGCGGCTACTGGCAGGCCAACGTGCCCGGCGACGTGGTCATCCTCGGCGACGACAACGACAACACGAAGGACATCAACGCCGCCGACTTCGACAGCAAGATCGACCGGGAGCTGTGGAACGGCCGCAACCACAACCGCGCCGGGCAGAACGTGCTGTTCGGCGACGCGCACGTCGAGTTCGCGCAGGATCCCGAGCAAGGCCCGGCCGACGACAACATCTACGCGCTCGACGGCGATGAGTCGTCTTCCAAAGACCCGGACGCGGACCTGCGGATCGACCCGAGCGAGCTGCTGGACACGAACTTTGACGGCGATGAACGGGTGGACGTGATGCTCGTGCCGATCGCGGAGCTGAACTGAGAGCCGGTGCCGATCAGGACCGCTTGCTGAGCAGGACGGCGACGGCGCCGCCGAGGCGGGCCTGATCGATCACCCGCGAGGTGCGGCCGGTGGGCACATCGCGGTCGGCGCGGATGATGGCGGGGATGTCATCGCGGCCGGCGATCTCGCTTTTGACCTGCTGCTGGATCACGCCGATCTCGGTCCGCAGGCCGTTGAACCGCACGGTCCCGTTGGCCAGCAGCTCGATGATGACCTTGGGCTTGTCCTGGTCGTCCACGGCGGCCTGCCCCGGCGAGGGCTTGTCGACACCCATGCCGAACTCATCGACGAACGTCGTGGTCACGATGAAGAAGATCAGCAGGATGAACACGGCATCGATCAGCGGGGAGATGTCGATTGCGGTTTCGGCTTCGCTGTCGTCGTGCTTTTCGCGGATCTTGGACATGGGCTGAGCTCCTGGAGCGCCGGCCGAACCGGCGGCAGGTCAAGAAGATATCGCCAAGATCGACCACGGGGCGGGTGCTTACAGAAAACAAAAGGTTTTGGCGATCCGAAAGATTAGTTGACGCGCTCCGAGAACTGGGTATAATCATCCCGATCGCGACCGCAACGGGCGGCCGCTGCCCCACGCCACACCGCCGGGCCGGGCCGGCGACGACAGGAGTGATCGACGATGAGCTTGCGAAGACTCTGTACCCTAGCCGCGCTGCTGCTGGCCGCGGCGGCGCTGCACGCCTGCGGCGACGCGGGCGCCAAAGGCAACGCCCCCGGCGCCGCGCCCACGGCGTATCCCTATCGAATCACCTGCACCGTCGGCATGATCGCGGACATCGTGCGGAACGTCGCCGGCGAGCACGCCGACGTCGAGGGCCTGATCGGCCAGGGCGTCGACCCGCACCTGTACAAGCCGACGCGCTCGGACGTGGTCAAGCTCAACGAGTCGGACGTGGTGTTCTACAACGGCCTGATGCTCGAGGGGAAGATGGCCGACGTGCTGGTGCGCGTCGCGGGCAAGGGCAAGCCGGTGTTCGCCGTGACCGAGACGATCCTCGAACAGGGCGAGTACGTGATGACCGACGAGCAGGACTACTACGACCCGCACGTGTGGATGGATGTGGGCGGCTGGATTCTTGCGGTGCAGGTCGTAGCCGACGCGCTGGCGGGCTACGACAAGGCCCACGCTCAGGACTACCGGGCCAACGCCGAGGCGTACATCGCGAAGCTGCGCGAGCTGGATGCGTACGCGAAGCGCTCGATCGCTTCGATCCCCCGGGGCCAGCGTGTGCTGGTCACGGCCCACGATGCGTTCAGCTACATGGGCCGGGCGTACGACGTGGAGGTGCGCGGCATCCAGGGCATCAGCACCGAGGCCGAGGCGGGGGTGGGGGACATCGAAAACCTCGTGCGATACCTGGTCGATCGGCGGATTCCCGCGGTGTTCGTCGAGACATCGGTGGCCGACAAGAACGTGCGTGCCCTGATCGAAGGCGCCGCCGCGCAAGACCACGACGTGCGGATCGGCGGCGAGTTGTTCTCCGACGCCATGGGCCCGGCCGGTTCGTACGAAGGCACGTACATTGGCATGATCGATCACAACGTCACCACCATCACCGGCGCGCTGGGCGGCGAGGCGCCCGCGTCGGGGCTGAACGGCAAGCTGTCCCATGAACACTGACCTGATGGACGCCCCGAGAACCGACGCCCGCACAACCGTCCGCCCGCCCGGCCATCCGCCGGACGTGCCGCTGGCGATCGACGATCTGACCGTGGCCTACCACCGCAAGCCGGTGCTGTGGGACATCGATCTGGACATCCCGGCCGGCAAACTGGTGGGCATCGTCGGGCCCAACGGCGCGGGCAAGAGCACGCTGATCAAGGCGTGCCTGGACCTGGTGCCCAAGGCCTCGGGCCGCGTGCTGATCTACGGCCGGCCGTATGCGAAACAGCGGAGCAGGGTCGGCTACGTGCCGCAGCGCGAGAGCGTGGATTGGGACTTCCCGGTCAGCGCCGTGGACGTGGTGGCGATGGGCGCGTACGGGCGGATCGGCTGGTTCAAGCCGGTGCGTAAGAAGCACAAGCGAGCGGCGGTGGAGGCGCTGGACCGCGTGGGCATCGCGCACCTGGCCGACCGTCAGATCAGCCAACTGTCCGGCGGTCAGCAGCAGCGTGTGTTTCTCGCGCGGGCCCTGGTGCAGGAGGCGCAGCTTTACCTGATGGACGAGCCGTTCGCGGCGGTGGACGCGGCGACGGAGCGGGCGATCGTGACGCTGCTTCAGGAGCTGCGCGACCGGGGCCGCACCTGCCTGGTGGTGCATCACGACCTGGCGACGGTGGGGCAGTATTTCGACTGGCTGGTGCTGCTGAACATGCGTGTGGTCAAGGCCGGGCCGACGCAGGAGGTGTTCACCAAAGAGAACCTGAAGGCGACTTACGGCGGCCGGCTGGCGCTGTTGGAAGAGGCCGGCACGGCGCTGGGTCAGGCGGGGCGGTGAGCCGATGGCCTCGCCGCGCCAATTCGACGCGATCAGCGACGCGGGCTTTTCCTTGCCTTCGCTGTGGGAGGTCTGGCAGGTCGCTTCGCTGCAGAATTACAACACGCGCCTGGTGGTGCTCAGCACGATGCTGCTGGGCGTGGCCGCGGGGCTGATCGGCACGTTTCTGCTGATGCGCAAGCGATCGCTGATGGGCGATGCGCTGAGTCACGCGACGCTGCCGGGCATCGGGCTGATGTTCATTTTGATGGTGGCGCTGGGCACGTCGGGCAAGCACCTGGCGGGGCTGCTGGCGGGGGCGACGATCACCGGCGTGGGCGGCGTGGGGCTGGTGATGCTGATCCGAAACACCAGCCGCATCAAGGACGACGCGGCGATGGGCATCGTCCTTTCGGTCTTCTTCGGCCTGGGCGCGGCGGTGCTGGGCATCATCCAGGATATGCCCGGCGCCAGCGCGGCCGGACTCAACGCCTTCATCTACGGCAAGACCGCCTCGATGGTCTGGCAGGACTTCTGGCTGATCGCGGCGGTGGCGGGCGTCGTCACCGTGGCCGCGGCGCTGCTGCTCAAGGAGTTCACGCTCTTGTGCTTCGATGAGGCGTTCGCCGATGCTCAGGGCTGGCCCGTGTACCTGCTGGACATCGCGATGCTCGCCCTGGTGGCGATGGTCACCGTGGTCGGGCTGCAGGCGGTGGGGCTGATCCTCATCATCGCGTTTCTGATCACCCCCGCGGCCGCGGCGCGGTTCTGGACGCACGACCTGCGGCGCATGCTGCTGATCGCGGGGGTCATCGGCGGCGTCAGCGGCTGGCTGGGCGCGTCGATCAGCGCCTTGCTGTGGCGGCTGCCGGCCGGGGCGGTGATCGTGCTGGTCGCCGCGGGAATCTTCGTCTTCAGCATGATCTTCGGTTCGGCCAACGGCGTGCTGCTGCGCTACCTCGCCCACCGCCGGCTGGGGCGCAAGGTCGGCCGACAGCATCTGCTGCGCGCGGTGTACGAGATCATCGAATCGCACATGCAACCCGAGAACGACGAAGTGGAGAATCTGCCGGTGAGCTTCGAGGAACTGCTGGCCCATCGCTCGTGGTCGCGGGCGGCGCTGCATCGGCTGATCCGCACGGCGCGGCGTGAAGATCACGTGGAACGGTTCGACGGCCGCACGCTGCGGCTGAGCGAGCCGGGCTTCGGCGAGGCGGCGCGCATCACGCGCAACCACCGGCTGTGGGAGATGTACCTGATCACCCACGCCGATGTCGCGCCCAGTCACGTCGATCGCGATGCGGACATGGTCGAGCACGTGCTGGGCGCGGACATGGTGCGCCAGCTCGAGCAGGAGCTGGCCCGCCGCCACCGGCCGCTGGCCGTGCCGCCCAGCCCGCACGCGATGCCCGCCGGAGGTGGCGCATGATCTGGCTGCCGCTGGATACGTGGATCGTGGTGACCGGCGCGCTGTGCGCCGTGGCGTGCGCGCTGCCGGGCTGTTTCCTGGTGCTTCGGCAGATGAGCATGATGGGCGATGCGATCAGCCACGCCGTGCTGCCGGGCCTGGCCGGCGGGTTTCTCATGATGCTTCTGGCCAAGGACAGCGTGTGGATCGAGCAGGCCTGGCCCGCGATCGGCGCCTGGCTGGATCAGGCCGACCCGCGCCACCCGCTGGTCATGTTCGGCGGCGCGGTGGTGATCGGCATCCTCACCACCGTGTTCACGCAGTGGATCAGCACGTTCGGCCGGGTCGATCGCGGCGCGGCGATGGGCATCGTGTTCACCACGCTCTTCGCGTTGGGGCTGATTCTGATCGTGCGGGCCACCGCCGACCACCGCGTCGATCTCGACGCCGAGTGCGTGCTCTACGGCGCGATCGAATACACACCGCTCGACACCGCGTTCACGATGAACCTCGCCGGCCGGTCGCTCGCCGTGCCGCGCGCCGCGGCGGTGCTGGGCGTGGCGCTGCTGGTGAACCTGGCGATCATCGTGGCGATGTTCAAGGAGTTTCGCATCGCCGCGTTCGACCCGGAGCTGGCCACGACCCTGGGCATCCACGCCCAGTTCATGCACTACCTGCTGATGACCATGACCGCGGTGACGACCGTCGCCAGCTTCGAGGCGGTCGGCAGCATCATCGTGATCGCCATGCTCATCGTGCCCGCGGCCACGGCGTACCTGCTGACCGATCGGCTGGGCGTGATGGTCCTGCTCAGTTCGATCGTCGGCGTGCTGGCCGCGGCGCTGGGCCACCTCGGGGCGATCACGATCCCCACGTGGTTCGGCTACGAGGACACGAGCACCGCGGGCATGATGGCCGGCGCGGCCGGCGGGCTGTTTGTGCTGGCCTGGCTGCTGGCCCCGCGGCACGGCGTGCTGGCGCGGCGGCTCTATCAGGGCCGCGTCGGTGCCGCCGAAGAGCCCGGCCCCGTCGCCGTCGATTGACCGACCCCCCCGAACGCCTGCTCGGCCATGTCGATCGCTTTGGCCAGCGCCGCGGCCTTGTTCACCGTCTCCTCGAACTCCGCCGCCGGCACGCTGTCGGCCACGATGCCCGCGCCGGCCTGAAGGTGGACCCGCCACCGTCCCGGGGCGTCGGCCGGCATCACCACCATCGTCCGCAGCGCGATCGCCGTGTCCATGTTCCCCGCGAAATCGACGTAGCCCACCGCCCCGGCATAGGGCCCGCGACGGGTCGGCTCCAGCTCGTCGATGATCTCCATCGCCCGCACCTTCGGCGCGCCCGACACCGTGCCCACCGGCAGCGCCGCGCGAAGCGCCGCCCAGCAGTCCAGCCCCGCGCGCAGCAGGCCCGTCACGGTCGAGCTGATGTGCATCACGTGGCTGTAGCGTTCGATCGCCATCACCGCCGGCAGGGCGATCGAGCCGGCCTCGCACACCTTGCCCACGTCGTTGCGGCCAAGATCGACCAGCATGATGTGCTCGGACCGTTCCTTGGGGTCGGCCAGCAGCTCGGCCTCCAGCGAGCGGTCCTCGGCGTCGGTGCGGCCTCGCTTGCGCGTGCCCGCCAGCGGCCGGTTGGTCACCACGCCCCGGTGCACCTTGCACAGAATCTCCGGGCTCGAGCCGACCAGCATGCATCCCGCCGCCTGCAGGTAGAACATGTACGGCGAGGGGTTCACCACACGCAGCGCGCGATAGACATCGAACGGATCGGCCGCGGTCTCGCGTTCGAACCGCTGGCTGAGCACCACCTGAAAGATGTCGCCGGCGCCGATGTACTTACGCGCCCGTTCGACGATCTGCTCGAAACGGTCACGCGGCATGTTGGACTGCGCGATCGGCGCCGGCGGGGTATCCAGCTCGGCCTCGCCGGCGGGCAGGGCGATCGGCTCGGCCTCCATCCGCTGCACCAGCGCGTCCAGCTCGCGGCAGCCGGCCTCGTACGCCGCGCCCACCGAGGCGTGCTCGTCCAGCAGCACGTGATTGATCGCCAGCACCGTCTTGTGAAGCTGATCGAACGCCACCACCTGCCGGTACAGCGCGAAGTGCATGTCCGGCAGGCCTCGGTCGTCGGGCGGCGGGGCGGTGAGCTTCTCGGCCTCGACGTAGCGGACGGTGTCGTACCCCGCGTAGCCGACCCATCCGCCGGTGAAGTCCGGCAGTTCGTCGACGGGTGCCAGCTTCCACGCCGTGGTCACGCGCTGCACTTCGCCCAGCGGGTCGTCGGATTCGTAGTGCTCGACCTCGCCCTCGACGTGCCGCTCGACGCGCCGGCCGTAGGCGATCACCTGCGCCATCGGCTGGGCGCCGAGGTAGCTGTACCGCGCCGCGTGCTCGCCGCCGACCACCGACTCCAGCAGGAAGCTGGGGGCAAACCGGTCGTCGGGTTTGACCAGCCGGCGGTACGCCAGCACCGGCGTGAGCTGGTCGCTCATCAGTTGCCGATAGATCGGGATCAGATTGCCCTGCTCGGCGAGCTGCTGGAATCGCGCGAAGTCGGGCCGGTGCGTCCTCATGGTGTGCAAGAGTTTACCAGCAGACCCGCGCCGATGAGCACCGCGCGGAACCCCGGCGCCCGGGCGTGTACCATATCTGCATGCGCATCATTCGATTTATCGATCCCAACGGCGAAACCCACCACGGCATCGACCGCGGCAACGGCTCGGCCGAACTGCTCGCCGGCGATCCATTGGGTGGCGTGCAGTCTACCGGCAAGCCCGCGACGATCAGCAAGCTGCTGTGCCCGATCGACCCGCGGGCGATCATCTGCATCGGCCTGAACTACCGCGAACACGCCAAAGAGACCGGGGCGGACATCCCCAGGTTCCCCGTGATGTTCATGAAGAACCCTGCCGCGGCCAACCACCCGGGCGAGCCGATCGTGCTGCCGGCCTGCTCGACCGGGCCGGAGACCGATTACGAGGTGGAACTGGCCGTCGTCATTGGCAAGCCCGCCCGCGACGTGAGCGAGGCCCAGGCACTGGACCACGTGCTGGGCTACACCGTGGCCAACGATGTGTCGGCCCGACGCTGGCAGAAGTCCGGCGGCGGCGGGCAGTGGGTCCGTGGCAAGAGCTTCGACACCTTCTGCCCGTTCGGCCCGGCGATCGTCACGACCGACGACATCCTCGACCCCCAGCGCCTGCACCTGACCACCACGGTCAACCGCGAAACGATGCAGGATTCATCGACCGGCGACATGATCTTCACCGTCGCCCAACTCATCGCGTTCTGCTCACAGGACACGACGCTGCTGGCGGGCACGTTGCTGCTGACCGGCACCCCGCCGGGCGTGGGCGTGGCCCGCGAGCCCAAGGTCTTCCTCAAGCCCGGCGACACGGTCACCTGCCGGATCGATCAGATCGGCGAAATGACCAATCCCGTGATCGGTCCCCCGGGCCATGAAAGCGGCTTGGCCGATGTTGACAGGCGTGGTTGACGGAATTAACTTACATGGCTTGACTTAACGCAAAATGAATGGCACCGGCCCTAGGCCATGGCCCCCGCCACCGCGCCTGCGAGGAATCACCCCATGCAGCCCACCAAACGATCCAGCCCCGCACGCCGCGGCAATCGTCGCAGTCACGACCGGCTGCGGCCGACCCACTTGGTCGCCTGCCCCAACTGCGGCGCCAACAAGGTGCCTCACGCCGCCTGCTCCAACTGCGGCTACGTCCGCCCCGGCCTCACGCTGAATCTGAACCCCGAGGAAGAATAGTCGATGCGTATCGCCATCGACGTCATGGGCGGCGACCATGCGCCCGATGCCATCCTCGAAGGTGCCCTCAGCTCGCTCGACCTGCTGGGCCCCGATGATCGGCTCGTGCTCATCGGCGATCAGACCGTCATCCGCGAGACCATCATCGAGCACGGCTGCGGGGATGAGCCGCGCCTGGGTGTGATGCACACCTCGCAGGTGGTCGACATGGACGAGACGCCCGTCGACGCGATCCGCAACAAGCCCGAAAGTTCGATCGCCAAGCTCGGCTGGCTCGGCTCGCGCCGGGCCAAGGACCAGCAGGTCGACATCATCATCTCCGCGGGCAACACCGGCGCCTGCGTCGCCGCGGCGCAGATGTTCATGCGCCGCCTGCCCAACGTGCATCGCCCGGGCATCGCGGTGACCATGCCCACGTTCCACGGCCCGATGGTCGTCTGCGACGTGGGCGCCAACATCGTCCCCAAGCCCCACCACCTTTACCAGTACGCGCACATGGCCGGCATCTATACCCACGAGGTGCATGGGATCGCCGAGCCGCGCGTCGCGGTGCTCAACATCGGCGGCGAGGAGACCAAGGGCACCGGCCTGGTGGTCGACACGCACAAGCTGATGAAGAACGACCCGTCGCTCAACTACGTCGGCTACGTCGAGGGCCGCGACCTGTTCGACGGCAAGGCCGACGTGATCATCACCGAGGGCTTTGCCGGCAACATCGTGCTCAAGCTCTCCGAGGGCCTGGCCGCGGGGCTGTTCAAGACGATCGCGCGGGAAATCTTCGAGATCGACCCGCAGATGGCGATGCAGTTCGAACCGGTGGTCAAGACGATCTACGCCAAGCACGACTGGCACGAGTTCGGCGGGGCGCCACTGCTGGGCGCGCGCGGCAACTGCGTGATCTGCCACGGCTCCAGCGAGGCCCGCACCATCCGATCGGCGATCCGCAACGCCATCGCTTACATGGAGCACCACGTCAACGACCGCATCGTCGACGCGCTGGGCGTCGCCGAGAAACGCGCCAGCGAGGTGTCTCTATGAGTCGGCCCCACGCACGCAGCGCACCGCCGGGCGTGAAGGTGCTGGCGACGGGCGTGTGCATCCCCGAGAAAGTCCTGTCCAACGCCGACCTCGAGAAGATGGTCGAGACCTCGGACGAGTGGATAGTTCAGCGCACGGGCATCAAGACCCGGCGCATCGCCGACGAAGATCAGCGGACCAGCGACATGGCCGCCGACGCCGTGCGCCAGGCGCTGGATCGAGCGGGTCTTTCGCCGCGGGATCTGGACCTGCTGCTGCTGGCGACGATGACCGAAGACGTGATCTGCCCGGCTACCGCGTGTACCGTCGTGGCCAAGCTCGGCGCGATCCCCTGCGGGGCCCTGGACATCAACATCGCCTGCACCGGCTACGTCGCGGCGCTGAACGTCGGCGACGCGATGATCCGCACCGGCCACTACCGCCACGTCGCGGTCGTCGCGGCCGACAAGCTCTCGAGCATCGTCAACTGGGATGACCGCGGCACGTGCGTGCTGTTCGGCGACGGTGCCGGCGCCGCCATCCTCGCGCCAAGCGACGACCCGGCCGACGGCTGCCAGTACCAGTCGCTCAACTCCGACGGCGAACGCGGGCAGGTGCTCTACGTGCCGCGCGACCAGCGAGACATCCCCGAAAGCGAAAAGGAAAACTTCACCGGCAAGTTCGACACGCTTCAGATGAACGGCAAGGCGGTGTACAAGTTCGCCGTGGAGAAGCTGGCCGGCTGCGTGGACGAGGCGCTGCGGGCAACGGGCCTGACCGCCGACGACATCGCGATGGTCGTGCCGCACCAGTCGAACATCCGCATGCTCCAAAGCGCCTGGAAGCGGCTGGGGTTCGATGCCTCGAAGATTCACATCAACATCGACCGCTACGGCAACACCTCCGCGGCCAGTGCCGGCATCTGCTTGGACGAACTGATGGTCGCGAGCCGGCTGAGCAAGGGCGACTACGTCATCTTCGTCGCCCAGGGCGGCGGCCTGAGCTGGGGCGTGAACCTGTGGAAGTTGTAGGAATCGCGGATTGATAATCGCTAATCGCTAATGATTGATCGCTCATTGATGCACACGACCGCCAGCCATGAATCAACAGGACATGCTCAATCGGACCAAGGCGTTTGCGCTGCGGACGATCCAGCTTGTCGCTGCGCTGCCCCACGACCGGGTGGGGAACGTGATTGGAAAGCAGGTTCTGCGGTCGGGCACTTCGGTCGGCGCGAACTATCGAGAGGCGATGCACGCATCGAGCAGAAAACAGTTTGTCGCCATGCTGGAGATCGCCCAGCGAGAAGCGGAAGAGACGTTGTACTGGATCGAACTCATCGTGGATTCGGGTCTGATGGACAAGCAACGGTTGATCGGTCTTGCCGACCAATGCCGCGAGCTGCTGGCGATTCTGACCGCGTCCATCCGAACCGCGCGGAGCAATGGCCATTAGCGATGAGCGATTATCAATGAGCGATTCCCTCATCATTCTCTGCCCCGGCCAGGGCGCGCAGCACGTGGGCATGGGTGCCGCGTGGTTCGGTGCCGCGCCGGCGGCCAAGGCCGTGTTCGAGCAGGCCGACGCGGTGCTGGGCTTTGACCTGTCCGCCACGCTGTTCAACGGCCCTGAGGACCGAGTCCACCGCACCGACGTGGCCCAGGCCGGCCTGTTTGCCTGCGCCGTCGCCTCGGCACGCGGCGCGGAGGCGGGCGGAGCCTCCGACCTGGCCACCGCGAACATCGCCCCCGCCGCGGGCCTTT
>CAZUHK010000101.1:0-11449 GCA_964620345.1 uncultured Planctomycetaceae bacterium
GATCGGGATCTCGCCGAGGTAGATCTCCTCCTCGGGCATTTCCTTGACGTCCTCGCGGACCAGCCGCACGCCGATGCGGAACGGCATGCCGTAGGTCAGCCGCAGGTGCCGGCACTCGTCGGGCGTGTAGCGCGGCTCGTCGAGCTTGTAGTAGAGGTACTCCAGCTTCATCGAGCCGTCGTACGACTCGATGGGGAACACCTCGCGCAGCAGCGACTCGAGCCCCATGAGCGGATCGCGCTCGTCGAAGGACGTTAGGAGTTGAAGGAACCGTTCGTACGCCGCACTCTGGACCTCGACGAGGTCGGGAATGGGCAGCGCGTCGCCGCGCTTGGAGAAATCGCGCACTTTAATTTCGCGCATCGATCACCTCGATCATGCGATGGTTACAGCGAAACCGGAGCTTGTCGGATTACTGGTGACAGCGCCACTCGCCCGATACTGTTGGCCTGACTCGTTCGTTGCCTGGCCGGCGGCTGGTTCCGGCCCGACAAATGCCTGCGTCCTGAATCGCGGTAGTATAAACACACATCTTTAACTTGACAACCCCCGATTCCCGATCATTATCGGGGTTCGGACCGGTTCGCAGCCCCGGGGCCCGAGCGCCCGGGCCGGGGACGGCCGGGCTCGCTGCATGCTCGCCATCACGTCCCAGGCCCCGCCACGGCCCGCCAGGGATCTCGACTGGAACGGGGGCTTGATACTTATTGATATTTAGTTATCATTAGATCGTCGCAGCCGATCCGCTTCGTCGCGGTCAGGAAATAGGCCAATGAGCACCAGACACACCCGTCAGCGCGACGCGATCGTCGGCGTGATCCGCAACGCCCCGGGCCCACTGCGCCCCATGGATATACTCGATCTGGCGTCCGGCGAGGTGCGGACCCTGGGCATCGCAACGGTCTACCGCCACCTCAAGCATCTGCGGGAGGCCGGCGAAGTGCAGGCCGTGGAACTGGGCATCCACGACGTGCGTTACGAGCTGGCCAACCGGGGGCATCATCACCATTTCCTCTGTCGTCAGTGCGGCGAGGCGTTTGACATTCCCGGCTGCCCGGCGGGGATCGCGGAGCTGGCGCCGCCGGGCTTCGAGATCGACGAGCACGAAGTCACCCTTTACGGACGCTGCCGCACTTGCAGTTCACACCGATGAGGCCGGGATGTCCACGATGAACGACGAGCCGAGATTCACCCACGACGGCATCGGCCGATCCGTGAAGGACGAACGCTTTCGACTCGACCCTCAGTTGCTGCTGGTCACGCTGGGCGCGGTGATGTTGCTGTGCTCGTTGCTGGCCTATCGGTTGTTCGAAACGACCGAGCAACCGGCGTTGCTGGCGATGTTGGCGGCGGTGCTGCTGGGCATCCCGATCACCTGGAACACGCTGCGCGCCAAGTTGTTTCCCAAACGCCGGGGCCCGGCGCATACCGAGGAATTGGTCATGCTCGCGTTCCTGGCTTCGTTCGCCTCGGGGCGCTACGTCGAAGCGGGCTCGGTCGCCTTGTTCATGTTCACCGCGTCTTTCATCGTCGACCGCACCGCCGCGGGCGCCTGGCAGACGATCGAACTGCTGATTCGCATCACGCCCAAGCGGGCGCGGCGCCTGACCGATGGCTCGCACGAAGAGCAGGAGGTGCCGGCCGAGCAACTCCAGGCGGGTGACCAGGTGATGGTCCGGCCCGGCGATCAGGTGCCCTGCGACGGCCGGGTGGTGGGCGGCTCGAGCACCCTGGATGAGAAATACATCACCGGCGAATCCCACCCGATCGACAAGACCGCCGACGATCACGTGTTCGCCGGCAGCATGAACCTGACCGGCGCCCTGCGGATCGAGGTGCAAAAGCCCGTTGCCGACAGCACGCTCGGGCAGGTTCAGTCGCTGATCCTGCAGGCGGCCAACTACAAAACCCCCGTGACCCAGATGCTCGACCGTTTCGCGGGGCACTACACGCCGGTCATCCTGTGCCTCGCCGCGGTCGTCTTCTTTTTCACTCAGGATCTGGCGCTGGTGATCAGCTTGCTGCTGATCGCCTGCCCGATGGAGATCATCATTTCAGGACCGACCGCGCTGGTCGCGGCCTTGACGTCGGCGGCGCGGCTGGGCGTGCTGGTCAAGAACGCGACCGACATCGAACTGGCCGGGACGATCAGCGCGGTGGTGTTTGACAAGACCGGCACGCTGACCACCGGCAACCTCGCGGTGACGCGCCTGCGCCCCGCCGCGGCCACCGACCCGGCCGACCTGCTGGGCCTGGCCGCCTCGCTCGAGCAACACTCCCAACACCCCATCGCGCGTGCCGTGGTGGCCATGGCGCAACGCGCGAAGCTCACCTTGACAACCGTCGACGACTTCGAAGAAGTTCCCGGTTGCGGCGTCCGCGGCCGGATCGACGGCCGCACGGTGCTCGCCGGTCGCGAGGCGTGGATCAGACAAGGCGACGTGCGCGTTCCCCCCGGCCTGCTCGACGACGTGGGCAGCATGAGTGTTCTGCTGCTGGCCGAGGGTGGCAGTTGCATCGGATGGATCGGGCTGGAGGATACCCCGCGCGACGGGGCCCCGGCGGTGCTGAACGACCTGCGCCAGTTGGGCGTGCAGCAACGGATGATGGTAAGCGGCGACCGGCGCGGCTGCGCCGAACGGGTGGCCCAATCGCTCGATCTGACCGGCATGATCGCCGAGGCCTTGCCGGGCGACAAGCTCGATATCGTGCGCAACCTCAAGCGCCAGGGGCATACCGTGGCCGTCGTCGGCGATGGGGTGAACGACGGCCCGGCGCTGGCCGCGGCCGACCTGTCGATCGCCATGGGCGCGGCCGGCTCGGATGTGGCGATCAATGCCGCCTCGATCGCCTTGCTCAACAGTCAACTGGATCGGTTGCCATTCCTCATTCGCCTTTCTCGCGCCACCACGCGGGTCATTCGCCAGAACATCGTCTTCGTGGTGCTTTACATCGTCACCATGGTCACCCTCCTCGCGCTTGGCCACATCACGCCGATGATGGCCGCCATCGCACACGGGATCAGCTCGGTCGTCGTGGTGTTCAACTCGGCGCGCCTGATTCGTCAGGGAGAAGACCTGCCGCTGCTCGAAGCCGCCTCGCACCCGGGCACGCGGCGCGTCTCGACAGCATCAAACCGCGCCACCCCCACCGCCCCGCCGGTGGTCGAAGCCGACCCGGTGATCGGTCGCATCGCGGGTTAGACATTTGCGATCAACATCAAGCCCGAACCAAGGAACGCCCCGAATGAAAGCATCCAAACTCCCGGTCACTGTGCTCAGCGGCTTCCTGGGCGCCGGCAAGACGACGCTGCTCAACCACGTGCTCCACAACCGCCAGGGACTGCGCGTGGCGGTCATCGTCAACGACATGTCGGAGGTGAACATCGACGCCTCGCTGGTCCGCGATGGCGGCGCAAAGCTGTCGCGCACCCAGGAGAAGATGGTCGAAATGACCAACGGCTGCATCTGCTGCACGCTGCGGGAGGATCTGATGATCGAGGTGAATCGACTTGCAAGCGAAGGCCGATTCGATCACCTGCTCATCGAGGCGACCGGGATCGCCGAACCCATGCCGGTCGCGGCAACGTTCTCGTTCCGGGATGAGAACGATCGCTCACTCAGCGATCTCGCCGCGATCGACACCATGGTCACCGTCGTCGACGCCGCCCACTTCCTCCAGGATTTCGACAGTTGCCAGGAGCTTCGCGATCGCGACATGGGCATGAGCGAAGACGATCCGCGCACCATTGTTGATCTGTTGACCGATCAGATCGAGTTCGCCAACGTCATCGTCATCAACAAGTGCGACCTGGTCGGGGCCCAACAGATCCAGCGGCTGGAGGGCATCCTCCACCACATGAATCCCGACGCCCGGTTCGTGCGGACCTCGCACGGCCGGATCGACCTGACGCAAGTCGTCGGCACGAAGCTATACGATGAACAAAAGGCATCGCTGATGCCTGGGTGGATCAAGGAGCTCAACGGCGAGCACATCCCCGAAACCGAAGAGTACGGCATCGGCAGCTTCGTTTACCGCCGCCGTCGCCCGTTTCACCCCGCGCGGCTGATGGACACGATCGAATCGGGTCTTCGTGGCATTATCCGCTCCAAGGGTTATCTGTGGATCGCATCCAGGCCGCAATACTGCGGCGTGTGGTCGCAAGCCGGCTCGTCGCTCCAGATCAATCGTGCGGGCTACTGGTTCGCGGCGGTCGGCAAAGACCACTGGCCCGACGACCCGGACACCCGCCGGGGGATCGAAGAACTCTGGGATGACCAGGTCGGTGATTGCCGGCAGGAGATCGTGTTCATCGGCATGGACATGGACCGCCAGAAGATCGAAGCCAAGCTTGACGCGGCGTTGGTCACCGACGCGGAGTTGGCGGCCGGGCCCGAGCACTGGTCACGCTTCGAGGATCCGCTGCCCGTTTGGCCATGATCCGACTGCCGGGCCCCGACGGGCTTTTTCTCGCCACGGGCGGAGGGGGCGGAGCAATGCCGGCCCGAGGCGCGGGGGGCGGGTGCGATCGCGATGGCGGATGACCGATTGGCGGCTTGACCGATCCACGCACTCGGGGCGCAAGGAAAAGGCCGATCCCGAAGGACCGGCCTGTGTGGGTTGCTGGGAGGCGGGCGAGAGAGGTTTTACTTGACCTCGACGTCGCCGCCGGCTTCCTTGATCTTCTCGGCCAGGGCGTCGGCCTCTTCCTTGGAGATCTTTTCCTTGACGGCCTTGGGGGCGCTGTCGACCAGTTCCTTGGCTTCCTTGAGGCCCAGGCCCGTCGCCTCGCGGACGACCTTGATGACCTGAATCTTCTTGTCGCCGGGGCCATTGAGGACCACGTCGAACTCGGTCTGCTCCTCGGCGGCTTCCTCGCCCCCGCCGCCGCCACCGCCGGCGACCATCACGGCGCCACCGGCCGCGGGCTCGATGTCGTAGGCCTCTTTCATGTAGGCCTTGAACTGCTGGGCCTGGAGGACCGTCCAGTTGACGATCTTGTCGGCGATTTCCTTGACCTCGGCGTCGACCTGGGTGGCGGGCGTCGGGGCCTGTGTTTCTTCGGTGGCTTCCGCGGTTGCGGTTGCTTCGTCTGCCATGGTTCGGACTCCTGTCGATGTTTTGCCGAGCGAGAGGTGATCGACCGTCGATCATTTAACTCCGCGGGGGAGCCAGTCGCTGGGCTTAAATCATTGGCTGGTGGCTGCGGCGCGTCAGGCGCCGATGGTTTCTCCGGCTTCCTTCTTGCGTTCGACCTCGCCGACCAGGCCGACGATGGTCGAGCCGGGGCTGGCGACGGTGGCGACCAGTTGGGCCGCGGGGCTGATGACGAGTTGGACGATCTGCGCCAGGGCCTCTTCGCGGGTCGGCAGGTTGGAGAGGGTGTCGATCTGATCGGCGCCGAAGACGGTGCCGTCCATGACGGCGCCCTTGATCTCGAGATTCTGCAGCTTCTTGGCCCAGTCGATCACTTCGCGGGCGACGTTGACGACGCTCTGGCCGCCGTGAACGACGGCGCTGGGCCCGTCGATCAGGTCGTTGAGCGGCGCGAGCTTCATGTCGGCGAAGGCGGCGCGGGCGAGGTTGTTGCGGATGACGGTGATGCGGATGTCCTTTTCCGCGAGATCGGCGCGCAGGGCGTTGTTGTCGTTGGCGGCGATGCCGCGGATGTCGACCAGCAGCGCGCTGTCGGTGTCGGCGAACAGGTCGCGGTACATGTCGGACATCATCTTCTTGACGGGCTTGCTCATGGCTTAGACCTCCACCAGCACGCCGGGCGTCTGCGTGCCGGACATGCTGACCTTCTTGATGTAGTGGCCCTTGGTGCTGGCCGGGCGCATCTTCTCGATGACGCCGATGAAGTGGCGGGCGTTGTCTTCGAGCTTGTCGGCGGCGAACGACTGCTTGCCGATGACCACGTGGACGTTGCCGCCGGAGTCGTTGCGGAACTCGACCTTGCCCGCGGCGTATTCGGTGACGGCGTTGACGATGTCCTTGTCGACGGTGCCGGCCTTGGGGCTGGGCATCAGGCCCCGGGGCCCCAGCACGCGGCCGAGCTTGGAGATGACGCGCATCATGTCGGGCGTGGCGACGGCCACGTCGAAGTCCATCCAGCCGCCTTCGATCTTCTTGACCAGCTCCTCGCCGCCGGCCTCGATCGCGCCGGCTTCCTTGCACGCGGCGACCTGCTCGGCGGGGCAGAAGGCGACCACACGCTTGGCCTTGCCGATGCCGTGAGGCAGCGAGACGGCACCGCGGACGAGCTGGTCGGCCTGCTTGGGATCGATCCCCAGGTGCATGCACAGCTCGATCGACTGATCGAACTTGGCGGGCTTGAAGCTCTTGACGACTTCAACCGCCGCGGAGAGGGGGTACGTCTTGTCCGGGTCGCACTTCTGGGCGTCGGCGCGGTAGCGCTTGGGCTTGCGGGCCATGGGCCGCTCCTTTCGTCGCTCCGAAAAAGCTCGGAGCCAACTCCCACTGCTGTTTTCCGTGGCCCGTGGTGTGGCCTTGTCCGGGTCAGAAGTCGGAAGTTCACTTGCGACTTCGCAGTTCCGCCGTCGCCTTTATCCTTCGACGCTCACGCCCATGCTGCGGGCGGTGCCTTCGATGACCCGGCAGGCCGCGTCGAGCGAAAGCGAGTTCAGATCGTCCATCTTCTCCTTGGCGATGGCCTCGACCTGCTCGCGGGTGATCTTGCCGACCTTGTTCTTGTTCGGCTCGCCCGAGCCCTTTTCGACACCGGCGGCATCCTTGATGAGCACGGCCGCGGGTGGGCTCTTGATCTCGAAGTCGAAGCTGCGGTCGTTGTAGACGGTGATGACGCAGCCGACGACCTTGCCGTTGAGCTCGCGCGTTCTTTCATTGAACGCGGTGATGAACTGGCCGGGGTTGACGCCGACCTGGCCCAGCGCCGGACCGATGGGCGGCGCGGGGGTGGCCTGGCCACCGGGGGCCTGAATCTTGAGCGTGTTGACAACCTGCTTGGCCATCGCTTTGCCTCACGAATAAACGAGCCGCGTAATATAGCACGGGCTCCGGCGGACAGCAAGAGCAGTTCGCGGGTCCATTTGAGGCCCGAAAGAGTGGGGGAAACAAGCGCCCGCATTTTCCCGGCCGGGGCTGGTTGAAGGCGCGAGGGTCATTCTCTAAAATCGGACCGCTTTATCGGCATTGGGCCGCCGCCCCGGTCAGACCCGCCCCGCCCGTGCCACGCCGACGCCCCCGGCGCCGCGCGACATCCCAACCCCGAACGACCGACAGGAGTTGTTGGAATGGCCAAGGAATGGACCCGCGCCGCTGTCTTCGCAACCATCGCGCTGGGCCTGACTGTCGCGGCATCGGGCGATCCGATGAACCGGGCTGACCAGACGCAGCAGCAGTTGGCGGAGATGGCCCGGCGACTCGAAGCCCAGGAGCAGCGGCTGGACGCGCAGTCGGCCGAGCTGGCCGAGCTGCGCCAGGCACGCGACCAAAGCTGGCTCAACCAGCGCCGGGCCGAGGAAGTCAGGCAACTGGTTCGTGACGTATTGCACGACGCGGACACGCGCGCCGCCCTGCTCGACGAAGACGGCGTGAGCGGCGGGCACAACGGCCGCAACTTCTACCTGAGCACCAACGATGGCAAGTTCCTGCTCAACATCAAGGGCATGGTGCAGTTCCGCTACATCTTCAGCACGTCGGACAACGCCCAGGACCAGTCGGTCGATTCGGACCCGGTGACCGCAGGCGTCCAGCCGACCGACCTGGACAACGACCGCGGCGGCTTCGAGATGCGCCGGGCGCGGTTCATCTTCAACGGCCACATCATCGACCCGTCGATTCAATATCTGCTGCTGTTCCAGATCAGCCGATCCGACGGCGACGCGGTGCTGCTGGACGCGTGGGCGAAGAAGGTTTACGGCAACTGGTCGGTCGCGGCCGGTCAGTTCAAGGTGCCGCTGTGGCGGGAGTGGCTGATCGTGGCGCGTGAGCAGCCGTTCGTGGAGCGGTCGCTGCTGACCTCGGCGTTGGCCGGCAGCTACACGCAGGGCCTGGCCGCGACGTACAAGGCCGACCGCTTCGCCGTAATGCTCTCGCTCAACGACGGCGAGCGCGACCTGAACGGCATGTGGGAGAAGCAGGACATCGAGGGCGTGGGCGTCAGCGGCCGGGCGGACGTATTGCTGGCCGGCGACTGGAAGCAGCACCGCAAGTTCACCGCGTGGACCGGCGAAGGCGCGTTCGTCGCCGCCGGCGCCGCGGCGCACTGGCAGCAAGGCGAGTACGGCACCAGCGGCGCCACGGTAAGCACCGGCGACGAGGCCGAGGTGACCCGCTGGTCGGCCGACCTCTCGGCACAGTTCAAGGGCGTGTCGCTGCTGGCCGCGGTGATCGGCAACCACGTGCGCGATGCCCAGTCGCTGCCATCGCTGGACCAGTACGGCGTGCTGGTGCAGGGCGAATACATGATCGACGACAGCATCGAGCTGATGGCCCGCTACGAGTGGGGCACGCTGGACGTGCCGGGCGTGGCCGACCTGAGCATCCTCACGGTGGGCTTCACGAAGTACTGGGCGAAGCACAACCTGAAGTGGACGACCGACGCGGGCTATGCGTTCAACGCGGTCGAGCGTGTGAGCGTGAACGGCAACACCCTCGGCTGGGCCGACGAGTCGACCGGCTGGCGGCCGGACGCCGACGGGGCCGAGGGGCAGGTCGTCGTCCGCTCGCGGATTCAACTGCTGTTCTGATGATTGAGGCGGCATCCCATTGGGGCCGCGCGACAAACCCGACACCGCAACAAGGCAAAGGAACCGAACATGAGCACCGCCGCGACCACCGTGGCATCACCGCCCACCGCCGGCCTGGGCCGCTGGGGCGTGCTGACCGGCGCGATCATCGTGCAACTGATCCTTGGCACGGTGTACGGCTACAGCATTTTCTGGCAGCCGCTGGAGGCGGACGTGGGCCTGGCCCCCAGCCAGGCCAACTATGCGTTTAGCATCTGCATCCTCGCGTTCGCGCTGACCATGGTGATCGCCGGCCGGGTGCAGGACATCACCGGCCCGCGGTTTCCGGCGCTGATCGGGGCGGGGCTGATGGGCGGCGGGTTCATCCTGGCCAGCTTCATGCACTCGCCGGCGGTGCTCCTTCTGGCCCACTCGGCCATGGTCGGCGCCGCGGCGATCGTGCTGATGATGCTCTTCCACGCCTTCATCGGTCGGCGCAGCGCGCACGAGTCGCCGATCGTGCGGTACGTGCCGATGGGCATCGCGGTGGCCACGGCCGTGGCCGGCGTCGTGCTGGGCAATCAGTACGTCGGCAAGCTCGGCGACACCGACCGACTGCTGATGCTCTGGGGCACAGTCGGCCTGCTGGCGGGCATGGGCATCGGCTTTGCCTACGTCTGCCCGATCGCGGCGCTGGTCAAGTGGTTTCCCAATGCCAAGGGTCTGGTGGCCGGCGTGGCCGTCGCGGGCTTCGGCTTCGGGGCGTTCATCTTCGCCAACAAAGACCTGGCCTTCAGCGCGGAGAACTTCATTCAGGAATACGGCATCACCCGACTGTTCCTGATCCACGGCGTGGTCTCGCTGGTGGGCATCGGCCTGGGGGCACTGCTGCTGCGCAACCCGCCCGAACTGCCCACGCCCGCGGCGGCAGCGAGAAAAGACACATCGCAATCCAACTGGCAGGACACGCTGCGCCGGCCGGCGTTCTACATGCTCTGGATCATGTTCTTCTCCGGCGCGATGGCCGGTTTGATGGTGATCGGTATCCTCAAGGGCTTTGCCGGCTCGCAACTGGTCGAGGCCGCCGGCGGCGCGTCGGCGGTGACCCAGACGCAGCACGCCGAACTGCTGGCCAGGGGCGTCAGCGCCGTGTGGTGGCTGGCGATCTTCAACGCCGTGGGCCGCGTGGTCTGGGGTCTGGCGTCCGACAAGATCGGCCGCACCACCGCGTTCGTCGCGATGTTCGTCTTCCAGGCGGTCGTGCTGTTCCTGCTGGGCGGGTTGCAGACCGAGATGTCGCTGGCGATCGGCGCGTCGCTGATCGGGTTTAACTACGGCGGGATCTTCGCGCTGTTCCCCTCGGCCACGGCCGACCTGTTCGGGGCCAAGAATCTCGGGGCCAACTACGGCTGGCTGTTCACCAGCTACGGCATCGCGGGCGTGGTGGGCATCGCGGCGTGGAACGCGGCGAAGGAGCACGCCTCGCCGACCACCGCGTTCACCATCGCCGCGGTGCTGTGCCTGATCTCCGCGGCCCTGGCGATCGCCCTGGCTCTTGCTCAACGCCGCGCCAGCGATTGAAATAGGTTTCCCATGTCGTTTCAAGTTTCACTCATTTCGTTCCCGCCCAACATTCACAGGAGTCAAAATCTGCCATGAGCAACTCAACCACCCAAAGCCCCACCTACCCCCCGCCGATGGAACTGGCCGCCAACGCCCACTGCAAGAGCTTCGAGCAGTGGCGGCAGATGTACGACCGCTCGATCAGTGACCCCGATGGCTTCTGGCTGGAGGTCGCCGAGCAATTCCAGTGGCAGACCAAGCCGACCAAGGGCCGCGAGTTCACGTTCGAAGGCGACGTGTCGATCAAGTGGTTCGAGGACGGCAAGACCAACATCACGGTCAACTGCCTGGACCGCCACCTCGATCAGCACGCCGACCGCACCGCGATCCTCTGGGAAGGCAACGAGCCGGGCGAGGACAAGAAGCTCAGCTTCGCCGAGCTGCACGCGGAGGTGTGCAAGCTGGCCAACGCGCTCAAGGCCCAGGGCGTGGGCAAGGGCGATCGCGTGTGCATCTATCTGCAGATGATCCCCGAGGCCGCGGTGGCGATGCTTGCCTGCGCCCGGATCGGCGCGGTGCACTCGGTGGTGTTCGGCGCGTTCAGCGAGGACGGCCTGGCCGACCGCGCCACCGATTGCGAGGCCAAGGTGGTCATCACGCAGGACACGGCGCTGCGCGGCAAGAAGAACGACATCCCCATGAAGACCAAGGCCGACAAGGCCGCGGCCAAGGCCTCGGTGATCCAGAAGATCATCGTGGTCAAGCGGACCGGCGTGGACGTGCCCATGACCGAGGGCCGCGACGTGTGGTACCACGACATCGTCGACGGCCAGCCGACCCAGTGCGAGCCCGAGTGGGTCGGCGCTGAGGATCCGCTGTTCATCCTGTACACCTCCGGCTCGACCGGCAAGCCCAAGGGCGTGCTGCACACGGTCGGCGGGTACATGATCTGGACCGCCATGACGTTCAAGTACGTCTTCGACTACCAGCTCGACGACATCTGGTGGTGTACGGCGGACGTGGGCTGGATCACCGGGCACAGCTACATCGCGTACGGCCCGATGCTCAACGCCGCGACGCAGGTGATGTTCGAGGGCGTGCCGACCTACCCCGACGCCGGCCGCTTCTGGGACGTGGTGGACAAGTACAAGGTTTCCCTGTTCTACACCGCGCCC
>CAZUHK010000102.1:0-4133 GCA_964620345.1 uncultured Planctomycetaceae bacterium
GCCGACCGCTTTCCACACCGACTGATCCTCGGGGTTGGTCTGCCACCGCAGCGACAGGTAGCGGTTGAACAGGCGGGTGATGTCCGGGCTCATCCACGTGCGGGCGTGCACGCCGTTGGTCACGTGGCCGATCGGCACCTCCTCTTCGGGCACGCCCGGCCAGATGTGCGCCCACATCTCGCGGCTGACCTCCCCGTGCAGCTTGCTCACGCCGTTGGCCGCGTCGCTCGTGCGCAGCGCCAGCACCGCCATCGAGAAGAACTCGTTCTTGTTGTAGACGTTCTCCCGGCCCAGCGCCAGCAGGCCCTCCAGGTCGAGCTTGAGCGAGCCGACGTAGTCCTTGAAGTACCGCTGGATCATGTCCGGGGGGAAGCGGTCGATGCCCGCGGGCACGGGCGTGTGGGTGGTGAAGACGTTGCCGCCGGCCCCGGCCCAGCGGGCCTCGTCGAAGCTCACGTCGTGCTGCTCGATCAGCATGCGGATGCGCTCGAGGGCGAGGAACGCGGCGTGGCCCTCGTTCATGTGGTACACGGTCGGCGCGATGCCCATCGCCTTCAATGCCCGTGTGCCGCCGATGCCCAGCACCAGCTCCTGCTTGATGCGCATCTCCATGTCCCCGCCGTAGAGCTGGCCGGTGATCGAGCGGTCGGCCGGCTCGTTCTCGTCCAGGTTCGCGTCCAGCAGAAACAGCCGCACCCGCCCCACCATCACCTGCCACACCGCGATGTGCAGCGTCCGGCCGGGCAGGTCAACCGTGACCTTCACCTGCTGGCCGTCGGGGCCGGCGACCGGCTTGATCGGCAGGTTGGTAAAGTCCAGGTCGGGATAGAACTCCTGCTGCCAGCCGTCGGCGTTGAGGTACTGCTGGAAATAGCCGTTGCGGTACAGCAGGCCCACGCCGACCAGCGGGATGCCCAGCTCGCTGGAGCTTTTGAGGTGATCGCCGGCGAGCACGCCCAGGCCGCCGGAGTAGATCTGCAGGCACTCGGTCAGGCCGAACTCCGCGGAGTAATACGCGATGCAGCAGTCGTCGGCATCGGGGAACTGGCGATGGTGCCAGGTCGAGCGGTTGAGGTGCTCGGCGAGATTCTCGCGCGTGCGTCGCATGCAGGCGATGAACGCCTCGTCGCGCGAGACCTCGTCCAGCCGCTGCTGACTGACCGTGCCGAGCATGCGGATGGGGTTGTGGTTGAGCTTGCTGAACAACTCGCGGTCGACCCGAAGGAACAGGTCGATCGCCTCGGGCTGCCACGACCACCACAGGTTGTAGGCGATCTCCAGCAGCGGCCGCAGCGGCTGGGGGAGGGAAGGAACAACGGTAAACGAATGAATCCGGGCCTGGTCCGATTTGAGCATTTCTCTTTTTGTCCTGCGTTGGGGGCTTGGGTGCGTCTTGATCCATCTGCCGCGCGGGCCGTGGCCCGGCGGCCACCGGGAGCGGGCCATGCAGGTCTGATCGACCAGCGAGCGGTCCGACCTTTGGCGTCCAACCCATCTTAACCCTACTTTCCCGCAAATCTCGGGCCGCGTCGGTGAAATATCGGACCGGCCCCGCCCCTGCTGCGCCGCGGGCCGCGAACCGGTATCATCGCCATTCGCCGCCGCAATGTCCGTGATCACCACCCTCACCAACCTGCCCTACTCGCTGGCCGACCTGCCGCTGTTCATGCTGCTGCCGGCGTTGTTGGTCGCGTCGGGTTTCTTCAGCGGGTCGGAAACCGCGATGTTCTCGCTGACCGCCCAGAACCGCCTGCGCCTCACGCGCCGCGGCGGCGTGGTCGGCACGGTCGTCCAGCGCATGCTCGGCGACATGCAACTGCTGCTGATCACGCTGATGCTGGGAAACATGACCATCAACGTGCTCTACTTCGTGGTCAGCTCGGCGTTGCTGCTCAAGCTCGACCCGTCGCAGCACGCCGCGGCGATCGCGGTCGGCTCGATCCTGCCGCTGGTGGCGATCATCGTCTTCGGCGAGGTCGTGCCGAAGATGGTCGCGAACCTCTCGCCGGTGCGTTGGGTGCGGATCACGGCGTTGCCGCTGTTCGCGGTGCACCGTGCGATCGGGCCGCTGCGGATCGTGCTGCGCAGCGCGGTGATCGCGCCGCTGGGCCGGCTGCTCGCCCCCCCGCGGCGTCCGCCGGCGCTGAACAACGCGGAGCTCGAGTCGCTGATCGACCTGTCCAAGCGGCGCGGCGTGATCGACCACGGCGAGGAGCAGGTTGTCCGCGAGGTCGTAAGCTTGAGCCGGCTGAAGGTGCGCGACATCATGACGCCGCGCGTCGATATCGAAGCGGTACCCATTGACGCCGACCCCGCCGACGTGCACGCGCTGATCGTTGAGCATCGCTACACGAAGATCCCGGTCTATCGCGGCGACATGGACAACATCGAGGGCGTGATCTACGCGCGGCAGTTCCTGCTGGCCCGGGGCGCGGGGCGGGCGGTGGACTTGAGCAAGCTGGTGCGGCAGGTGCGGTTCGTGCCGGAGCTGCAGCGGGTGGACCAGTTGCTGGAGGTGTTCCGCAAGGGCCGGGCGCAGGTGGCGATCGCGGTGGACGAGTTCGGCGGAACCGCGGGGCTGGTGACGATCAAGGATGTGGTGGAGCGGCTGGTGGGCCGGGTGGATTTCGAGCCGGGCGACCGCGCCGCCCAGCAGACGCCGGTCGAGCCGCTGGGCCCGGGCCGATGGCGCGTGGGCGGCGGGCTGCCGGTGGCCGACTGGGCGCAGACGTTCGGCACGTCGCAAATCCCCCCGCGCGTCGCGACGCTCGGCGGGCTGGTCAGCGCGCTGCTGGGGCGGATTCCGCAGGTCGGCGATACCGCACGACTGGGCAACGTGACGCTCGAGGTCGCCGCGGTCGACGCCGGCCGCGTCGAATCGGTCATCCTCGCCACCGACACGCCGGACGAAGGGGCAGACGCATGAGTGTGATGTCCCCCATCCTCGCCGAGGCGCTGACCGCCGGGCAGTACGTCGCCTGGTCGCTGGTCGCGCTGGTCGGCGTGATCGGATCGGCGGTGTTCAGCGGCCTGGAGACCGGCGTGTACCGGCTCAACCGCGTCCGCCTGCACCTGCTGGCCCACCGCGGCCAGGGCAACGCGCAGGTGCTCGACCGCCTGGTCGCCAAGCCCAACCGGTTGCTGGGCACGCTGCTGATCGGCAACAACATCGCCAACTACGCCTCGTCGCTGGGCTTCACCGCCCTGCTCGGCGGCGCGGGGCTCAGCGACAAGGGCATCATCATCGTCGTCGCGCTGCTGCTCACGCCGGTGTTGTTCGTCTTCGGCGAGGTGCTGCCCAAAGACCTGTTCCAGAACTACACCGATCAGATCACCTATCGCTTCGCACGATTCATGCGGCTGTTCCAGCAACTGGTGATCGTCTGCGGCCTGCTGCCGATGCTCGACGGCGTGAACTGGCTGCTGACCCGCGCGTTCGGCGGGGGCCGGGCGATCGGCTTCGGCATCCATCCCCGACGCATCGTCACCCAGCTCATAAAAGAAGGCGTCGGCCACGGCCTGCTCAGCCCGTATCAGTCGGACATGATCGACCGCGTGCTGCACCCGACCGAGACGACCCTCGCCGACGCGATGATCCCCTGGGCCCAGGTCCATACCATTGCCCAGACCGCCCCGCCCGAAGCCATCTGGGCCCTGGCCGACCGCGTGCCGCACAGCCGCCTGCCGTTGGTCGACCCGCAGGGCAAACCGACCGGCGTGCTCAACGTCTTCGAAGTCCTGCTGCAACGGCCCGACGACTGCCCGGCCATCGCCACGGTGGCCCGGCCCGCGCTCACGCTCGGGCCCGACCAGCCCCTGGGCGAGGGCCTGGCCGCGCTCCGCGCCGCCGGCAGCGCCATGGCGATCGTCGCCGGGCCCAAAGGCACGCCACTGGGCATCGTTACCGTCAAGGACCTGGTCGAACCGATCACCGGCGAGCTGGATGTCTGGTGATCACCGCGTGAGCACCTGCTCGACCAGCGGCGTCAGCTCGATACGGATCGCGTCTCGCTCGGCGGGGCCCGGAAGCTTGCGCAGGCGATCGAATTGGGCTTGCAGTTGCTTGCGTCGCTCCGCGGGCTGGTCGCGGACCACGCCGGAGACGTAGTACGGCAGGCCGCAGCCGGCGTACG
>CAZUHK010000102.1:4143-7941 GCA_964620345.1 uncultured Planctomycetaceae bacterium
GCTCGACCCGCACCACATCGCGCTTGGCGTGGGCGTGATCGGCCACGAGGCGGTGGTAGAGCGCCGCGCGGTCGAGCACGACCCAGGGGAACTGCGGGCTTCGCACCGGCCCGACGCGCAGCAGCCGCCCGCCCATCGGCCGGCCGAGCACCTTCGTCTCGGCCAGCTTGCCAAAGCCCCACCACCCCGACACCGCGCCCACGCCCGCGCCCATGATCGAGCCCAGCAGGAATGACGCACCTCCCGCGGCCAGATCGACCGCCCCGCCGGCCAACGCCCCGCCCGCCGCGCCGCCCGCCGCCAACTGGCCGCGGCTCAGCCCCAGCTTGCTCCACGTGCCGGTGTCGAACAGATCCTCATCCAGCGGCTGATCCTCGCCGCCCACCAGCTCGATCCGCAACACGTGATGCAGGTACACCCCCCGCAGCTCATCACGCAGCTTCCGTTCACGTTGCCGAAGTTGCTCGTAGAACGTTTGGGCGAGATCCGCCTTGTGCGGCTCGACGTCGCTGCGGGCCGGCAGCTTCTTCTCTTGTGCCGCGGTCAGCACGTCCACCAGCGCGTCGCTGATGCGCCCCGCCGCCTCGCGCCGCCGCTGCGCCCGGTCGGCGCGCAGCGCTTCAATCGCACCTTCCAGGCGATCGCGCCACCGTTCGTCCAGCTCGGCCAGCGTCCGCAGCAGCCCCACCCGCCGCTCGAAGTCGGCCGCGTGAGCGTCGAAATCGCGCACGATGCTGAAGTACTGATCGAGCACCGGTCGCCACTGTTTGGAAAAGTCGCGCCGCGCGGTGCGGTTGATCAGCGCGATGCGCGGCTGGGCGGTCCAGCGGAGGATTTGCATCTCCGCCTCGGCCGCGGGCGTCGGCGGCGCCGAGCCATCGACCACGTACAGCACGGCCCCGCCGGCGAGGATCGGCTCGAGCAACCGCTGCTCCTGCTCGAACGCATCCTGGCCGCGGTGCTCGCGCAGGAACCGCTCGACGGTCCCGCGGCGCTCGGCGGTGCTGGTTTCGTGTGCTTTCAACCACGCCAGCACCTGCCGGGCGCGCTCGAAGCCGGGCGTGTCGACCAGCACGTACAGCGTGCGGTCGCCCAGGCGCATGGGGAAGCGACGGTTGTGGCGCGTGGTGCCCGGCGCCGCGTCGATGCGGACCGAATCGTCGGCCGCGAGCGTGGAGACGATGCTCGACTTGCCGCGGTTGACGTGCCCGACCACGACGAAGGTCAGCGGCTGATCGTGGGCGCCGGCCTCAGCCATCGGGGTTCTCCTCGTCGGCCGTGCCGGGGCACGCGGCCGCGACGCGGAGCCACGGATCGCCCAGCCGCCCCAGCCGCCGCCGCCACTGCTCGACCACCGCCGCATCGGGCGCCGTCGGCTCGCCGGCCTCGTCAACGTCCACGATCAGCACCGTCACCGGCCGACCCTCGCCGATCGCCTGCCGACCGCGGCGCAGCAGGTCTTCGTGATCGCCGACCGGCGGCTCCCACGCCGCGACGATCATCACGACCGGCCCGCCGCCGCCGCCGTCGCGGGCACGCGCCAGCGCTTGTTCGTCCGCCGCGGTATCCAGGCCGCCGACCGTCAGTGGCCGACCGACGTCCAGCCGCAGTTGATCGCGGACCAGCGCGGCCAGGCGATCGGCCGGCAAGCCCAGGCCCGACCACGTGAGCAGTTGCCCGCGCGCCGATGGCGGCAGCGGCCCGCTGGCGGCCGATGAAGCCCGCGGCGTGGGCCCGTCGTCTTGGCTCGTGCCCGGCTCCGCCGCTTCGCCGTGGGTTTCGACCGCCACGCGGCGCAGCCGCTCGGCCAGCCGCTGAAAGTCGGCATGATCCAAACGCACCGCCCGCCACCGGTGCCGCAGCGCCGCCTGGCACACCCCCACCGTCACCAGCCGCGGCACCAGCCCGTAGGTCACCAGCGCGCCCAGCAGGAAAGGCCACCAGGCACGGAACAGCGGGCTGTCGCTGGGCACGTCGCGCAGTTGTTCCACGGTGAGCGAGGTGAAGCGCGTGGCCTGAATCTGTTCGAGCGTCGGCGTCAGGCGCGGGTGGGCCCAGGTGTAGGGCGCCGCGACGAGCTGGCCGGCACGTTTCAGGTCCGCCGGCTCCATCAGCGCGCTGCGCCAGCCGAACGCCGGGTCGCTGACGTAAAGCAGCGCGATGAACATCGCCACCGCGCCGAGATTGAAGGTCAGGGCGAAGACCTGGGTGAGCTGCGATAGCGTCCACCGTCGGATGCCGCCGTACAACCATTCGACCTCGCCCCAGCGGCCACGGGCCTCGCCCCACGGGTCGCGCTGCGGGGCGGAGAGCTTGGTGAGCACCCAGCCCACCGCGCGCGGCAGCGCCTGGCTGATGGCGATCAGCACCCCCCGCACGCCGCGCAGGATCGGCACACGCCCCACCGGCCCGCCGGGCACGACCGCGACGATCCAACCGATCAGCAGCAGCCACTGCACGCCCACGAGCACCGCCCAGAAGCGCACGATGTTGATCGGCCGGGCGTCGGCCATCGCCAGCCAGCCGCCGACCGTCGCCGCCCCGACCGCCAGCCCGCCCAGCGCCAGCACCGCCAGCGTCGATTCGTACCACCGCGCCGCCCGCTGGCCCGGCGACCCGCCGCGGCGATCCACCGCCTCGGCCAGCCACGCCCGAAACAGCGCCACGTCGTCCCGCTGCGTCACGTCGATCCGACGGGCGATCGCACGATCGCGGGCGTGCAACTGTTCGATCGAAGCGCCCTTGTCACGATGCAATTGCGCTTCGAGGTCCACCAGTTCGTCGAGTCGAATCGGCCGATGCGCCATGATTCGATGATACGACAAATCGCTCCGGTCATGCCGCGGGCGACCGGCTCGATGCCCCGGCCCGGTTCGTGAGCACTCGCTTTGATCGCGGCCCGGCCCTATCGTGCTCACTATGACCGATGACACACTCAACAAGCGCATCGAGCAGTGGGAAAACATGACCCGCGAGGACCCGGACAACGCGATGGGCTGGTTCTCGCTGGGCAACGCCTACCGCGAGGCCGAGCGCGACGACGACGCGGCCGCGGTGCTGCGCAAGGCGATCGAGATCGACTCGAGCTTCAGCCGCGCCTATCAGATCCTCGGTCAGGTGCTGGTGCGGCAGAACGACGACCGGGCGGCCGACGTGCTGACCACCGGCTACAAGGTGGCCGCGGAGATGGGCGACGTGATGCCCCAGCGGGCGATGGCGTCGCTGCTGGAGAAGATCGGCGCGCCCGTGCCGCAGGTCGCGGCGAAAGCCAAACCCGTCGCCGTGCCCGAGGGCGGCGAGCAGATCATCGACCGCCGCACCCGCCAGCCCGGCACACGCCTGCCCGGCGCGCCGTTCAAGGGCGACATGGGCCGGTTCATCGCCGACCACTACTCCGCGGAAACCTGGAACGAATGGATCGACCAGGGCACGAAGGTCATCAACGAGCTGCGGCTGGACTTCTCGCACCTGGATCACCAGCGGATGTACGACCAGCACATGATGGAGTGGCTGGGGTTCACCGAAGGCGAGGTGGCCGAGCATGCCAGTGCCGGCGCGAAGCAGTAAACGACGGGGGCTGATCGTTCCCGTGATCGCGCTGCTGGTCGGCCTGGCGTCCATCGCCGGCACCGCAGGCAAAATCGTCACCCGTTGCTCACGCAAGATTCGCGGAAAATGCGGCCCCACTTGGTCAGGATCACCGATCACCAAACAGGCACCTGCATTCGCCGCCAGGAAAATCTGATACAGTCCATAATCAAAGGACAAAGGCAAAAAACAGCCAATCCGATCCGAGTC
>CAZUHK010000102.1:7951-11431 GCA_964620345.1 uncultured Planctomycetaceae bacterium
GCGCGACGACGAGCAGCGCATCCGCCGCATCGCCATCGCCGGCGACCGCGTCGAAATCGGCTTGGCAATAGGCAATCAACTGGGCCAATCCATCCGCCGGCTGCATCCGATCTTCCTCACCCTCGCGATCGGCATGACCGGCCAAACCCGGGCGGAGATCGACCGGCGCATCGCGAAGATCGCCGAGCACCTCCACGAAGACGACATCGCCGAGATGAAGGCGATCGCGCGCGGCGCGGGTGTCGATTACGAGCACGTGCTGTTGCTCAACCTGTTCTACACGCTCACCAGCCGCCACACGATCGGCTGCCGGCAGTTCGTCGCGTGGGGCGAGGCCACGGCCGGCGGCGCGCTGCTGCACGCGCGCAACCTCGATTGGGTCGATTACCCCGGCAAGCCGCTGCACCGCGAGCACACGATCGTCGATGTGACGCCCGAGGATGGCCACCGACACGTGTTGCTGACCTGGCCGGGGCTGACCGGCGCGATCACCGGCGCCAACGAGCGCGGGCTGATCGTGGCGTACAACCAGTTGCCCGGCGGCAACCGGGTGGGCCGGCTGGCCGAGCCGACGTTCTTCGTCCTTCGCCGCGTGCTGCGCACCTGCGCCGACCTGGAAAGCGCGATCGCCGCGTTCACCAAGGTCAGGCCTCTGGACGATGGGTCGATCATGCTCTCGTCGAGCAAGGAGAAAGCCGCGGCGGTGGTGGAAATCATCGACGGCCGGGTGGGCGTGCGCCGCGCGCCCGACGGCGAGCCGATGCTCGGCAACGCCAACCACTGCACGGCCGAGGCGGACGTGAAGGGCAACAGCCACGTGCCGCAGTTCCGCGCGACCTGGCCGACGGTCGACGTCGCCAGCCAGCACCGCGGCAAGCTCGACGCGACGGGCCTGCGCCGCGTCATGGCCGACCGCCGCGTGCTGCAATCGATCAACATCCTCTCGGCCGTGTTCGAGCCAGAGGCCAACCGCATGTGGATCGCCGTCCGCACCCACCACGCGGCCCGGGGGACGTTTGTCGAGTACCCGATGTTCCCCGACGCCGACGGCGGCTCGAACAACTAACTCGGATTATTCACCGTTAAATTAAAAAAGCGGCCTTCGTGTGTTCTGGCTTGGTTATCAACCGTCAGTTGGAAGGGCACGGAAGCGGGGCAATGTCCGAACAGTCTGTCGATCAACTCAGCTTCGGTTTTCTCGCACAACAATCCATCGTCGTGTCCCGACCCAAGCCGATCAGTGGGGACGCGGGCTTGTTGCCGATCCGGCCGTTCGATCATGCATGGCGGTACACGCAACGGCTGAGCGCGTGCCGCGGCGATCGGCTGATCGACTTGACGATCGACACCGGCGTCGAACGCCTGCAATATCAACACGATGGCCAACTGCCCGCCCGCGTGAGGCGCGACCTGGACACGAACGATGACCTCTTCCACGCCTTCGGCCGGCCCGCGCTTCTGCATCTGCCCGGCTTAACCGGCGCAGCGCCGCGGCCTCCGGCCGGTCTGTTCGGCGCGGCGCATCGGCTTTCCCGGCGATGCGGCGAGCTCTATCATGCGTCTTCATTCCAAGACCCACCGGAGCGCGATGGACATGAGCCAGACCGATCAGACCCGAGACCAGGTCCGCGAGGGATACGCCCAGATCGCCGAGCGCGGCGGCGCGTGCTGCTCGCCCGCGGACGGCGGGGCCGGCGGCTGCTGCGGCCCTTCGGTCAACAGCAACCTTTCGGCCGAGGAACTGGCCACGCAGATCGGCTACAACGCCGATGAGATCGCCGCGCTGCCCGACGGCGCGAACATGGGCCTGAGCTGCGGCAACCCCACCGCCATCGCGGCGCTCGAGCCGGGCCAGGTCGTGGTCGACTTAGGCGCCGGCGGCGGGTTCGATGCGTTCCTCGCCGGGCCGAAGGTCGGTCAGACCGGCCGCGTCATCGGCGTCGACATGACGCCCCAGATGCTCGCCAAGGCACGCCACAACCTCGATCACTACCGCAAGACCACCGGCCTGGACAACGTCGAGTTCCGCCTGGGCGAGATCGAGCACCTGCCCATCGCCGATGCCAGCGTCGATGTGGTGCTTTCCAACTGCGTGATCAACCTAAGCCCCGACAAGCCGCAGGTCTGGAGCGAGATCGCGCGCGTGCTCAAGCCCGGCGGCAGGGTCGCGGCGAGCGACATCGCCCTGCTGCGACCCCTGCCCGAGGCGGTCCGGGGCAAGGTCGCCGCGCTGGTCGGCTGCGTCGCCGGCGCGGTGCTGGTCGATGACTACCGCGCGATGCTTCAGGCCGCGGGTTTGGCCGACGTAGCGCTCACGCCCAAGCCGCAGTACGTCGCGGCCCTGGAGGCGATGGGCGATCCGCTCTACGAAGAAATCCGCGCCGACCTGCCCGACGGCGCAAGCTGCGGCGACTACATCACCAGCATCGACGTCCTGGCGAGCCGCCCATGACCCCGGCGGGATTGACGGCCAGATATTTGCAGTCGTCCGGCAACATCGCGTGCGATCCAGCTCAGCCGCGGTCCCGATGGGATAAAGCCCGGCGAAGCTTCTTCACGACGCGATCGGGGTGTTTGGCACTGCAAACACAGGCGCTGACGGCCACGGCCCGCGCTCCAACGTCAACCAGTTGATCGATATTTTCAGGGGCAATGCCGCCGATGGCCAGGTGCGGCGTGTCGGCGAAATCGCGCAAGTAGCGTTTGAGGTATTCGATGCCGCTGGGTTTGTGCCGCTTGGTGGTGGAGGCGAACACCGCGCCCACGCCGCAGTAGTCGGCCCCGGCGTTCACCGCGGCTCGGGCCTGGCGCAGGTTGTGCGTGCTGGCGCCCAGCAGCAGCGATCGGCCCAACGCCTTACGCACCGGCGCGACGGGCAGGTCCTCGGCGCCCAGGTGCACGCCGTGGGCCCCGGCCAGCAGCGCGATGTCCGGCCGATCGTTGATGATGATGGCCGACGGCGCCGCCGCGCCGCGCTTCGGTTTGTCGCCCATCGCGACCAGCGCCGCGGCGCGGTCGAGCAGCTCGGCGTCGGCCAACCGCTTCTCGCGGAGCTGCAGGCAGTCGGCCCCGCCGGCCAGCGCGGCGCGGGCCACGTCCCGCCAGGCGTGATGCGTGCACAGCGATTCGGTAATCAGCACGCACACGCGCCACGTCCGCGGATCGGGCAGCGTCAGCCGGGCGATCAGCTCGCCTTCGATGTGGTACGCGCCGTAGCGGAGTTGTTCGATGCGGCGGGCGAACGCGGCGTCGAGCAGCTTGCCGTATTCCTCGCAGCACCGCAGCGCCTCGCCCAGCCGCTTGCCCGCGGCGACAACCACGTCGCGCAGCGAGCCCCGCCGGCCCTCGGCGTCGGTTCTGATCGCCGTGCCCACGTCGCCGGGCGTGTCACGCGACAGCTCGACGGGCGCGCCCGGCAAGCCCCGCAGCGCTGCGGCCAGGTCGTGGGGCAGCCGTTTGCACGCCCCGGCCAGCGCCGCG
>CAZUHK010000103.1:0-11348 GCA_964620345.1 uncultured Planctomycetaceae bacterium
GATGACGCAAACTCAGTCGCTCAACCAGAAGGCGTATGAACACATTTGCGGCCAGATCATGGCCGGGAAGCTGTCGGCTGAGCAGCGGGTCTCCGAGCATCATTTCGCGCGGGAACTGGACATGAGCCGCACGCCGGTGCGTGAAGCGATCCGCCGGCTGACGCGGGAGGGGATGTTCTATCAGGTGCCTCGCAGCGGGACGTATTTGGCCGCGCCGAGCCGCAAGCGGATTCGCGAGGGCTACGAGATGCGGATCGAGTTGGAGGCCCTGGCGGTGGGCAAGGCGGTCGATCGGCTGACCGAGGCGCAGGCGCGGGAGGTCAGCGAGCGGGCCGAGCAGATGCGGCGGGCGGCGCGCGGCGTCCGCGACGCCCAGGGGCCGGACGTGTCCGGTGACCTGCTGGCGGCGTTCGTCTCGGGCGACGTGGGCTTTCACCTGTTGATCCTCAAGGCGGCGGACAATCGGCTGATTTACGAAACCGTTTCGCAACTGCTGCTTCAGAAGCACGCGATCTCGTTCCCGAGCGGCGGGGGCGCGGCCGGATGGGGGCGGCTGGCGCGGGTGTGGGGGTTCCATGAGCGGATCGCCCGGGCGATCCGCCGCCGCGACGCCGACGCGGCGCGCCACTGGATGCGGGCGCACCTGAGCGACAGTTGTCGCCGGGCGCTCGAAGGGATCGACCAGCCGCTCGCCCGCGTCGATGCGTCGGCCGGCCCCTCGCCGGCGCTCGACCTCGGCGCCCTGCTCGGGCGGCTGATCGACCAGGGCGGCGCGTCGCCCGCTCAGCCGGAGGTCGTCGTTCAACCGACGCCGCTTCAGATACAAACCAACGCCCGGACGCCGGCGGGCAATCGTTTAACAACCGGCACAACCCCGTTCTCATAAGGAGGACTGACCGATGCATCAGGAGAATTCGAAAATGCGAACTGCGTTCGCGACCGTGCTGGCCGTCTGCTTCACCGCTTGCTTTGCCGTGGCCACCGCCTCGGCGGCGACGATCAGCGTGGAGGAGACCCAACTGTTTGGTGCGACCCTAGACGATGGGGCCGTGACGCTCGACCTGACGGACTTCACCACGGTGAGCAACGATCTGCTCATCGTCTCGTTCGCGCAGGAACACAACGACGGCGCCGGCGGCGGGATCTCGGGCGTCAAGTACGGCGGCGCCGACATGACGCTCGCCGCGGCGGCCGAGCGGGAAAACTCGGCTTCAGGCGACTCGAACACCGCTCTTTCGAGCATCTGGTACGTCGACCCCGCCGACGGCACCAGCGACATCACCCTGACGGCGAACAGCACGAGCGAAGGCAATATCCGCTTCATCGCCAGCGTGCTCTACGTCAGCGGCGCCTCCGGCGTGGTGGAAGCGTCGGACACGACGGAGCAGGACTCGGTGCCGGTCACCGCCGGCTCGATCGATGTCAGCGCCGGGTCGCTGGTCGTCGATGCGTTCTCTTTCCCCGTAGGCGGCGGCGGTACGATTAACAGCGAGGGGCTCGCAGAGTCCGGCGGTACACTTCTGCAGAAGCTCGACGTGACGAATTTTGGAGCGGATTCAGCGTTCTCCATGTTCGGCTCAAGTTTCCTGATCCCCGGCAGCGATCAGTCGCTTTCGACGACTTGGGACCACGACAGCTCGAGTGCTGAAGACGGCCCGACGAGCTTGGCGCTGGCGAGCTTCGCCGCGATCCCCGAGCCCGCGACGCTGGCGCTGCTGGGCCTCGGCGGGGCCGTGATGCTCTCCGGCCGCAAGCGTCGCGGCGCGTGAACGATCGCCTGTACTCATGGCGGCGCCCGCTTGCCTTGGATCGGACGTTCGATCGTGTTGGGTCGTCGTTCGCATCGCGATCGACGACCCTGCGTCGGATCGGCATGGACGCCGTCGAACAGGTGAATCGAAAAGAGTTCCGATCGTATGCTGCATCAGCGCAAGACACTGTACGCGTTTGAAACCGATGCTTTCGAGCACGCCGAGGGGCTGTCGCTCTGTCTTGAGCAACCGACGCCGGACGCGGCCAACCCGGTGGTGCCGGCCGGCGGGGCGGGGGCGCCGGACGAGAGCAAACTGTCCTACACCGCGTCGGTCGGACCGTGGGGCGACGGCTACGGCATGTGGTATCAGGCGCAGGACGCCGAGCGCCGCCTGACCCGCTGCTTCGCTTCGAGTCCGGACGGCTGGGCGTGGCATAAGCGCGGCGTGATCGGCGCGGGCGTTTTTAACACCATCGGCAACAGCTTCAACGTCCACCACGATGGCGAGCGTTATCTCGCGCCGCTGACCTCGCTCGGCACCGACCCGTCGCTTGAAGCGGCGTACGCGGGGCTGCGCCCGGCGGACGTGCCCGATCAGCGGCGGCGGGACGTGGTGGAGCGGGCAATGGCCAAAAGCGGTCGCGTTGGGGTGCCGACCTTCATCGGCGTGGCGAGCAGCGACGACGGCCTGTGCTGGTCGATGCCCCGGCCCACGCCGCGCCTGCCGATGATGCTCGAAACGCCCTGGCTATGCCGCTTCCAGGGCCGGTACATCATGAACGCCCAGACCCATGGCGAGTGGTTCGACCCGCCCGTCCCCGGCTTCCGGCGGGTGGTGATGTTCATCAGCGACGACCTGGTCAACTGGCGGCCGCATCCACACCCGATGACCAACACCGCCCACGAGGCGATCGGCGGGCAGACGCACGTCGGCATCGTGCCGATCAAGCGCATCGACGATCGGCTGCTGATCGGCCTGGGCGGGCGGTTCGACGACGGCGATGAACTGCCGGAGCAGCACTTCGAGATGACGCTGTTGTATTCGACGGACGGCCTGACCTGGAAGCCGGTGGTTCCGAAGCACGAGCGCCGCCACTGGATCAGGCGGGGGCGGCCCGGCGAATGGGACTTCGGCGGCGTGACGGGGATGGGCCTGATCGAAGACGGTGATCGCGCGGCGGTCTATTACTCGGGCACGCGCATCGGCAACGGTTCGCACGCCTACCCCTCCTACGACCCGGGGCCTTGCCAGGTCGGGCGGGCGTGCTTCCCGCGCGATCGCTTCGCCGCCCTTCAGCCACGGGTCGGCTGGAACGCGATCTTCGAACCCGCCCAGGCCGCCGGCGCCGCCGGATCGCTGACCACGCACCCGGTGGAACTGTCGGCCGACCGTCCGGTGACGTTGAATGTCGAGGTTCCGGCCGAAGCCGAAGTCCAGGTGGCGCTTCTGACCCGCGACGGTGCGGTGTGGCAGGCGGTCGCGGTGAGGGCCAGCGGCGTGGCCGTTCCCGTCCGCTTCGATCACACAGCGCCGCGAGAGCCGGTGCGAATCCGCGTCAAACTGATCGGGGGCGCGGCGCCGGACCGCGTGCCGCGGCTGTACGCCCTGGAATATTGATACGGTTCAACCCGGAGTGGGTGCCGCGCGCCGCGAGTCCGGGCCGGGATCGTCGTACAACCGTCCCCCCGCCCGGCCGGGCTCCAACCACAGGGCTGATCCTGAAACTTCCAGGAATCGTCAGCAAGATACAAGGGGTTAGCCCGGATTATTCACCACAGAGGCCACAGATAACACAGAAGTATATGTGATTCAATGATTTACAACACACTTTGCCTTGTTTGATTTCTGACGGGCTGTATTTTCACATGGGTCAAACGCCCCGCGAAATATGACGTAAGTCGCTGTCACGAACAATCTTCGATCTCTCTGTGTCCTCAGTTCCCGCTCTGCGACTCATGCTCTGCGTAGCGCTTCGCAGAGCGGAGAGCGGCGTTCCGCTGCGCAGCACGAGGTTCTCAGTGGTGAATCTTTTGGGTTAGAGCAATCGGCGACATCTTTGTGCACCCTCTGCCACGCGGGGCGAGGGTCGGGATGCGGGTCGGGGCTGCGAATCTCTGCAAACGTCCCCGCCGGACGAAGATCGACGCCCCACCCCCATCCCCGCCTTCCCCCTGAGAGGGGGAAGGGGCAGAAAAGTCATACCCGCTGCTCTAACCCGGATGATTCAGGCAAGATCGCGGCAGTAACGTCCGATACAACAACGACTTGTCGTATCGGACCTTCGCGTGTGAAGATGGGCAATCTGGGGGAAATAGCTGTTAGACGAACCTGAAATACGTAAAAATTACCGTCCGCCGCGTATGAGAATGCGATGATGATCGAATGTAACCATTGCTACATCAGAATGTTATCAATATACCGGCTCGGAACAGCCCCTTCAAGTGGCCGGTGCGCGCGGTTCGATATGTAGTGTGTCGGACGCGACCGCGACCGATTGGACCCCGAGTCAGGACAGGCCAGTCGCGGGCAAAGTCAGGCAAGGAGCGTTATTGCCATGAGCGAAATCGGACCCGTTTCCCATCACCACGTGCCGGCCAACGGCCGCGCGACACAGCGGCCCAGCCCGCCCGCCGCGCCGGCCGCCACGCCCCGGCTGGGCGATGACTCGGTCGAGGTCAGCCCCACCGCGCGACTGCTGGGGCAACTGGCCCGGATCAATCCGGTCGAAGTTCAGGTCGACAAGGTCGCCACCGCCCGCGAGCTGATCAACGCCGGCTTCTACGATCAGCCCGAAGTGCTCGACGCGGCCATCGACGGCCTGGTCAACGACCTGGCTGAGTAGACCCACCCTGAGAGTTCCCTCCCCCGTCAAGGCCGGTGCCGTTCGCCGGCCTTTCTCATGCGCCGCCCGCGCCGATCGACACCGCCGGCCACGCGGTGCACGCTGCACCGGATCGGCGAGTCCGGCCGATAACGATAAGCATGACGCCCAACCCCGATCGCAAGATCGTCGCGCCGCCGCAGCTCGCGGCGCTGCGCGCCGCCCACACCCACGCGGGCCGATCGATCGTGCTGTGCCACGGCTGCTTCGACATCGTCCACCCCGGTCACCTGCGCTACCTGCAGTTCGCCCGCGGCCAGGGCGATGTGCTGGTCGTGTCGCTGACCGGTGACGATGCGATCGAGAAATCCGATGGCACGCGCCCCTACGTGCCGCAGGAGCTGAGAGCGGAGAATCTCGCGGCGATCGAGTTCGTCGATCATGTGGTCATCGCGCCCGGCGCGACGGCCGAGCCGATCATCACGGCGCTGCGGCCGGACGTGTACGTCAAGGGCAAGGAGTACGAGCACAGCACGCACGCGGGGTTCCTGGCCGAACGCACGCTGGTCGAGCGGACCGGGGGGCGGGTGATCTTCTCCTGCGGGCAGGTGGTGTTCAGCTCGACCAACATCCTGCAATCGATCGGCGGGGCGTTGCCGGCCGACGGGCTGAGCGACACGGCGCGGCTGCGGGCGTGCTGCCATCGCTGGCAGCTCACCGCCGGGGCGGTGCGCCGTCAACTGGCCGCGGCCGCGGGCAAGCGCATCGCGGTGGTCGGCGATGCGCTGTGCGATCGCTACGTCTTCTGCGAATCGCTCGACGTGGCCGGCGAAGCGCCGATCCTCTCGGTCCGCCCGTTGCAGCAGCGCGATTACCCCGGCGCCGCGGCGATCGTCGCGTCGCACCTGGCGGCGATGGGCGCCGAGGTACACCTGATCACGGCCGTGGCCGACGACGAGCCCAGCCGACAACTGCTCGCGGGCCTCGACGCGATGGGCGTGCGGCACACGACCTTCGCCGCGCACAAGGCGCTGCCGATCAAGCAGCGGTACCTGGTGCAAACGCAGAAGCTGTTGAAGATCGACCAGGCCCGCGCCCAGCCGCTGGACCGCGCCACGCAGCGGGAGGTCGTGGGCGCGCTGACCGAGCGGCGGGATGAGCTGGACGCGGCGGTGTTCGCCGATTTCGGCCTTGGGATGGTGACCGAGCCGCTGCTGGCCGAGGCGCTGGCGGCGCTGCGCGAGCACGTGCCGCTGATCGCCGGCGACGTTTCGGGCCCCCGCCGCACGCTGCTGGCGATGTGCGGCTTCGACCTGCTCTCGCCCAACGAGCGGGAGCTGCGGCGCGTGACCGGCGACTTCGAAGAATCCCTGCCCGCGGTGGCGATGCGCGTGATGAAACAACTGCGCGTGCGGCAGATGGCGGTCACCATGGCGGCGCGCGGCTGCGTGCTGTTCAGCCCGCGCGAGGATGAGCCGGGCCACTGGTTCACCGCGCGGCTGCGCAGCGAGTTTCTGCCCTCGCTGGCCACGCGGACCGACGACCCGGTCGGCGCCGGCGACGCGATGCTGGCCGCGATGGTCATCGCCCAACTCGGCGGCGCCACGCTCGCCCAGGCCGGGTACACCGGCTCGCTCGCCGCGGCCCTGGCGATCGCGCGCCTCGGCAACGTGCCGGTGACGGCCGATGAACTGGTCCAACTGGCGCTGGTGCGGCCCGAGCTGCAACCGGGCGTCGCGGCGGCGTCGGCGTGATGGGGGAGGGCACGCGGGGGAGAGGGCCCGGCCGCGGCGGCGGCCGGGCTTTAGGCGTCTGAGAAAACCGCCGCGACTTGCGTGTGTCGCGGCGGTGGCGTGGGTGCGATGGGGTGGCCGGGTTACTTCGACTCGGCTTCGGGCTGCGCCTCGGCCTCGGCCTCGACCTCTTCTTCGGCGGCTTCATCGGGCTGGGCGTGGGGGCCGTCGAGGTACTCGGCTTCAAGGGTCGTGCGCAGCTTGGCCAGGGCCTTGTTCTGAATCTGCCGCACGCGCTCCTTGGTCAGGCCGACCAGCTTGCCGACCTGTTCGAGGGTCAGGGGCGAGGCGTCTTCACCGCCGGTCAGCGCGAAGCGGTGTTCGATCACCGCCTGCTCGACGTCCGACAGCTCGGCGTGGTTCTCGCTGAAGATCCGCCGCACCTCGCTGGCGCAGTCGTTCTCGTGGGCCTCGTTGCGGCGCTCCTGGTGGTCGGACTTTTCCAGCGCCGGGTCGAAGTCCGTGGGGAACATCGCCTTGTACTGGCTGTGCTTCACACCGGTGCGGCTGAAGGCCTTGAGGATGGCCCGGCAGGCGTAGGTGGAGAACTTGAAGCCCTTGGAGACGTTGAACTTGTCCACCGCACGCAGCAGGGCCATGTTGCCCTCGCTGATCAGGTCGGCAAAGTCCAGGTCCGTGCCGCGCACGCGTTTGGCCATCGCCAGCACCAGCGCCAGGTTGAACTGCGCGATGCGGTCGCGCAGCTCCCGGCTCTTGCGGTACCACTTGAGCAGCTCCGCGGCCTGCTTCTCGGTCACCGGCTTGTCGCCGACCTGCTTGCGCAGCTCATCGGTGCGGAAGCGGGCGTAGTTGTACTGCAGAAACAGCGCCTGCTCCTGCTTCGTCTTGAGCACGACGTTCACCACCCCGCGCACATCCCGCGAGGAGTTGAGGTTCTCCATCACCGGGTGATACCAACTGGTGTTGGGATCGGGGATGTCCACGTCGGGGTTCATGATCGCGTCCTGAGCACCGGCCTCGTAAAAGGCCTCGTCGTCGACGTAGTCGACCGGCTGGGCGAGGATGTCGCTGAGCGCGGCCCGATCGCGGGGCGAGAGCTTGGCCGGCACATCGTGCGTCGTGGCCGAGCGGCGCCGGCGGATCTGATCCAGTGGCGAATGGGTGTTGATGAGGGTGTTCATAGCTGTCCGTGGCCTCTCTGGCGGGCTTCGGCCGCCTTCGTGCCCGACCCGGCACGGTCCGTCCAACGTCGGATGTCGCAACGCTCATGCCAGTTACGCCGCGCGTCCCGCGTCGGTTCGACTGCTCCATATGGTACCAGATTAGTACCCTTTTCGGAAGCGCTGGTTCGGTCCTTCCAAAAAAAATCGGAATTGTTTGTGTCGTCAAGGTTTGCGTGCATGCTGGTCCGGCTGTAACGCTCCAGGTCAACCAGCCATTTTAACAGCCCCATCCGACGCAACCCATCCCCGTAATTGGGGAAAATGGCTCAGCATTGGCCGGTAGTCCCCGGCACCGCCGCAGGCCCCCCGGCCGCGGCCGGATCGCCCAGCGGGGTCGAACCTATCGCCAATCGACATATTTTCCACGAATTGATGAATTTGGGGGTTGTATTTTGGGGAGGAATGGTATAGATTCCCATGAACGACACGGGTTCGGCACGGATCGCCTGGCCCTGACGCACGGCACGGATGCCTGGGGAAGCAATGCCTTGCTCTTCACCGGCACATACGAACACTCGATCGACGCCAAGCAGCGTCTGGCCATCCCGGCCGAGGTGCGGGAGACGCTGGACGCGCAGCGCGATGGTGCGTCGCTCTACGTGGTGCTCAGCGAAGGCCCGACGCTTTGCGTCTACACCGAGGCGGGCTTCCAGAAGCGGGCCGATGAGTTGGACGACTCGACCCTGCCGCCGGAGGAAGTGCTCGAGTACGAGCGGTTCTTTTTCTCGCTGGCGCGCCGGGTGGAGCTGGACAAGCAGGGCCGCGTTCGCCTGCCCGAGCAGTTGTTGAAGATGGTCGATCTGAAGCGCGACGTGGTGTTGATCGGCGTGAAGGATCACCTGGAGATTCACGATCGTGAAAGCTGGTACGAACAGTTCAGAGCCAAGCTCAGCCAGAAGCCGCAGTTGTTGATGAACCCCCGCCGCGTGGTCGGCCGCAATGTCGGCCGGGGCGGCGAAGACCGTTAGAGACCGACGCAAGTTTGGTGTTCCGTGTCGGCGAAGGCAGAAAGGATTCGTATGTCGCCTGTAACGACCCACAGCCCAGCCCGCGAAGCGACCGGCCGCACGGATGCGGTCGAGCGACGCTGGCGCCCGGACCGGCTCAGCGACGAGCGATTGCTCGCGTTGCACCGGAAACTGGAACGGCTGCGGGCTCGGGGCGGCGCCTTTGCCGATGTGACGTTGTCCGGCCAGGTGACGGACCGCCTGGCGCCCCTGTTGAATCGCGCCGGGCCCCGGCCACACGGAAGTGCGCTCAAAGCCACCTGACGACGCGATTGCTCATTTTCCTCCTCCTCCGCCCCGCACCCAGCCGCCTACCGCTGATGCGGGGTTTTTTGTCGAACGCCGATCGCCCAGCGCCCAACGCCGAACGAGCCACCCCCCCACCGCGATCACCACCACCCCCCAAGCCAAGCCAGAGGCGCAGCGCAGCGAAGCCGGCGGCTTGGGTCGAACGCCCAACACCCGATGCCCGACGACCGACGACCGATGACCAATCACCGATGCCGCATCGGAATCTGCTACCATCCGATGAAGGTTGTATGGCACAAGATTCGTCCAATCCGCGAGGGCCGGGGCGTCGCAGTTACCGGCAGTACCTCTCCCGCCGCCGACACGAGGCGCACGACGAGGCGACCGCCGAGGTCCGCGCGGCGGATCGGCCGGACATCCCCGATCACCCGCTGGTCTGCCCGGACCCGCCGATTCTCGTGACCGACGCCGCGGCGATGGACGCGGCGCTGGCGCACCTGGCCGACCAGCCGGCGGTGGCGTACGACACGGAGTTCATCGGCGAGACGCACTATCGGCCGGACCTTTGCCTGGTGCAGTTGGCCACGGCCGATCGGGTGTACGTGATCGACCCCAAGGCCGGCCGGCACAACCACGAGGGCCACGTGCTGGACCTCGAGCCGCTGTGGCGGATGCTCGCCGATGCATCGATCGAAAAGATCGTCCACGCCGGCGAGCCGGACCTCGAACCGATCGTCCGCCACATCGACGCGGCGCCGGCCAACGTGTTCGACACGCAGATCGCCACCGGCTTCGTGGGCGATGATTACCCGATGTCCCTGCACAAACTGATCGCCCACTACCTGGACCTGGAACTGCCCAAGGCGGTGACGTTCACCAGGTGGGACCAGCGGCCGCTGTCGAAGGTTCACCTGCAATACGCCGCGGACGACGTGCGCTATCTGCCGGCGTTGCGCGAGGCGATCGGCCGCCGGCTCGACGAAACCGACCGCACCGAATGGGCGCGGGCGGAGTTCGCCGACCTGTGCCGGGCCGAGCTGTACCGCTTCGACGCGGACGCGGTGGTGCATCGGCTGCGCAAGACCTACGCGCTGGCCAATCGCAACGCGGTGCTGCTGAAGAAGTTCGTGTCGATGCGCGATCAGATCGCCCAGGGGCGCGATCTGCCGCCGCGGTCGGTCCTCAAGGACAGGGCGCTGGTGGAGCTGGCCCGACGGGCGCCGGAAGATGCGCAGCAGTTGGAACAGGTCGACGCGGTGCCCGCGTCGTTCCGCTCGACGCATCGCAAAGCGATCCTGCGCACCGTCAAGCGTGCGACCCAGAGCAAGGCCTGGGCGCAGGCCCCGCCGCGCAGCCGACCGCTGACCGACCGCCAGCGCCAGCGGGTCGACGATCTGTGGGCACAAGTCAAGCAGATGTGCGAAGAACAGCGGGTGGCCATCGGCATCGTCACCAACCGGCACGAGTTCACCGAGCTGGCGAAGCTGGCGATCCGCCACCGCGACGTCTCGCCCGACCATGTTCTGCTTGGCGGCTGGCGGCGGCAGTTGCTCCAACCGGTCCTCGCCGAGCTGGGCCTGCCGGCCGGCGCGGTGGACCCCGCCGAATCATCGCCCGCATAATCGTTACATCTTCACCGCATGGCCGCCCGGCCCCCCCGCCGCGGCGCGTCGATCGAAAACCGCGCGGATAACTCGTTTGCGGTCCTTGCTCCTGCGCCGCTGAATCGTACAGTTTGCTCGTGCCGCCGATGAGGCGGCTTCCCGATCACCCCACACAAGGAAGTGACGATGAGCAATACGCGACTGTCTGTGTGTCTGTGCGCCGCCGCGGCGCTGCTGGCCGGCCTGAGCGGCGCGGCCCGGGCGGATATGATCACCGGCGAACTGGTCGGCGTGTTCGGCGGCAACGACAAGCTGGCCAACGTGCAGACCAACTCCGGCTCCGCGACCGCCCTCTTCGACCTGGGCAAGGTCGATCTCGAAGCCGTCACCCAGGGCGCGACCTACACCACCGGCGACCTGTCGCTGACCATCACCGCCACCAAAGACCGCACCGAAGCCCTGGGCGGTGAGTGGGCCTACTCGGGTGCAGGCACGGTGCAGTACGTCGCGGTCAAGGCGGCCAACGCCTACGCCCTGTACGACGTGACCGGCTCGGACATGGCCAACGTGGGCCTGTTCGTCAACGATCAGATCGCCAACCGCGGCGGCAAGCTGCACGGCATCAGCCACGTGAGCGTCTACGGCACGCCCACGCCCCCACCGGGTGGCGGCGGCAATCAATCCATCCCCGAGCCGGCCACCGCGGCGATCCTGGGCCTCGCCGCGGCCGTGATGCTCCACGGACGCCGGCGCTGAGCGGGTGCGGTTAATCCGATGAACCCGACCACGCAGGGCCGGCCGCCGAAGCCGGCCCTGTCTGTCGATGCCGCGCTCGCCTGCCCACCACCGGCGTCAGCACGCCCGGCCCCGCCGCCGACGCCGCCCGCCGCTAAGAATCGCGATCAAAAGGGCAAAAGGCAAAACTAATCGACATTT
>CAZUHK010000104.1:0-11258 GCA_964620345.1 uncultured Planctomycetaceae bacterium
CTTGTCGCCGCCACCGCCCCGGCGGATACCATCACCTTCACCAGCGAGCTCGACGCGCCGGGCGATTACACCACGTCGATGTTGACCGACGACACCAGTGGGTCGGCATCCGCGACGGTCGACACCCCGGAAGTCCGTACCAGCGGCGTGGAAGTGGTGACCGACCTGAACACCGGAGGTTCGAGCGGCTTCGCCCGCTTTGCCGTTGAGTCGGCGGCGACCTTTGACCCGGCCGGTGTCAACGATATTACCTCAATCGATTGGTCCGTGGACATTGCCAGCGACGGTGATGAGGACAGCACTACCATCCTCTACCTCGCGGTCTTCCAGGGCGGCGACAGCTTCGTCTACACCTCCGGCGGCCTGGGTGGCGGCAACAGCGATGGCTTCCGTCCGACCGGCACGAGCTTCATCTCGCTCGCGGCCAACGGTCTTGTTGAGTCGGACTTCGAACTATTCGATGTCACCTCGTCACCGACAGGCTCCTTCACCATGGACTTCAGCAGTGAGGTGACCGCGAGTAGCAACCCCGATTTCTCCGCCGCAGGCGATGAGATCACGTTCGGTTACATCGCCGTCGCCGGCTCAGGCAAAGGGCAAACTCAGACGCGCGAGGCCGTGGTCGACAACAGCGAAATTGAAGTCACCTTCATCCCCGAGCCGGCTTCGCTGGCGCTGCTGGGTCTGGGCGGGCTGACGATGCTCGCCGGCCGCAAGCGTCGGGCGTGATCGTCGTATTCGGCTAAACCGCGGTCGCCGCGGTCGTCGCGCCGCCCAAGTGCAACGCGGCAACAATGAGTTTCCTCCTCCGACGCGGCTGGCCCATCGAACGGCCGGCCGCGTTTTTCTCAAACAACGCCCCGATCTTCTCGGGGCCGGACGGAAAGTGACCCTACCATGCAATCCCCTTCGACGCTGGCCCGAAACTTCCCCCGAAACTTCCCCCGGAACTTCCCCCGGACGCTGGCCCGACTGAATCGGCCGATCGCAGGCGTCGTCCTGCTTGCAATGGTCATGGTCGGGCTCAGTTCAGCCGCGGCCGTAGCGAGCAATGCCTACCCCGGCGCCGTGGGCTTCGGGACCGAAACCTACGGTGGGATGCCCGTGTTCGACACCGATGGCACGCTGCTGCATTCCACCAGCGTGATCAAGGTGACCAACCTCAATGCCTCGGGGTCCGGCTCGCTGCTGGAGGCGGTTCAGACGCCCGGCCGGCGGCTGGTGGTCTTCGAGGTCGGCGGCGTGATCGACCTCGGCGGTCCCTCGGGCGTCAGCACGCTGAGCATCAACCAGCCGAACCTGACCATCGCCGGCCACACCGCGCCCGGCCCGGGCATCACGCTCATCCGCGGCGGCGTCACGGTCAACGCCAGCGATGTGGTCGTCCGACACCTGAGCATCCGGCCCGGTGACGCCGGCCAGGCGCCCGGCACTGGCTGGGAGCCCGACGCGATCTCCACCGCCCCTATCGGCGGCACCGACGCCCACGGCAACGACCTGTATCCCCAGAACGTCGTGCTCGATCATATCTCGGCCACGTGGGCCATCGACGAGAACATCAGCGCCGGCGCAGCCGACAACACCGTCGGCCCACCGACCTCGACCCACAACATGACCATCAGCAACAGCATCATCGCCGAGGGGCTGAGCAACGCCTCCCACTCCAAGGGCGAGCATTCCAAGGGCACGCTGCTCAACGACGGCGCGAGCAACATCTCGCACCTAGGCAACTTCATGGCCCACAATCGCGACCGCCACCCCCTGATCAGTGCCGCCGAGTCCGTCCTGGTCAACAATGTCATCTACAACTTCGGCCCCGGGCCTCGCGACGCCGCGGTCTGGGCCCGCAACGGCGGCCACCCTCAGAGCCAGTATGTCGATCAGAGCGACGTGACCGCCATCGGCAACGTCGTTCAGGCCGGCCCCTCGTCGAGTCAGACCAACAACACTTTCATCCGTGCGATCGATACCGCCGACGGCGAGCCGACGGGCGAGAAGGCGGCGCGGGTCTACCTCGACGACAACCTCACGCTGGAGTTCGACGGCTCGGCGATGACGCAGATCAGCGGCAGCTTCGCGCAAGTAAACGCCGGCGTCCTGGACTTCCCGCAGGGCCTGACGCCCCTGGCGGCCGATCAGACCGCGGCCCATGTTCTGGCCAACGCCGGGGCACGCCCCTGGGATCGTGACCCGATCGACCGGCGCATCATCCAGAGCTACCACGACCGCACCGGCGCGTTCATCGACAGCCAGGATGAGGCCGGCGGCTACCCGATGTATGGTCCGGCCAGCCGCGCGTTGAGCGTGCCGACCGACCCGTCCGAGCTGGCCGACTGGCTGGCCGGGTTCGAGCTGCCGGTCACTTCACCGACCGGGTCGATTGAAATCTATCGCCAGGGGTTTGACGTCGACAGCGATTCGCCGTTCTCGGCGGTGGGCTGGAACGCCTACCTGGCCGCGGACACCGGCGGGGTGGCAGACATCACCGATCGCGGCGCCGTGCCCGGCTTCGTCGAGGGCGACAACCCCGACTACGCCTTCGTGGCCCCGCGGCGGGACGCGGGCTTCGATGGCGTCGATGGCCCGGCCCTGCTGTTTACCACCGGCGCCGGCCTGGTGAACATCGCCGAGCTGAACGAGCTGTCGGTCAATCTCCGCCTCGATGGCAGCGCCGGTGATCCGGCGGCGGCGCGGTTCGCCATCCGCATCGCCGGCCAGTGGTACGTCGCCGAACCTACCGCCACAAACGACACCGACCTGGGCGCCGGCCAGCCGCTGGCGCTGTTCGCCCTGACCGACTTCGACTTCACCGACGGCGCCCTCTGGCGCGAGCTGAGCGTCGCCCTAGGGGAAGGTACCGGCGAACTCACCCTCGCCGCCGACGTCGTCGACGGCGTGCTCAGCGGACAGATCGACGCTTTTGGCATGTTCCTCGAACCCGGCAACGACGGCGATCACGCCCGCATCGACAACTTCGCCGTCGCCATCGTCCCCGAACCCGCCACCGCCGCCCTGCTCGGCCTCGGCGGCGCGGTCATGCTCGGCTACCGCCGACGACGCCTGGCGTTGCGGTAAGCGCCGGGGCGCTGGCCGGTGACCCGCTTGAACGTGTTGGAAAAAAACGGATTGGAACTGAACCCGCAGCGGTGGGCGATTTCTTCTTGGGGCAGGTCGGTGTTGATCAATAGCTCCCGCGCCCGCTGGACCTGGATGCGGCGAATCTCCTCGTGGGGCGTGCGGCCCAGGGCCTGGACGAACCGACGCTCCAGCGTCCGCCGGCTGATCGGCAGGGCCAGCGACTCGCATATCTGATCCACCGACAAACCCCGCGTGGCCCGGCTCCGGATGATCGCCAGCGCTTGGGCCACGTCCGGGTCGTCGGCGGTGCTCCGCGTCGACCCCCGCTCAACTACCTCGATCGGGGCGAAGCGGATCGGCTCGTCGGGCGCGGCCTGGCCCTGCACCAGCCGATCCAGCAGCGCCGCGGCCTCGTAGCCGACCGTCTCCAGGGGCAGGGCGATGCTGGTGATGTTCGGCTGAACCGATTCGCACAGCAGGTCGTCGTTGTGTACGCCGACCACCGCCAGGTCTTCGGGCACGGATCGGCCGGCGGCGCCGGCGTCGAGGATCACGTTCCGTGCCGTCTCGTCGTTCCAGCAGAACACGCCGCACGGCACGGGCAAGGCGGCCAGCCAGTCCCGCGGCGCCCGGTAGACGCCGCGGTCGGCCTGCCAGGCATCGGCCAGCGTGATGACCTGCCCGTCGATGGCGCGGACCCGTTCGCGGAACCCGTGAAAGCGGTGCAGGCCCACGCCCACCCCCAGGGGCCCGACCATTGCCAGTTGGCGAAAGCCCAGCTCGATCAGGTAATCCGCGGCCATGGCCCCGACGGCGATGTTGTCGGGCACGACGGTAGGCCCGGAGAAGCGCTCGGGCCGATCGCTCACGCAGACCACGGGCGCGGGGTCGGCCGAACGGACCTGCTCCTCGAGCACCGGGCCATAGCGGAGGATGCGGCCGTCGTAATGCTCCGGCGTGGCCGAGCGGGCCATGCGGTCGCCGAACGCGGCGAAGTGGGAGTCCCAATGCTCGGCGGTCGCGGCATACCGCAGCACGCCGCGCAGGATCGGCCGCGTGTAGGCCCCGGCCCGCTCGAGGTCGGTGTAGATGCGGTAGCACGAGGAGTTGGTATCGCCCTTCATGACTCATATTATAACAAGTTTTCGCTATTGTGCATTGCGTTTTGATTGCGGTGTGGTTTATTGTGATCGGTGACGAGAGAGGGTGGCTGGATCAGGCAACGTGCCGGCCCGGCCCCGAATCGCAAACGCCTACGAAAGGGCATGCCGATGAAACTCTCGCGTCAGAATCACATTCACCCTCCGTTCCCCACCACCCCATTCTCACAAGGAGGATCCAAGATGATCCGCACTCAGACCGCGCGCTCGAACCGGACGACACTGTTTCTCGCCGCCGTGCTGGCCCTGGGCCTGACCACCGTGGCCACCGACGCCGCCATCATTTCCACCGCCGACGGCAACGGGGCGGATGCCATGGTAAGACAGGACGGTAGCAATTTGGGGGATACCAACTTCGGTGCCGACGGCAGAATTTGGGCGCGGACGAATGCTAGCAATGATAGATTCGACGCGATCTTCCTCCGCTTCGACATCTCCGACTACGTCAGCGGCTCCTTCACCGGCCCGGTCACGCTGGGCCTGACCAAGTGGCGCGATGACGACACCTTAACGGACTTGATTGTCTATGGGTTGAACGAAAGCGTGGACACCTGGATCGAAGGCGACGGCGGCACCGACAACAACCCGGTCGGTGAGTTGACCTACGACAACGCCCCGGGCATCGCCCAGGATTCGGATTTCGGCGACAACGACATCGACCTTACTGAGGTTTCCGTGCTGGTCTCCGATGCCGAGGGCTTCCAGCTCACCGGTAACGAAGGGGATGAGATTACTGTCTCGGATGCTGATTTCCTGACGTTTCTCAATGCCGACACCGATGGCCTGGTGACCTTCATCATCGCCCGGACGGACGACGACGGCGGCATCGACGACATCGCTACTAAGGAAACGACCGATCTGGCCACCAGCACCGGTTCTGCCGGCGACTTCGCCCCGACGCTGAGCTTCGACGGCACGCTGGTGCCCGAGCCGGCAACGGTTGCCCTGTTGGGCCTCGGCGGGCTGGTGATGCTCAGCCGCAAGCGCCGCTGAGCCGCCGACGTCGCGACAGCTTGATGATCCATTGACGCGGGTGGGGGCCGACCCCACCCGCCTTTTGGATCACCGACCGCCCCCGGCCCGATCAACCCGACCCGCGAGAGAGAGCCACCCCCCCCTCATTGACAGGAGGCCACCATGGCTGCGCTCTCTCCCCTCGTCCCCCGCACGGCCCTGCTCACGCTCTGCCTTTTCACCCTCGCGACCGGCGTCGCCCGTGCCCAGACCCACACCGTCACCACCGCCGACGGCCAAGGCGCCGATGCGATGGTCAGGCAGTTCGATAGCACGAACGACGACCTGACCACCACCAACTTCGGCACCGATGGCCGGCTCTTCGCCCGCACTTCGGTCACCGCGACCTCCAGCAACGTCGGCGCTTTCGAGGCGATCTTCCTGCGGTTCGACCTGAGCGATTACCTCGGCCAGACGTTCGGCGGCAGCACCACGCTCGGCGTGACCAAGTGGCGCGACAACGACAGCGGGAAGAACGTGAACGTGTACGGCCTGACCGATGGGGCGGCCGACGGGTGGATCGAAGGCAACGGCGGCACTGACAACAACCCGGCCGGTGAGTTGACCTACGCCAACGCCCCGGGCATCGCCACCGATAGCATCTTCGGCGACAACGACGTGGACACCGGCGTGGCCCCGCTTCTGGGCAGCTTCCAGTTGACCGGCAACCAAGGCCAGTCGGTCAACTTCTCCAGCCCCCAACTCACGAACTTTCTCAACAGCGACACCAACGGGCTGGCTACGTTCATCCTGGCTCGGGATGTGGTTGCCGGCGACCTTGAGGACATCGCCTCGAAGGAAACGACGACGCTGGGCTCGGGCGCGACGATCGCCGCCGGCTCGGGCGCGCCGACGCTGACGTTCAACCTGGCCGTGCCCGCGCCGCCGGCCGACCACGGCGCGCTGGCCGACAACTACGCCGAGGGGATGATCGAAAACGGCACGGACACCTACGACAGCCAGCCGGGCAGCGTCCAGTCGCCGCTGTTCGCCGCACAGATGCAGCGCGGCGGCGCCGATGACTTCAACGTCCCGCTCGATCCGCACGGTGGTGTGTTTCCGTCGCTGGACGATTTCGGCGTGCGCTACAAGGACCGCGCCTGGGGCAGCGCCAACGCGCACCATCACACCGAACTGTTCGCCCTGCTGTACGCCAAGACCGCCGAGACCGGCGATCCCCGGTACGCCGACGCCGCCGATGCCGCGATCCAGCACACCTTCAACCACCTCCGCGATGGGTTGCAGGACTGGCTCCCCGGTACTCAGGACGAAAACGAGGCGACGGACCTGATCGCGTGGGGCGAAGAGATGAGTTGGATGCTGCATTACGATCGGCCCCGTCTGCCCGGCGACGGGATTCTGGACGGCACGTTTGACGGCCGGCCGTTTGACAACGACCTGCACGAGCCGTCCGCCCGCTGGTCCCCTCAGCTCTGGGACCGGACCTACGCGCTGGCCGAGGCCGGTGCCAAGGCGTTCGCGTTGGGCCTTTGGAACCACCAGATCGCCGATCAGACCACCGGCGATTTTTCCCGCCACCCGGACTTCAGCAACAGCAATCCCCGTACAGGTGCCGACTTCCCCCGCGTCGGGGCGTGGATGATGCTCGCTTGGGCCAAGGGTTTCGAGCACGTCGATGACGCGACGTTTGATGCGACGATGATCGAGGCGATCGACACGATCGCGGAGAACTACAACCTTCGGCGGGATCCGTTCTCCGATGCGCTGTCGGCCGGGCGAGGGGGCGATTTCACCAACGTTTACTGGATGGACAACAACCTGGTGATGGCGACGGAGATCGGCCTGATCTTGCAGGTGTCGGGCTTGCCGCAGGCGACTGTCGACGAGCTGGCCGACCTGGCCGCCCGCACCGACGATGTGATCCTCAACAAGCTGACCCATAACCTCGATGGCAGTCTCAGCAGCGAGGATCCCAACTTCACGATCGGCTTTCTGACCCGGGCCATCACCGATCAAGTCGACGCCGATGGCAATTTGGCCATCGGCGACCCGCGCGGCGATCAGGACAACGCCAGCCGCCCGCCGTTCACCAGCACCTGGGGTGAAGTCTCGACGCCGACCAGCAGCATCGCCCTGCTCATGCTCGAACGGGCGGGCCAACTGGACGGCGTGAACCAGGCCAACGCCGACGCATACCGCGACCTGGCCCTGGAGGCGGCGGGCATCTACCGCACGGCCGATCCCAACCAGGCCACCGTCGTCCTCAAACCGGGCGTGCTGGCCAGCGCGATCGAGCTGATGCTCGCGGCGTTCAACGAGACCGATGACCTGAGCTTTCTCGACCAAGCCGAGTTCTTCGGCGACGAGGCCGCGGCGATGTTCTTCGACGACACGTCGGTCCTGCCCAAGGTCACCCAGCAGCACGACTTTTACGAAGCGATCACCGGCGGGGACAATCTGGCCCTGGCGTTGTACCGCCTCGATCAGCAGCTCGCGGCCATCCCCGAGCCGACCATGCTGCTGCTGATGGGCATCGGCGCGATGGCCATCGCCTGCGGCCGACCGCAGCGGACACGCCGAATCGCATGACTTGTTTTGTAAGAACTTTTCGCTATTTGGCATTGCTTTGCCGGCAACGAGCGATACGCTTTAAAACAAGTAGCTGAACATCCCCTCATCGCTTTGCCCGACATGCGGCGATGGGCGGACGCATCGCGTTGGAGAGCGAACATGCGTCGATCACTGCCACTGCCGACCCGACATGGATTTACGTTGGTTGAGCTGATGGTGGTCATCGCCATCATTACGGTACTGCTGGCAATTCTGATGCCGGCGGTGCGGAAGGCACGCCGGCTGGCCGAGATTTCGGTTTGCGCTTCGAACCAGCAGCAACTGTCCCGCGCGACGTTGACCTACATCAACGATCATCGCGGCGTGTTGCCGCCTCGGTCGTTGTCGTCCGACGGTGGTGCCGAGTTCCAAGCGCCCACGGACTTTTATTACTTGTTTTCCAGCCCCGAGGATGTTTGGAATCTGGGGCATATGAACCACGGTCTGCTCTACGCCGCCGATTTGATCGACGGGGGCAAGGCCTTCTTCTGCCCCGCCATGGAGCACGATGCGCTGTCCTACGAGACCCACACCCCCTGGCCCACGCCCAACCCCCTGCCCACCAGCAGTCGCATTCGCGGCAGCTATTACTTCAATCCACAAACCGATGGCACCGGCGTCGCTGGCGGTGGCAACTTGGCCGCACGTATCTATCATCGATTCTCGCAGATGCGACCGGATTCGCTGCTGCTGATGGATATGATCTGGCTGGATGCCGCAGCGGACCTGTCGGTGTGGAATGCCCACTGGGCCATCGGCGGATGGAACCTCGCCCGGACCGATGGCAGCGTCGGGTTCAGCCAGCCCGACCGCGAGGCGATGCTCGAGCTGCGGGATGACTGGAAGCAGGGGGGCAAGCAACGCTGGGATACGTTTTACGAGGCGCTGGATATTCTGCGTTGACGACTGCACCTCGCTGCGTTGTTGGGTAGCGACCTGTGAATCAACCGGACTTCGGATGAACCGCCATGTGGCCAGGAACGCCAAGGCCGAGGAGGTATCATGTGAGGTTGACCGTAAGGGCGACTTGCCGACCCTGGCCACGCGGCGGCGAGTCACACGACTTGAAAGGCAGTGTTTTGTCGATGCGTATGATTTTTTGTGGTGCGCTTTGGTTTTTGATGACCGCGGCGATTGGGCTTGGTATGGTGCGGGCGGCCGACGCGGCGGCGGACCCGCCGGGGGCGGACTTCGGCTCGATCGCACGCGCCTACGCGCAGGCCATGATCGAGCGGGGCCGGGATACCTACGGCCCGAAGCACACACCGCTGTTCGCGGCGCAGTTGACCCGCGCGGATTACAACGTGCCCAAGGATCCGCACCAGGTGTTCACGCCGATGGACGAGTTCGGCCTGCGCTACGACGACCGGGCGTGGGGCAGCGCCAACGCCCACCATCATACGCATCTGTACACGCTGCTGTATGAACTGACGGCGGACACGGGCGAGACGAAGTACGCCCAGGCCGCAGACGCGGCGATTAAGTACACCTTCGAGCACCTGCGCAGCGAGCGGACGGACTTGATCGCGTGGGGCGAAGAGATGAGTTGGATGCTGCACCACGAGGCGGCGCGTCTGCCGGGCGACGAGATCATGGACGGCCAGTACGCGGGGCGCCCTTACGACAACGACCTGCACGAGCCGCTGTCCCGCTGGTCGCCGTGGCTTTGGGATCGCGCGTTCAAGACCGCGCCCGATGGCGCGCGGGCGTTTGCGCTGGGGCTTTGGAATCATCAGATCGCCGACCAGAACACCGGCGCGTTCTCACGCCACGCCCACTACACGCGCCACGCGCCGGGGCGCGGGCCGTCGTTTCCCCGCGTCGGGGCATGGATGATGCTTGCCTGGGCCAAGGCCTATGAGCATGTGGATGACTCGGAGCTGGATGCGACGATGATCCGGGCGATCCAAACCCTTGCTGACAATTACAACCGGCGCCGCGACCCGAAGACCGACGCCCTGCCCGCCGGGGCCAATCCCCGATACGACAACGTCTTCTGGCTGACCAACAATCTGATGATGGCGCTCGACATCGGGCTGATTCTGGATGAAGTTCAGACGCTGCCGGGGTCGACGCGGAAGAAGCTGGGCGAGTTGGCATCGCGGACCGACGCGGTGATCCTGACCAGACTCGATCACAACCTCGACGGCCGACTGAACGCGCGACACCCCAGCTTCACGCGCGGCTTCCATCACCGCGCCCACACCGATGCGATGGAAAACGGCAAGCTCAAGTTCGGCGACCCGCGCCACCCGCTGGGCAAACGCGCGACGTTCACCAGCGACTGGGGCGGCGGCTACGGCGCGCCCGCGACCAGCGGCGTGGCGATGATGATGCTCGATCGGGCCCAACAGCTCGGCCAAACCGAACACGCCCGGGCCTACCGAGAACTGGCGATGACGGCCGCGGCGTTCTACCTCGACACCGAGCCCGATCGATCGAAGGTGCTGCTTCCATCGGGCCTGGCCGGCGTGATCGAGTTCATGCTCGCGGCCCATCGTCACAGCGGTGATCAACGCTACCTGGACCGCGCGGTGGTCTTCGCCGAGCAGGCCGTGGCGATGTTCTTTGATGACGCCTCGGCGCTGCCGAAGGTGACCAGCCGCCATGCGTTCTACGAAGCGTTGTCCGGCGGGCCACGGCTGGCCCTCGCGTTGTACCACCTCGACCGCGCCCTGGCACCGCGACCTTAGCCGGCGGACCGGCACGCGTGCGACGATGCCCGAAGCTCAACGCTGGATCACGCGACACACGCGTCACGCGGTCGTACTCTTCTCACGAGGCATTCGAACCGATCATCCAAAGGGAGACATTCCATGGCAGGCAAGGCTGTGCCTCGTGTCCAACTCCCGCTGCGCGGCTGGCCGGGTGAGCCATTTGGCCAGTGACCGGACGTGGTCGGCCATCGTCATCGCACCGTTTCTGCTTCTTACCGACGAACGCCCACTTCTCGTCCATCTGCAACTCGTCGGTCCCAGGGGGAAACGGCGACCAGTTTGTCATGTAACGCCCGGGCGTGCTCGCCGCTCAATCGCGCCAGCCGCACGAGCGTGTCGCGATGCACGCCGACCAGCCGGCTGGTCGTAACCCCGCCGCCCTCGACGGCATGCGCCAGCACCGCCTGCGCTGCTCGTCCGACGGGCGGCCGTTGAACAGCGGCGTGCCCTTACGCTTGCTGAACCGGGCCTTGAAACTGCGGCAGGACAGCAGCCCAAAACGCTTGCCTTTGCCATACCGACTGCAGACGGTGAGATTCTCCCCGCCACGAGGCACAAGGCCCGTTGCTTGATGGCGAAGGGCCTTGTTCCGGCCGGAGACGGGCCGCGGGGACTGGTCGAATGGAGGGTCTTGGCGGGACCACCGGAAGCCTTGGTTTTCGGCTCTAGAGCATTCTCAATCCACCTGTAGCGTGTAGCCGCAGTGTGTGAAGCAGTT
>CAZUHK010000105.1:0-11233 GCA_964620345.1 uncultured Planctomycetaceae bacterium
GCCTGAAAACCACAGTATGACACAAGGCCACAAAAAGCGCGAATTGCTCTAACGGGGGGAAGCTCGCGGGACGAGCGCACCGTCGTCAAGGGCGCGACCGGTAGGGTGACCGATCACCGTTGAGGTATCGGATCAGCAGGTCGTTGAGGACCAGTCGGCCCAACGCGTTGGCGTGGACCTCATCCCGCATCAGTTTCGTGCGTGAGAAACCGGTTTGCGCGAGGTACATTTCCCAGGATTCACGCAGATCGAAGAACGCCACGCCCATTTCATCGCATGCTTCGCTGAGGGCGTGACGCCACGCCGCCGAGGCCTTGGCTCGAGGGCTGGGCGGGGCGTTGGTGGCCGGGGGCGACCAGCCATCATCCGCCACGGCGCCCGAGAGCACCAGCACCTGAGCATCGCAGCCGGCCTGGATTTGCCTCACCACATCCCTGATCGCCGCCACGTCACGCCGATGACTGATGCCGCCGATGATCACCAGGTGCGGCTGATGGTCGAGCACATACGGCTGCACACGGTTGTGCTCGCGGTAGTAGGTGCATCCGCTGCCGCTGCGCACGGAATTGATCAGCTTGACATCCAATCCCGGCTTCGCGCGTTCCAATAGCAAATCCAGTGGCCCGTTGCCCAGATCGTTCATGATGCTATCGCCCAGCAGCACGATGCGTATCGGCTCGCCCGGTCCGACCCGTGCCGCGCTGCGAGCGATCAGCGGCGGGGCTTGAGGCACCCGGCCCGGCGCCACCGGCGGCGCCTGGGCGCGAAGTCGATCCGCCCAGCGCAGCACCTCGCGCGCCCGCGCGCCATGGACGGCCGCGCTGGCGATGGACAGCGGCGCGCCTCGAGCGGTGAGCTGCAACCGCGCCGTCGCGGCGCCTTGCCGGGCACGTGAATAGACAACCTGCTCGGCCCAGCCGTCGCTGGCCGGCAGCCCGGTGTGATCGTCCGCGGCCAACGCCAAGCCGGTCGGGCCGTAGTACAGGGTCGCCACGAACCCCGGCCCGGCGCTACGCGATGTGGTCTGGATGCGATAATAGCGATCGGCCTGCACCGGGAAGGCGGGGCCTCGCAACGCGCCGCTCTCGACCCGCACATACCCCCGCTGATCATCCGTCGCCGGCATCCAGGTCAGATGCCAGGTTTGTTGCCGCGCCCCAACCCCCGCCCACCCCTGCGCCGATTGGGGGCTCTGGAAATGCGCCTCGATGACGGTCGGGGGCGAGCAGCCCAGCGGCGCGAGGGTCGTGACCAGCCACAGCACCAAGCCGAGCAGGTTGAAGCAGTGGCGGGCAGATTGCGGCGCGGCAAAGGCGCCGGGAACCTTCTTCGTGGGATGAGCGGTGATTCGGCCGCGTGCCCGAGGCGTGGGGCGTGTGGTTCCCATGATGGGTGCATGGTACCGTTTTCGCCGTGGGCGGCGGCGGCTTAGTGGGCGTTGCCTTGCTCGAGCTCTTCATCGGTCGCTTCGCGGACATCGACGATGGCGACATCGAAGTGCAGGGTCCGGCCGGCCAGCGGGTGGTTGGCGTCGATGGTGACCTGCTCGTCGCCCACATCGGTGACGGTGACGCGGCGGGGGCCGGCCTCGGTCTGGGCGGTGAACTGCATGCCCGGCTCGATCTGCTCGACGCCCTGGAAGCGGTCGCGCGGCACGGGTTGAATGAGCTGATCGTTGCGTTCGCCGTAGGCCTGATCGGGTTCGACGGTGACCTGCTTTTCATCGCCGGGGTTCAGGCCGGCCATCGCCTGCTCGAGGCCGGGCACGATCTGGCCCACCCCGTGCAGGTACGCCAGCGGCTCGCGGCCTTCGGAGGTGTCCAGCACCTCGCCGGCCTCGTCCTTGAGCGTGTAGTCGAATTTCACCACGGTGTTTTCCTGAACGTGCATGCGTTTGCCCTCCCTTGGGGCATTGGAGGATCGAATGGTCACACCCTAGCGGCCGAAGCGGGGAATGTGAAATCCCATCGCGGCGTGTTTTCGCCACGCTTGTCGGAGGATGGCGGCGAACGGCAGCCACCAGATCAGATCATTCGTAAGGATGGTCCAAGCCATCCGCGGCGGCAGGACATCGGTGAGGTACCCCTGAACGTAACCGAGGGGGCCAAGCACTTTGCCGAGCAAGCCGACCAGGACGATCGGCCAGTGGCGCAGGGGATCGAACGCGGCGATGGCGTAGCCAATGCCATAGACGCCCACGATCATGCCGATGCATTGCCACAGGTGGGCCGTGGCGTCGGGCAGGCCGATCCAGCCGAGCGTGGTGCGCGGCATCAGCACGACCGCGGCGCCCCACACGAGGTTGTACGCCGCCGCGGCGAGCAGCACGGGCATAATCCATGGCCGAGGCCGGAGCATGAGCCATGGTTGATCGCTGCATTGCGACCAAAGCGGTTTCGCACAGGCCTGGTTAGGATAATGGACATGTTCGACAACCTCGCACGCCAATCCATCGAGGCGTTCACCCCCGCGGCGCAGCGCGACGCGGCGGTGCGCGACGCCGGCGGCGAGGTGATCGGCCACAGCGAGGCGGGCCGGCCGATCTGCGGGACCGTGATCGGCGATGGACCGCGGAGAGTGTCGCTGGTGGCCGGGGCGCATTCGGATGAGCCGGTGGGGGCCGAGACGTTGAGGTTGCTGTGTGAGCGACGCAGCGACGCAGCGACGCAGCGACGATGGGGTGAATTCACGCTCGTGATCGTGCCGCACGTGAACCCCGATGGGGAGGCGAAGCAGCGTGCGTGGCTGGAGGCCTGGCCGGACCCGCTGGCGTACTTGACGCATCGGTTGCGCGAGGCGCCGGGGCGGGACGTGGAGTTTGCCTACCCCGAGGGTCGGCCGGAGAACGCGGTGGTCAGCGCGTTTTTGGCCGACCACGGGCCGTTCGACCTGCACCTGTCGTTGCACGGCATGGCGGTGGCGACCGGCGGGTGGCACCTGATCGAGCGTTCATGGGCGGACCGCACGGCGGAACTGCGGCAACGCTACGCCAAGGCGATGCGCGACGCGGGGCTGGAGCGGTTCGACTGGGACCGCGGCGGCGACAAGGGTTTCGATTACCTGGGGCCGGGCTTTGCCACGACGCCGCGCAGCGATGCGATGCGCGAGCACTTCTTGCGGATGGGCGACGACGAAACGGCGGCGAAGTTCGGGCTGAACTCGATGGAGTACGTCCGCACGCTCGGCAATGACCCGCTGTGCATGGTGACGGAGCTGCCGCTGTGGGTGATCCAGGCCGCGGGGATCGAGGATGAACCGGGCGACCCGCGGCGGTATTTCGCGTTCGGCGACGCGGTGGGCGCAGCCCGCGAGGCGATGGGGCACGATGATACGGCCGCGGCCCTGCGGGCGATGCAGGGGTTCACGATGCAGCCGCTGTCGATCGCCACGGCGGTCGGGTTGCAGTTGCGAGCGATCGAGCTGGGCTTGGAGGCGGTGGGGGCGTGGGAGTGATTGCGATCACGGCCAAGGCCTCGCGCACGCGCCCACGACCGGGCGCGCCAAGTCATCCGCCGAGGGCGGGGTCGGCTTGCTTTTCGCGTTCGACTTCGCGCTCGGCCATGTAGGCGTCGATGGCGTAGACGAACTGGTCGATCAGGCGTTTGCCCTTGAACGCGGGCTTGTCGAAATCGTTGAGCAGGATGCTGTAGGCGTAGGTGTGGTGTTCGTGCTCGACGTAGCCGGACAGGGCGAGGGTCTGGCGGAGGTAGCCGCTCTTGCCGCGGACGGTGCCGACGGTGGCGGGGCGGTCGAAGCGTCGGCGGAGCGTGCCATCGGCGCCGCCCTCGGGCAGGGAGCCGATAAACACATCGGCGACATGGGCATCGGCTTGGGTCATCCGCGCCAGCAGGCGGGTGAGCAGTTCCGCGGTGACCTTGTTGCGGCGGGACATGCCCGAGCCGTCGTCGATCACGATGGTCGAGGCGTCGGGGCCCAGCAGCTTGCTGAGGAACATGCGGGTGGCCGCGGCGCCGTTGGCCCAGGATCCCGGGTCGCCGGTGGCCTTGCGACCGATGCGTTTGAGCAACGCCTCGGCGAACAGGTTCTGCGAATCCTTGTTGCACCGCTTGACCACCTCGGCCAGTGGCGTGCGGACCTCGGCCAGCAGCTTGGCCGCATCGACCTCGGCGCCGTCGGCCACGCGGGCGACGCCGCCGACCTTCACGCCCGCGTCGGCCAGGCGATCGGCCAGCAGCTTGCCCAGGACCATCGGCGGGTCGTGTACGGTGACATAGATCGGCGCCTTGAAGCGATACCGCACGGTGCCGCGCACGGTGATGCGGTTGGTCGAGGCGGTGCGCGTGGCCCACAGCGCATTGCGCCGGCCGCGCTGGGCGAGGTTGGTCAGGACCACCGGCGCATCGATCGGGCGGGTCATCACGACCGGCGAGCCGCCGCGCTCGGACGGCGCGGCGTAGATGTCCAGGCAGTTGTCGTTGAAATTGATCCCGGCCACCGGGGCGCAGTACCACAGGTGGAGCTGATCGGTCGGCCAATTGGGATGCACCTGCTGAGCGTCGAACGCGCGGTCGTCGATCAGCAGCGCGTCGATGCGCTCGATGCCGTGCTTCTGCACGACCGCGACCCAGCGGGCCAGCAGGTCTTCGACGCTCATGCCCATCGCGCCGAGGATGCGCGGGTCGCCGAAGGCCGGGTCGCCATCGCCGACGACGATGAGCCGGCCGTCGTCGTAGCGGAGCTGCGTGCGGAAGGCGAAGTCTTCATCGAAGAGCATCAGCGCCGCGGCGGTGGTGATCAGCTTCTGGTTGGACGCGGGCACCATCGGGCGCTCGGCGTTGACCTCCGCGACGCTCAGGCCGTCCGCCAGGTCGCGCACGTGCACGGCAATGGTCGCCGCGCCCAGATCGGCCGAGCGGACGACGCCCTCCACGCGCGACTGCAGAGACTGGCCCCACGCCGCGGACGCGAGCAGCATCAGCCCCAGCGCCGCGACGATCGGTCGGTGGATCGTTTGCATCATCTCTGGCTATCGGCCACGGGGCGCGGGGCGCTACAGTCCAGTTCGCCAAAGTCCGCAAAAGCTTATCGCACGCCCAGCTCGTCCATCAGCTTCAACGCCTCGTCCGCGGCGATCTGGAAGACCTCGGCCGCGCTCATGTCCTTGAGCGACTGCATGCCCGTGCCCTCGGCGTGGGTCGCAAGAACCGCGGCCGAGTGCTTGAGGTGCGGCTCGAGGGTGCAGCCGATCTGCCAGCCGGCGTCGGCCGCATCTTTAAGAATCTCGCGCGAGTGGCTGTCGCCCTGGCCCATCGGCACGTGTTCGCCGGTGGTCTTCTGATCTTTGAAGTGCAAGTAGTCGGTCTTGTCCTTGAGCTTGGCCCAGATCGACAGCCCGTCCTCGCCGGTGCGCAGGTAGTTGGCGAAGTCGTAGATGAGCTTGAACCGCTGGCCGTCGCGCAGTTCGGCGATGGCCAGCACGTCGTCGGCGTGGTCGCCGAAGATGCCCGATTCGTTCTCGTGATACAGCACCAGGCCCAGGCGGTCGGCCGCTTCGATCAAGCGCTTGAGGTGCTCCATCGACCTCGCCCGCCACTGGTCCTTGGGCAGAGCTTGCTCCTTGTTGTAGTAGGAGAAGATGCGCACCGCGTCGCAGCCGAAGATGTCCTTGAGCTTGGCGAGGTGCTCAAGCCGTTGGATGTCCATGTTGACATCGTCGGCGATGTCGAGCTTGCCGATGGGCGAGCCGTACATGTTCACGGTAATGCCCGCCGCCTCATACTTCTTCTGCACTTGCCGGGCGTGGTCGATCGGCAGATCGACGATGTTGTGGCCATCGACGCCGCGGGGGTCGATGCGGTCCAGCCCGCCGTGGGTCAGGGCGGTGATCTGCTCGTCGGTGGATTGGCCGGCCTCGTCGGCGAAGGCGCTGAGCGTCCAGGGCATGGCGGAACTCCATTTGGTGTTGCGGCGGATCGGCCATGGTAGCCCGGGGCGCAAGTGGCCGCAAAACCGGCGTCGAGCCGCGCGAAAAGGGCTGGCCCCGGGGCCGCGTCTGGACTAGACTTGATGGTTGCAATCAGGTCGCTCTCACGGAAGGTGGTCGATGATCCGCGCTGCCCGACACCGAGCCATGACGCTGGTCGAGATGCTGGTGATCGTCGCGATGCTCGCGGTGATGCTCGGGGTGTTGCTGCCGGCGTTGACCGCGGCGCGAACGCTGGCGTGGCAACAGGCGTGCGAGGAGCACCTGCGGACGATCGGCATGGCGATCCACAGCTACAGCCGGTCGGGCCAGGGGCGGCTGCCCAAGGCGCGGTTCCTGCCGCCGCCGGTGATCGGCGGCGGCTCGGGCCCGGCGCTGACCATCGCTCTGGTCGGCCACATGAAAGCCGCGACCGATGCGTTCCACTGCCCCGGCGATCAGATGTACCTGTACCAGTACTGCGGCATCAGCTACTTCTACAACTTCACGATGGGCGGCAAGCCCCTGCAGCAGGCCCCGCGGATCGTTCGGGGCGAATCGCCGTCGAACGTGCCGGTGCTTTGGGATGCCGACAACACGGTGTTCCCCACGAGCACCGGCCAGCTCGTCGTGCCGCGGTTCCATGAGCAGCGGGCGGCGTTGTTCGCCGATTGGTCGGTCGGCGACCTGGACGACGACGCCACGCCGTTCTTCTGAGGCCTCGATCCGGCGGCGTGCCGCGATTGGCACCGGCGCCAGGGCGCGGCAATATCCAGACGGGTCGTGCGTTGAGCAATGGTATGAAAACTTGCCCGGTTCGTCGTGCCTTTACGCTGGTCGAGCTGCTCGTGGTGATTTCCATCGTGGCGCTGCTGATCGGCATCCTCATTCCCGGCGTCTCCAAGGCCCGGCAGGTGGCGACCAAAAGCGCGTGCGCCTCGAACCTCAAGCAGATCGGCATCGCGCTGGTCGGTTACCACGGCGCCAACGCCGAGCGGTATCCGACGGCCCGCTACATGCCCGAACCATTCCTGTCTATCGATGCCGATCCGCCCATCATGGACTTCCTTGATGCCTACCTCGACGGCGTGCGGAAGGTGTTTCACTGTCCCGGGGATCGTGACAAGGTCTTCGCCCTGGCCGGCTGCAGCTATGTGTACAACACCGGCCTGGCGGGCAAGACGGTCGATGAGCTGTGGTTCGTCCAGCAGCACAACGTCCCGCCGACCGACGTGCCCGTGAGCTACGACTTCGACGGGCACACCTACGCCACGATGCACGGGTCAATCACGGTGCCCTGGTTCCACGTTCGTCGGAACCTGCTATTCGCTGACGCGCACGTGGGGAACTTCCAATGATCACGATGCCACGCAGAGTCGCGGTGGGTCTGCTGGTGGTCGTCGCCGCGACGGTGCTGGCCGGCGGCGTGTACTGGGCGTGGCTGACCACGCCGCCGAACCTGCCGCAGACCGTGGAGCAGGGGCTGAACACCATCGGCGGCGCCCGCTTCGAGCGGCTGCCGGCCGACCGCAAGAGCGAATACATCCAGCACACCGCCACGCTGATGCGGCAGATGGACGACGATCAGCGGCGGGAGCTGTTCGATCGGTTCCGCACTGAAGACAAGACCCGGGACGCGATGCGAGCGATCCGCGAGGATGAATCGATCCGACGCCTGCGCGAGCTGGCCAATGCCGACCCGACCGAGCGCCAGCGCCTGCTTGACCAGATGAAAGCCGAGCGAGATCAGCGGCGGCAGGAGTTTCGCCGACGCATGGCCGAACGCGAGGCACAAGCCGGGTTGTCGGCCGAGGGCGGCGGCGATCGCCGAGAGGGCGAGCGTGGCGGCTGGCGCGACATGACCCCCGAGCAACGTCGCGCACGCATTCAGCAGCACATCGAAACCGGCAACCCGCAGAACCGCGCCTTGCGCCACGAATTGCGCGAGGCGACCGGCGACGAGCCCGGCCCGCCGGGGCGCCCGCCGCGGTAGGCATCGGGCGGACTACTCCTCGTTGGGCCCGACCCGCTCGATGCGCATCGGCGCATCGCAGTGCGGGCAACTGCTGGTCATCCGCTGCTGCGTGGGATCGGTCCAGCCCATCGGGCCATCGGACATCGCCACGATCATCGCGTGCACGCAGAAGCCGGCGGGGGTGTCCGGGCCGAAGGCGAAGCGCCGCCCGGGCCGACACCGCGCCGGGCAGTCCACTCCCGGATCCTCCAGCAGTTCCACCGTCCACTGCGGCACGCCGGTGTGCGCGTGGTGGTGCAACTGCGGCACGTCCGCGGCCGACAGGTCGGTAATGTCGGTCGCCTCGGTCAGCGCCCGTTGGGCCAGTTCGGTGGCGGGCCGGCGTTGCTCGGCCTCGATCAGCCCGATCTGCCAGGCGTTCAGGCGAAGCAGGGCGGTGATCGCCCGCTGGTAGAGATCGATGTTGGCTTGCTCGACCAGCGGCGCCTCGCCGGTGATCTGTCGCACCAGCAGTTCGTTGGCGCATCGCAGGTCCAACTGCTCGGGCTGCATCGGCGCGGCCAGCTCGATCGCCCGGACCAGCGCGGTGAACGCCGCCCGTTGATCGCTGGCGAGTTTGCCCAGGTACAGACCGGCCTCATGCACCGGGCGGGCGCTGCGCTGGTCGAGCACGACCAGCCCGCACGCCGCGTCGCTCTGTTCGGAGTGGCGCAGCCAGTCGAAGTGAACAATCAGATGCATGGCGGGACGGGTTGGCGAAGCGTCGGCGGCGGTCAGCCGCTGCCCATCGCTTCCTTGAGTTCCGACTCGAGGTAGAGGATGCGCGAGCAACTCGTACAGCGAACCAGTTGGTCGGCGGTGACCAGTTGGTTGACCTTCTCCACGGGGATCTGCATGTAACAACCGCCGCAGACGTATTCGAGCCGGCGGCGGTCTTCTTCGATGATCGGCGCCATGGCCTCGCCCTCGTAGGTGTCGGCCAGCCGATCGAACACCGTCAGGGCTTCGGCCGGCACCTCCGACGCCGCGGCGCCGCGCTCCTGCTTGAGCTGGTCGATCTGTTCGCTGACCTCCGCCGTGCGGTCGGCCAGCTCCTTCTCGGCCATTTGCGTGATCTTCGTCTGCTCGGCGATCGCCTCTTGCACGCCCTCCAGTTCGGCCTGGTGACTCTCGACCTGGCTCATCACCTCGAGCTGGCGGTCCTCGACCTTCGAGCGGTCGGCCTTGAGGGTGTTCACCTCGACCAGCATGGCCGAGTATTCCTTGTTGTTCGTCACCGTGTTCATCCGCTCGCGCAGTTGATCGATGCGTTCGTTGGCCGAATTGATCTCGTTTTCGAGCGTGGCCGCGGCGGCTTGCGCCGTCTTGAGCTGCTGGGTCAGCTCCCGGGCCTGTTGCTGGAGTTGGTCGAGCTTGGCGGCCTGTGTCTTGGCGTGTCGGCGTGCGCCGGACAGGCGGCTGTCCAGCCCGCGCAGTTGCGTGTCGACGAGGTTGAGCTTCCTCAGCGCGTCGTTCAGACCCATGGGTATCGTGCTCCACCGCGAATCATTCTCTCAGCTTAGCAGGCGATCGCCCGCGCCGCGAGCGCCGGTCCGCCGCCGCGGCACAAACTATCGCCCTCGCAGGCGGGTTTCTACACTGTTAAGCGATGCACCCCTCCTTCGACGAGCGTCGTTACCTGATCCCGTTCCGCGCGGTGCTGTTGCCGCAGATCTTTACCGATGTGCTGGTGATCGGCTCGGGCGTGGCGGGGCTGCGCGCGGCGCTGACGGCGGCCGAGCACGGCGATGTGATCGTGCTGGCCAAAGGCAAGCTCGATCAATCGAACACCGCCTGGGCGCAGGGCGGCATCGCGGTGCCGCAGGACGAACCGGATTCGGTGGACGAGCACGTGACCAACACGCTCGACGCGGGCGCGGGGCTGTGCGATGAGCCGACGGTCCGCCGCATCATCCAGGCCGGTCCCGCTCGGCTGCGCGAGCTGCTGGCGATGGGCATGACGCCCGACCGCGGCGAGGACGGTCAGATCGCACTGGGCCGCGAGGGCGGGCACACGCGGCACCGCATCGTCCACGCCCGCGGCGACGCCACCGGCCGCGAGCTGGCCGACACACTCATTCGAAACGCCCGCGAGCACGAGCGCATCCGCCTGTTCGACGATTGTTTCGCGATGGACCTGGTCACCGAAGGACTGCCCGGCTCGCGGTGCGTCGGCGCGATCACGCACCACCCCAAGCACGGCCTGCAGGTCATCTGGGCGCGGGCGACCCTCCTCGCCAGCGGCGGCTGCGGACAGGTCTACCGCGAAACCACCAACGCCCCCATCGCCACCGGCGACGGCCTGGCCATGGCCTACCGCGCCGGCGCGAAGCTGGCCGACGTGGAGTTCGAGCAGTTCCACCCGACCACGCTTTACATCGCCGGCGCCGCACGCTCGCTGATCACCGAGGCGGTACGCGGCGAGGGGGCGCACCTGATCGATCGCGATGGCACGCGCTTCATGCTCGGCCGGCACGACCTGGCCGAACTCGCCCCGCGCGACATCGTGGCCCGCGCCATCCTCGAACAGCTCTCGATCGCCCCCGGCGCCCAGGTCTACCTCGATGCCCGTCACATCGGCCAACGATTCACCGAACGATTCCCCGGTATCACGCGGAAGCTGCTGCAGTTCGGCATCGACCCCACCCAGACGCCCATCCCCATCCGCCCGGCGATGCACTACATGATCGGCGGCGTGGTCGTCGACGAACACGGCCGCACCGGCGTGCCGGGCCTGTACGCCGCGGGCGAGGTCGCCTGCACCGGCCTGCACGGGGCCAACCGCCTGGCTTCCAACTCCCTGCTCGAAGGCCTGGTCTGTGGACAGGCCGTCGGCGAGGCCTGCGCCGAGGTGATGGCGAACGGCCCAGGCGGGCCGATCAAGATCGTCAGCGACATCCGTATCTCCGACCGCAGCGAACTCGACGTCGCCGACGTCCGCAGCTCTCTGCGCAGCGTGATGTGGCGTCACGTCGGCATCGAGCGCGATGGCCAACGCCTCGGTGAGATCGTCCAGATGATCGACTTCTGGGCCCAGTACACCCTGGACAAGATCTTCGACGACCGCGCGGGCTGGGAGATTCAGAACGCCCTGCTCGTCGGCGCCCTGATCACCCGCGCCGCCCTGTGGCGCGACGAGAGCCGTGGCACCCACTACCGAAGCGACCGACCGCAACCGCGGGAAGGCATGGAACAACGGGCGGTGTGGCAAGCCGGCGCGGCGGAACCGCAGACGGTCGGCGTGTCTGCACCGCTGAAGCGTGATTGAGTCGGCGACGAAGGGCAAAAGTCAAAGG
>CAZUHK010000106.1:0-11121 GCA_964620345.1 uncultured Planctomycetaceae bacterium
GATGATCTCCTTGGTCACTTCCAGGTCGCCGGCGACCGAGCCGCTGACGCCCACCAGGTACCGCGCGAACGCGTGCCGGCCCACGTGGATCGTGCCCGCGTCGCGGCCGGCCATGCCGCCCTCGGCGCGAAAGCGCCCGCCGCAGGTGATGTGCGCCGCCTCGATCAACTTGTTGGCGATCACGTCCTCGGTGGCCTCGACGGTGAACCGGTCGCGCACGCCCAGGCCGATCATCACCGACCCGTCGAACCGCACGTTGCCGGTGGAAAAGTCGACCTGCCTGGCGATCTGCAGGACGGGGCTGACGTGGATGCGGTGCGGCGTGGCGTTGAGCAAGCCCGCGCGGTTGGCCAGGACGCGGCCGTCGGCGAGGATGCGCACGGTCGGATCGGCCTGGAGCGGCCACGGCTGGCCGGGGCTGGGCGCCAGCCGCTGGCCGTACACGTCAAACCCCGGCTGACCCGGTTTGGGCGGGATGAGCGTGGCGATGTGCTGGCCCTGGCCGACCGAAACGAACTTGTCCAGCTCGTAGTAGTTGACCGGCTCTTCGCCAATGTCGCGCTGCGCTTGGAGCTGTTCCGGGCCCAAGCCCTCCTGCCATTCCAGGCGACCGGGCTCGCCGCGGACGGGCGCCACGCCCTGGCCCACCGTCACCCTCAGTTCTCGGGGCCAGTCGTGGAACTGGCGCACGGCCTGGTCGAGCAACGCCGTGGTGTCGTCGCCGGTCGGCAGGCCCGTGTCGCGCACCAGAGCCATGAGCCCGTGGACGGTGACCTGCGACTCGGCGCTGTCGGCGGGGATGCGGAGCACGGCGGTCATGCGGTCGCCGCTGACCACGACGCTGGGTCCGGTGCGGGTTGTCGTGTCGGCGGACTTTGCCATCGCGTGCGGTCCAAGCGTCGGGGCGCAACACCGGTTGTAAGGTGCATCGGTCAAAACACCTCGACGCTGGAGCGGGTGGCGCGGGTGTTGTGGGTTTTGACGGCGCGGGGCCGGCGGGTCAAACTATTGCCCGTCCACCCATCACCGCACTTATCGGAGGTAATCGACATGCCGCGCCCCGTCACGCTCTTCACCGGCCAGTGGGCCGACCTGCCGTTCGAGACCATCTGCGAGAAAGCCGCTCGCTTCGGCTACGACGGGCTGGAGCTCGCATGCTGGGGTGATCACTTCGACGTCACCCTGGCCAACAAGTCAAAGAAGTACATCCAGGGCCGGTGGGAGATCCTCGCTGACCACGGCCTGACGTGCCACGCGATCAGCGCCCACCTCGTGGGTCAGGCGGTCTGTGACAACATCGACCAGCGACACCAGCAGATCCTGCCCGAGCACGTGTGGGGCGACGGCGAGCCCGAGGCCGTGCGCAAGCGAGCGGCGAAGGAGCTGATCGCCACCGCCAAGGCCGCGCGGAAGTTCATGGACGCCAAGCCCGACAAGAAGAGCTGGGGCGTGAAGCCCGCGGTGGTCAACGGGTTCACCGGCTCGAGCATCTGGCACTCGATCTACGCCTTCCCCCCGACCTCTCAGGCCTACTGGGACAAGGGCTTTGCTGACTTCGCCAGGCGGTTCAAGCCCATCCTCAACGAGTTCGACAAGGTCAACGTCAACTTCGGCCTCGAGGTGCATCCGACCGAGATCGCGTTCGACATCGCTTCGAGCGAGCGGGCGCTCAAGGCGGTGGACGGCCACAAGCGCTTCGGCTTCAACTACGACCCCTCGCACCTGGGCTACCAGTTCGTCGATTACGTGCGGTTCATCCGCCAGTTCGCCGACCGGATCTACCACGTTCACATCAAGGACGCGTGGTGGGGCCACGGCGACGGGACGGTGGGCGTGTTCGGCGGGCACACCGACTTCGCCGACCCCCGCCGCTACTGGGACTTCCGCAGCCCCGGCCACGGCGATGTGGCGTTCGAGGACATCATCGTCGCGCTCAACGACATCGGCTACGACGGCCCGCTGAGCGTCGAGTGGGAAGACAGCCGCATGGATCGCGAGCACGGCGCCGCCGAGGCCGCCGAGTTCGTCCGCACCATCGACTTCCCTCGCTCAGACATCGCGTTCGATGCGCAGTTTGATCGGTGAGGCATCGATGAATTGGAAGCGCTTAGCCGAGGAATCTCGCGTTCGCTACGAACAGGAGGTGCTGCGCGGCGACCGCGGACTGCAGCAACGCGTGTTCTACATCGGTCTTCTCGCTGCTTTGCTTAGTTTCGCTTCAACCGCTATCGGCAAACACGGTTTCGTGTTCAACGGCTGGATAGATCTGTTCTTTTGGGCCATGGCGGCTCTTGTCCTTCTCTGCCTTTTAAAGAGCGGATGGGAGCTAGGTATAGCTATCTGGCCTCGCAAGCTGGGGTATGCGCCGCTGACAGAGGAACTCATCGACTACGCGAGAGAACTCGACACACATTATGCACATGAGGGGATTGAGCTCCGTGATGCCAAGATCACCAACGATGTCGATTCGGTTGTCGCAAGGCGGCTGGCGGAAATCACAAAAAACAACTTCGACGTGAACAACCGGAGGAACAACGCTACAATACGAGCGTTGTACTCGCTTGCCGTCTCACTGCTTTTTGTTGCAGTGCTCTGGCTGATGAGTGAATCGACACACGATGGTCGAATCGAAGTCGAAGACCCAATAAAGGTTGAATTCATGGCAAAAAAGGGAAGCAATGACCAGAACTCGCAGCAACCTGCGACTTCAACGAATACCGATGGCAAACCCGCTGAGCCGCAGGCGATCTATATCACCGAGGGATCTCGGAGCAATGATCAGCGGAGCATTCAAGCGGGTGACAACTCGCGCTCGATCAATCGCTCAAAAGCCGGAGACTAGGTTCTTCGTGGTTTACTTCGGCCCGGCCGACGCGCAGATCGATCTGGAGCCGATGAAGTTCTATCGCGTCGTGACGCCACAGCCGAACGACCCGAGCGATCACGTGAGGGTCATCGACGAGTCCGGCGAGGACTAATTCTATCCTGCGCGGATCGATTCGCCCCTGTCGAAGTGCCGCAGCGGGTTTCGGCCGCCATGTCCTGATCGCTCAACCGCCCGGCACACCATTCACAAGACAATGGATGGCAGCCCGGTTTGGTTGAACCGCGCGCCGCGCCATACCATGGGCCATGAAAGCAACCGATCTTATGGTGCGGTGCCTCGAGAACGAAGGCATCAGGTACATCTTCGGCGTACCCGGCGAAGAGAACGCCGATTTCATGCAGTCGCTCGGCGGCTCGTCGATCCAGTTCGTCCTCACGCGGCATGAACAAGGCGCGGCGTTCATGGCCGAGGTGTACGGCCGGCTCACCGGCAACCCCGGCGTCTGCCTGGGCACGCTGGGGCCGGGCGCGACGAACCTGATCACCGGCGTGGCGGATGCGAACATGGACCGTGCCCCGCTGATCTGCCTCACCGGCCAGGGCGCCACCACGCGGCAGCACAAGGAAAGCCACCAGGTGATGAACGTGGTGGACATGTACGAGCCGGTGACCAAGTGGGCCCACGCGATCAGGCACCCTGACAACATCCCCGAGGTCATCCGCAAGGCCGTGCGCACCGCGCGCAGCGAGAAGCCCGGCGCGGTGCTGATCGAGCTTGCGGAGAACATCGCCAAGCTCGACGCGACGACCGAGCCGATGCCCGTGCGCCGCTTCCGCCGGCCGGCCCCCGAGCCGCTGGCGCTGGACATGGCCGCCGATTTGATCGCCGATGCCAGGCGGCCGATCATCCTCGCGGGCAACGGCACGATCCGGAAGCGCGCCAGCCGGGCGTTGCGACAGTTCTGCGACAAGACCGGCATCGGCGTCGCGACCACCTTCATGGCCAAGGGCTGCGTTGACAAGGACGCCGACTACTGCCTGTTCACCATCGGCCTGCAGGCGCGCGACCACGTGGCCTGCGCGATCGAGGCCGCGGACCTGGTCATCACCGTCGGCTACGACATGGTCGAGTACCCGCCTCGCCTGTGGAACGACTGCCGGAAGTGCCAGGTCATTCACATCGACTTTGAGCCGGCCGAGATCGACGCGAACTACAACCCGCAGGTCGAGCTGGTCGGCGACGTGGCGCTGTCGCTGGAGGCGTTGGCCGCGAAGGTGCCGCCGGCCGACGAGCTGGCCCACGACTCGGCCGCACGCGACGCGGTTCGCAAGGCGATGCTCGAAGACATCGCTGAATACAAGGACGATGCGGCCGAGGGCGCGATCAAGCCGCAGAAGGCGCTGTGGGACGTGCGCGAAGCGCTCGACCCCGGCGCGATCGTGCTCTCGGGCGTCGGGGCGCACAAGATGTGGATCGCACGCCACTACCACTCGCACGAGCCCAACACCTGCCTGATCCCCAACGGCTTCTGCTCGATGGGCATGCCACTGCCCGGCGCGATCGCCGCGTGGCTGGTGATCCGCGACGGCCTGGACGACGGGCCGACCGACCGCAAGGTGTTCGGCATCGCCGGCGATGGCGACTTTCTCATGAACGTGCAGGAGATGGAGACCGCGCGTCGGCTCAACGCCGACATCAACATCATGGTCTGGGAAGACGGCGGCTACGGTCTGATCGCCTGGAAGCAGGACAACGAGTTCGGCAAGCACACCGACCTGTCGTTCGGCAACCCCGACTGGATGCACTTGGCCGAGGCGTTCGGCTGGCAGGGCCAGAAAGTCACCGAATCCAATCGCCTGCGCGGCGCGATCGACGAAGCGCTGGCCCACGAAGGCCCGTCGCTGATCGTCATGCCCATCGATTACCAGGAAAACCTTAAACTCACCAAACGCCTGGGCAACATCGTTTGCCCGATCTAGGAACCTTCAACAATGCAGAGAACCCATGAGCACGCTTAAAGATCAATACCCTTACTACCTGGCGAACAAGCCCCGGCAGCCCAACGCCGACCTCGAGGTGATCGACAAGTACACCGGCGAGGTGGCGACGCGGGTCGCGATGGCCGACGCCAAGGCGATCGACGACGCGATCGCCGCGGCCGACCGCGCCGCCGAGCCGATGCGCAAGCTCAAGGCGTATCAGCGCAAGGCGGTGCTGGAGCACTGCGTCAAGCGGTTCACCGAGCGGTTCGATGAGCTGGCGATGTCGCTGTGCATCGAGGCGGGCAAGCCGATCAAGGACGCTCGCGGCGAGACCACGCGGCTGATCGAGACGTTCCAGATCGCCGCGGAGGAGTCGATCCGCATCTACGGCGAGGTGATGCCGATGGACATCTCGCAGCGGGCGGCGAATTACACCGGCCAATGGAAGCGCGTGCCGATCGGGCCGTGCTCGTTCATCAGCCCGTTCAACTTTCCGCTGAACCTCGCGGCGCACAAGGTCGCCCCGGCGATCGCCGCGGGCTGTCCGTTCGTGCTCAAGCCCGCGGCCACCACGCCGATCGGCGCGCTGATCATCGGCGAAGCGCTGGCCGAGACCGACCTGCCCGAAGGCGCGTTCAGCATCTTCGCCTGCGACACCGACGACGCATCGCCGCTGGTCGAAGACGATCGGCTGAAGCTGTTGAGCTTCACCGGCTCGGACACCGTCGGCTGGCAGCTCAAGGCCAAGGCCCGCAAGAAGCGCGTGGTCATGGAGCTCGGCGGCAACGCCGCGTGCATCGTCGATGAAACCTGGGCCGACCTCGACGACGCCGTGGCACGCATCGCCCACGGCGGGTACTACCAGTCCGGCCAGAGCTGCATCAGCGTTCAGCGTCTGCTGGTTCACGCCGAGGTGTACGACGAACTCAAGGACAAGCTCATCGCGAAGGTCCGCGACCTCAAAGCCGGCGACCCGAAGGATGAGAACACCTTCATCGGCCCGATCATTTCGGACAAGGACGCCAAGCGCATTGAGGAATGGATCAACAAGGCCGTGGCCGGTGGGGCGACCCTGCTGGCCGGCGGCGGGCGCGACGGCAGTATCGTCCAGGCGACGCTGCTGGAGGACGTGCCGCGCGACGCCGCGGCGAACTGTCGCGAGATGTTCGGCCCGGTGGTGAACCTGTGCAAATTCACCGACTTCGACCAGGCCCTGGCTGAGACCAACCGCTCCACCTTCGGCCTGCAGGCCGGTCTGTTCACCCGCGACATCTACCGCGCCCACAAGGCGTGGGACGAGTTGGAAGTCGGCGGGGTGATCATCGGCGACGTGCCCAGTTGGCGGGTCGATCACATGCCCTACGGCGGGGTGAAGGACAGCGGCCTGGGCCGCGAGGGCCTGCGCTGGGCCATCGAGGACATGACCGAGGTGCGCCTCATGGCGATGCGCACGCCGTAATCATTCGAGCCGCGCGATGCATACGCGGCAGCAAGTGCTCGGCGTCGGTCGGTTGGCATCGCTGCACGGGGCGGACACAGGGTTCCATGTCGTGGTAGGACGCTGGCCCGTCGGCTTGCTCGTCCGGAGATGCGGGCGCGTGTGGCCGGGCCGCGGCGTGGTCCGGGTCAGCGCGGGTGGTCGCTGAACAGTTGCGATGGCTGCTCGGTCGCCACGCGGGGGTGGTACAACGGGGCGTCGGCATCGACGATCGCGCCGCGCGGCATGTGGTACAGGTTGGTGTAGTGGCCGTCGATGGCCAGCGCGTGCGTCTGGGTCGCTTCGCGGTCCTGTTCGCAGCGGCGCTGGGCCGCGTCGAAATCCCATGAGGCATCGATCAGCGCCCGCAACCGCTGAGCAGTCGGCGTGTGGGCGGGGTCGGCCGCGAGGTTGCGCTGCTCCAGCGGGTCGGCTTCGATGTCGAACAGCAGGTCGGGCATCTGCTCGCCGCGGAAGCGGACATACTTCCACCGCCCATCGCGGATCGCGCGGTGCTCGCTGCCCTCGCCCCAGCGTGGGTTGGGGTTGTCGAACACCACCGGCCCGCGCGCCGGCTCTTCGCCGCGCTGTACGGCCGGGGACAGGTCCGTGCCATCCAAGCCGCCTGGGACATCCACGCCGCAGAATCCGCAGACCGTGGGGAACAGATCGGCGAGACTGACCGGGGTATTCAACCGCGACGGGTCGATCTGGCCGCGGCGATGCTCGGGCGTCGAAACGATCAGCGGCACGCGCGCCGCGGCCTCGTGCCAGGAGTTTTTCCACCACATGCCGTGCTCGCCGACCAGCTCGCCGTGGTCGGAGGTGTAGATGACGATCGTGTTGTCCAGCAGGCCCTGGCGTTCGAGGTTGGCGAGCATGTCGCCGATGATCTCGTCGAGGTAATCGACGCAGGCGAAGTAACAGGCCCGGGCGTACATCTTTTCTTCTTCGCCGATCGCCTCGGTCTTAAAGCCCTTGGCCATGCCGAGGGTCATCGGGTGGTCGGCGGTATCGCCGGTGCGTTGGACCTTGGGCGGGGTCACGCCGTCGGGCCAGTAGCGATCGATGAAGCGCTTGGGCGCGGTCAGCGGAAAGTGGGGCCGGCTGAAAGAAGCGCACAGCATCCACGGCTGATGCGCGTGATTGGCCGATTGCTCGCGAATCCATGCGATGGACTGGCGCGCGGTGACTTGTTCCTGGTGGGCCGACTCGGGGATTTCGCTGACCCCGGCGTCGAGGGTGCGGTCGCGCATCTCCCGGCCGCCCCAGCGGTCGAGCGGTTCCCACTGGTGGCCGATGCCGCCGGTCAGGTCGCCGTACGGCCGATGCTCGAAGCCGACGAACTGCCGATCGCCGCCCAGGTGCATTTTGCCGACGAGGCACGTGGCGTAACCGGCGTCGGTGAGCGTGCCCGGCAGCGTCGCGGCCCCGGGGCGCAGCATGAAACTGTTGCCCCAGCCGGCGGATTTCATCGGATCGGTGCCGGTCAACATGCAGATGCGCGATGGCGTGCATAGCGGTACCTGGCAATAGGCGGTGTGGAACGCGCAACCGCGTGCGGCCAGATCGTCGAAGGCCGGAGTGTTGGCCGGCTCGCCATCGGTCGACGGGTCGAGGTGGCTGAAGAAGCGATAGCTGTGCTCGTCCGAAAGCAGCCACAGCACGTTGGGGCGTTGGGCGTCGGTCATCGCGCCAAGATTAGCCACACACGTCGCGTCCGGCAATGTCGGCCAAACGGTTTGCGAGCACGGAAGTAGAAATGTCCCCTTCGGACCAAAATCGAAGCGTTTGCGATGCGGCCGCTTTTGACGATTTTGCACGAACGGGCGCCGGCCGGGCGATGCTTGGCGGCCGTCGGCCCGACCGGTGCGCCTGATCACCGGCCGTCCCACGCGGCGCTTGGGCTGATGCCCTCTGCGCGGCATGGGCCCGAAGCAAACACGCGAAAAAAGCCCCCGACACACGCGGCGTCGAGGGCTTGGCAGTAGCATCTGTTTCGTCGTCGGGCCGGTTTGATCAGAACGATGCGCTCATGTCGGCCTTGACCTTCTTCGCCGGTTTGGGCTTGCGGAACTTGCTCTTGGCCGCGAGGTCTTTGATGAGCTTGTCGAACTTGTCGCGGGGCGTGGGGATCTTCACCGGCTCGCCGGTCAGCCCGCTCATCAGCATCGCGTTGCCCAGCTCCAGGCCGTGGATGCCTTCGATCGCCTCGGCGACGAGCAGCGACTTGTCATTTTTCAGCACGGCCTGCACGAACTGTTCGGTGACCTGCTTGTGGCCGCCGCCCTTGCCGCCGAGTTGGATGTCCATCAAGTCGCGCGCCGGGGTACCGAACGCCTGATCGGTGGTGAAGGAGTATTCGCGGACCGGTTGGTGGGTCTTGAGCAGCTCGAAGCGATCGTTGTCGACGATGATGCGGCCGCCATCGCCGGTGATCTCGAGGCGGTTGGTGCCTGGCGCATCGCCGGTGGTGGTCACGAACACGCCGGTCGCGCCGTTGGGATATTCCAGGATCGCGGTGACGTCGTCGTCGACTTCGATCTTGTGGTGCTTGCCCAGGCCCGCAACGGCGGTGACGCGGTTGGGCATGCCCGCGAACCACTGGATGAGGTCGAGGTTGTGCGGGCACTGGTTGATCAGCACGCCGCCGCCCTCGCCGGCCCAGGTCGCCCGCCAGCCGCCCGAGTCGTAGTAGGTCTGGCTTCTGAACCAACTGGTGATGATCCAGTTGACGCGTTGAATCTGGCCGATCTCGCCGGTGTCGATCAGTTGCTTGACCTTCCGCCAGCGCGGCTCGGTGCGCTGCTGGAACATCGCGCCCCAGATGGGCTTTTTCTTCATCCGCTTGTATGCCTGGTTGACCTCGGCCGCGGCCTTGGCGGTAACGGCCACGGGCTTCTCGCACAGCACGTGCAGCCCGCGCTTGAACGCGGCCTTGGTCAGCGGCGGGTGGTCGTAGTGGGGCGTGGCGATGAGGATCGCATCCACGTCGGCCTTGGCGATCAGCGCGCTGCCTTGCTCGTAGGTTTCCAGCGCGTCGCCGTTGGCGGCTTTGCCGACGCCCACTTCGATGCGCTGCGGATCGTGGTCGGCGATGGCGGTGAGCTTCACGCCGGGCACCTCGTGCATGTAGCCGATGTGGCTGGAGCCCATGTTGCCGATGCCGATGATGCCGAGTTTCACAACCTGCTTGGCCATGTTGGGGTTCGCTCCTGTTGGTTGGGTTGCTGGTGAAGGTGCCGTTATAGCAGTGGTGGGCGGCCGATGAAAACCCGGGGCCGCGGCGCGGCCGCGCGGCGCTCGAGTTGGTGGAGCATGATTGACGCGATGATGCCGGCGATGACCGAGGCGGCGAACAGGCCCACGCCGATTTCGAGCGACACCTTCGTCGTGTCGCCCAGGCCCTTGATGGCGATGACGATCAGGGCGAGCACGAGCACATCGAGCATGGAGAACTTGCCGGTGTGGTGGGCGATGGTCAGCAGCGGGCCGGCGCGGCGGCCGACGGCCAGGGCGTGGGTCGCGGCGGCCATGATCGCGAGCTTGGCCGTGGGGAAGATCGCCGAGAACAGCAGCAGCACCAGACCGATGCCCGGGCTGTCGTGGCGGAGCATCGCGAGGATGCCGCTGAGCATCGAGTACCGCCGCGTCTGATGCAGCTCGGGCTTGAGCAGGCGCAGCCACGATTCATACTGGCCGAAGGTGGTCTGGATCGTCATGCACGGCAGCACGAGGCCCAGGCCCAGGGCGACCGCGGCGAGCAGGATCACGCCGCGCGTCGCCCACAGCAGCCGGGCGGCGGCGGGGCGGTCAGCCACGGTTGCTGTCCAACTCGATCAGCTGCGGCAGGGGCGTGGCGCGGTCGATCATGTCGATCCGCAGCCGGGCCACGCCGCTGTCGGCCGGGACGGTGATGTCGTTGCGCCCCTCGCGCAGCTCGGCCAGCGGGATGGTCATGCGCAACGCCAGGTCGCTGCTCAGCGGGTCGTCGTCCCACACCTCGATGGTGACGCTGTGGCCCGAGCCCACGCGGACGATCGGGCCGTTGACCACCGCGCCCACGTCGATCTCGCCGGTGAGCACCAGGTCTTTGACATCCACGCGGAACAGATCCCACGCGGCGATGAGCTGGTCCTCGCGCTCGGGCAGGGTGAACACGCGCTGGTCCTGCCAATGGATGTGGACTTTGGCATCGGGCGCCGAGCCGCCGCGGTCCCATCGGCCGCCGTCGGGCGTGGTGGGCTTGAACTCCACCAGGCGGACGAACAGATAGTAATCCCTCTGGGCTCCGACGGTGGGCGGCGTGCGGGCCGGTGGGGCGGGGGCGTTTTGGGGCACCGGGTCTGGCCCCAGCCACCAGACGCCCGCGACGATGCCGCCGACGATCACCACGACCGCCGCGGCCCAGGCCAGGTGCGCGATTCGACTGGGGCGGTCCGCCATGCGATCATCGTCGCCTCGGTCGCGGGGCGTGTCCACCGCCGGCCGGTTTCGCCGCGCGATGGCGTGGCGTATCTTGCTGACCGCCCCCACCGCATCGGCCACCAGGAGCGTGCCATGTTCGCGAACCTTCAGCCCGCGCCGCCCGACCCGATCCTCGGGCTCACCGAGGCGTTCCATGCCGACCCGAATCCCGACAAGATCAACCTCGGCGTGGGCGTGTACAAGGACGCCGCCGGCCGCACGCCCGTGCTCCATTGCGTCAAGCAGGCCGAGCGGAAGATTCTCGAAGCCCAAACCAACAAGAGCTACAAGCCGATCGACGGCGACCCGGCCTACGCGCGGGCGGTGCAGACTTTGATGCTCGGCGCCGAGCACCCGATCCACACCCA
>CAZUHK010000107.1:0-11047 GCA_964620345.1 uncultured Planctomycetaceae bacterium
CCCCCTGGACCACAACCAGGTGCTCTAACCGACTGAGCTACGGTCACCGCAGGTCAAGCGATGTACTGTAATCGGCCATTCGAGGGAGTGTCAACATTCGCGTGGGCTAAGTTCCCTACAAAATGGTAACCGTTCACGCCATGCGGCGTACCGAGGTGGAGTGGGCCGACAAGGTTTGTATGGACAAGGACGTCCGCATCGTGCCGTTGGCGGCGGAAGTGGCCGAGTTGATGCGGCTGCTGGCCGCGGCGTTGGACGAGAAGGCCCGGCTCAAACGCACCTCGCGGACCAGTTCCAAGCCGCCCAGCAGCGACAGCATCCCCAAGGGTGCTGTGTGCGAGCGCGAGCAGGGGGATCTTGAAGCCGCGCCTCGCCCCAACGGGGAAGCTCAGCAGGCCGGGGAGGTGTTGGCTTGGCGCGGGGCGTCGATCGGTGGCCAGCTTCGCCTATCGACCGCGACCTGAGGATGAGACAATCGTCCGATACAGCAGCAAATGATAACAATGCGGCACGACAGGAGAAGAAATCCGTCCCAAGGCGGCGTATTTTGAACATGCACCAACAACCCACCCAGGAGCCACCCATGCCCACCGCCACCGGATTCCCGATCGTCACCGAAGCCCAGAAGCAGCAGTATCAGGACGAGGGTTTCATGATCCTCGAACGTGTCATCCCCGAGGACATGTTGCAGATGCTCCGCGAGGAGTGCCACTACTTCATTGGCTGGAAGGATGGCCAACTCGAAGAGCGCGGCGTCGAGTCGGACGGCCTGACGCACAAGGGCAGCCGCTACTTCATCGCCAACCAATACAAGCGGAGCCACCGGCTGCCCCGGTTCCTGTTCAGCGAGTTGATGGCCGAGATCGCCACCGCCGCCCTCGGCGACGAGGTCTACCTTTTCCACGAACAGTGGGTCGTCAAGGGCCCCGAGCAGGGCATGAAGTTTTCCTGGCACCAGGATTCCGGGTACGTCGCCCACCGCGACCCCGGCCTCGCCGCGACCCACAAGCCCTACCTCACCTGCTGGTGCGCTCTGGATGACGTGACCGAAGACAACGGGACGGTTTATCTGCTGCCCCACTCCCGTGCCGGCACGAAGGATACGATCCGCGATCACACGAGCGAGGAGGGCAGCAATGACCTGATCGGCTACACCGGCGATGACCCCGGCGACCTGATCGAGGTACCGGCCGGCTCGGTCGTCTGCTTCTCCAGCTTCAACCTGCACCGAAGCGGTTCCAATACGACCGACAACTTCCGCCGCGTCTACTTGCCCCAGTACTCAGCCCAGGTCATCCACGACTCCAAGGGCGGACAGTGGGCGCTGGCTGAACCGTTCGTCAAAGACGGCCGGATCGTTTACGGCAAGTAGGCCGATTCGGTGCGATGGAGCCCCGGCGCATGAACCAACCCAACCCCTGGCCCACCGTGGGCGTCGACGCCCCGAACTACGAGCTGGCGTGGAAGCCGGACTGGCCGACCGCGATGCGCCACCATGTGCGATGGTGGCGTGGCGAGGGCCTGGTGCTTCATATCGACGCCCCGCGGGCCGGGTCGCGGCTGCCGGACCTGCCCAAGCCCGAGGCGCCGCCGACGGTGCGTGAGCAGTTGCTCGACCCCGATTACCGCGCCCGGCTCAACGAGTATCACCTGGCGCGGGCGTCGCTGATCGGCGACAGCGTGCCGCTGGCCAGCACGAACGTCGGGGCCGGCGACCTCGCCGCGTTCCTCGGCGCCGGCTGGCATTTCACCAACGAGACCGTGTGGTACGAGCCGGTCATCGACGACCCGGACAACCACCCGCCGCTGGTTTTCGACCCGAGCAACGGGCCGTTCCAAGAGTTGATGGCGATGACCCGCGCCAACGTTGAGCGCGCGGCCGGGCGATACCTCGTGGGCATCACCGACATCATCGAGAACATCGACATCCTCGCGGCGATGCGCGACCCGCAGACGCTGATGTTGGACATGATCGAACGCCCGGCCTGGGTGCGCCGCTGCGTCGACGAGATCAACCAGGCGTATTTCGACGTGTTCGATCGATTCTACGAGTTGACCAAGGATACGGCGGGCGGCAATGCGTTCGCGGCGTTCAACGTCTGGGGCCCGGGCAAGACGGCGAAGGTCCAGTGCGACGCCTGCGCCATGTTCTCACCGGCGATGTTCCGCGAGTTCGTCGCCCCGGGCCTGACCGAGCAGTGCGATCGGCTGGACTACAGCATGTATCACCTCGACGGGCCCGCGGCGATGGTACACGTCGATGAGCTGCTGGCGATCGAGCCGCTGCACGCGATCGAGTGGACCCCGGGCGCCGGCCAGCCCGGTGGCGGCGACCCCTGCTGGTACGAGCTTTATCAGCGCATCAAAGCCGGCGGCAAAAGCGTCCAGGCCATCGGTGTGCGATACGACGAAGTCGTCCCGCTGCTCGACGCGGTCGGCCCCGAGGGCATGTACGTCATGACCGCCGCGGAGAACGAAGACCAAGCGTCGGCGCTCGTTGAAAAGGTCGAGGGGTACCGCAGTCAGTAAGCTCGAAGTTCGAGGTTCGACGCAAGCTCCCCGGGCCCAACTCGAAGTCAGCAACCCCGTTCACTCACCACGCTGGTGCGGCGGCTTTGGGTTGTTCGGGTCGAACCACTGCTCCCACGTCGGCGCGAGGTATCCCTCGATGCCCTTGATGCGCAGCGTGATCGGCATCTCCTGGTACCGGTACGGCGGGCCGTCGTTGCGGATCCGCGTGACCTCCGCCATCTCCGGACGCAGATACCACATCTTCCCATCCAGTCCCTCAGGCACCTTGACCGTCGCGCTGTCCACCGAGTTGTCGTGCAGCAGTTCCACCACCCGGTCGGGCGCACAGATCCGCATCTTCACGACGTCGGTCTCATGGTCCGCTTCGAAACCGAGCTGGAACTGCTTCGTGCCCTCGGGCACGTAGAAGTACCAGTTCCGCGGCGTGCAGACGGTGAAGCGGAACTGCCGCCAGCCCTCGTCATTCTTGTTGCCCATCAGCACGGCCGGCGTCGCGGGATAGGTGAACGCGAACCAGCGGCGGGCCTTGTCCACGTTGACGATGGCCACACCCTTGCCAGTCTGGATCATCGTCGCGGAATGTTTGCCCGCGCCGTGGTGGATGTGCTGCAGCGCGAACGTCTGGTCCAGCAACGTCCTGCCATCGGGCCCGGTGATCTTCACGTCCGCCTCTGGCAGGTTGCCATCCCGCTTGCGCGGCAGGTATGTGCCGATCTGAAACCCCAGTTCCTTGCCCTCGGGGTTCCACAGCGCAAAGCGACCACCGTCGCGCATCGTGATGCCATCCGGATCGCCCAGCGACGGCGCGGGCGCGAAGTGTTGAAGGTTCGGCCAGCGCTGCTTCATCATCGGCTCAAGCGGTACGGCCTGGATGAACGGCGTCGGGTCGTACAGCGGGACGTCCGGCTGCTTGCCCGTCTCCGGGTTGAACCATTCCTCCGGGCTGCGCGCCACATAAGGCGGCACGCCGTCGATCGCGAGATTCACGTTCGAGTAGTTGTGCGAATCGCCATACGCGATGCGGACCGACCAGAACCGCCCCCCCGTCCCCGGCTCAACCGGAACCTCGGCGATCTGCTCCTGGCGGTACGGCTTTTTATCGACCGACGGCTGGCCGACCAGGGCGCGGATACGCTGGCCGCGCGGCGTGTAGACAACCGTGAACCAATCCTCCCGCTGGCTCATATAGCGGTCGGCCCGCTGGGCGCGGACGGTAAACTTCTCCACGTCCGCCGGAACCCAGAACCACCACCGCCGCGGCACCGTCGCCGCGAGAATCAGTCGCCGCCCTTCGACGATGTGCTTCTCCGGCTCTCCGGTCCAGACCACCGAATGGTCCAGCGTCGAGGTGACGTAGCAGTTGCCCGTCGGCTCGACCTTGTAAACCCCGGCCGGGCCCGCGGGCACCTCGAACGACCAGCGCGCGTCGTTCAACGGATGCTTGCCCTCAACCACCACCTTGCCTTGGGGGTCGGTGATCCTGGCCGCGATGTCACCGGAGTTCCACGCGCCGTGGCCCCAGTGCATCTTCTCGACCGTGACGGTGAAGGCCTTGCCCGTCGGGTTGAGCATGTGAATGCGTGGGCTGTACGAAACGTAGTGACCGGCATCACCGATCGCGGTGTCGGCCCGGGCGGACGTGGCCGGGGTATGCCCCAGCAGCAGCACCGCCGCCAGGGTCAGCACGCCGAACGTGAGTGATTGAGCGTAGCCCGATCGCGTTTCGATCAACAACAACATCAGATGCCTCCAGTCGATGCGTGTGCTCGGATTGCCACTGACACATGCTATGTGGCGGCCGCGGCGACTGCGGCGCGTTGCGCTCCAAAGTTTCGCCCCTGCAGCGCCACGTGTCCAATTCATCGCATCGGCCCGACCGGCGTGAACTTGCATATGCCGGCGAGGCACAAGGAAAGTGCAACAGTGTGCGAACGGGGCCGACGCCAAGCGGAAAAGCCACCGAAGGGATTCGAACCCTTGACCTGTGCTTTACGAAAGCACCGCTCTGACCAACTGAGCTACGGTGGCAAGTGTAGCTATTCTAGTGACTTAGCGGTGGTTCTGGAAGAGGCCCAAATCGCGGTTGTGGCACAGTTGGTCAGATCAACCAGCCAAAAACCGTTCAGAGGCCCGCTTCACATCGCGTGCATCGACCTGACTGTAAAACGTCATCGTGGTCTTGGTGCCCGCGTGTCCAGCCCACTGCTGAACATCGCGGGGAGGGTACCCCGCCTTCGCCCAATCGTCAATACAACTCTTGCGCATCGAATGCAGCGGCTTGGCGTGCGGTTCGACCTTGCTTGCTTGCAGAGCTTCTTGAAGTCGCGATCCAGGTGGTCCACACATAAAGCCCGGGGACGATCGGTTCACTCAGGCAGACTGGTTGGGGCCGAGCAAGGCGTTTCGCATGGCGTTTACAACTCCAGCTTCTCGCCGGTGAGCATTTCGTACGCTTGCAGGTAGCGGCGCATGGTCTTGTCGACGATTTCATCGGGCAGGGCCGGGCCCGGTGGGGTCTTGTCCCATTGGTCGGCGTCGACGAGCTGCTGCAGGTAGTTGCGGACGATCTGCTTGTCGAAGCTGTTCTGGTCGCGGCCGGGGGCGTACTCGTCGGCCGGCCAGAAACGTGAGCTGTCGGGCGTGAGCACCTCGTCGATGAGAATCGGCTCGATGGTCTGCGGCAGGTTCGCTTCACCTTCGCCGGCGCCGCCCATCGCCTCGACGGGCAGGCCCCACTCGAACTTGGTGTCGGCCAGGATGATCCCACGCTGCGCGGCGTAGTCGCGTGCTTCGGCGTAGATCATCATGCTCAGGTCGCGCAGCTTGGTCATCAGCGGCTCGCCAGCTATTTCGCAGGCCCGCTGGAAGCTGATGTTCTCATCGTGGCCCTGGTCTTCCTTGGTCGCGGGGGTGAAGATCGGCTCGGGCAGTTGCTCGCACTGGGTCAGGCCTTGGGGCAGCTCGATGCCGCATACGGTCCGGCTCTTCTGGTACTCCTTCCAGCCCGAGCCGGCGAGGTAGCCGCGGACGACGCACTCGATGGGCACGACGTGGGTGCGTTTGCCGATCATGGTGCGCCCGCGCAGCGGGGCGCGTTGCTCATCGGTCAGGCCGGGGATGTCGGCCGGGTCGGTCGAGACCAGGTGGTGAGCGACGCGGTCGGCGAATCGGTCGAACCAGAACCGGGAGATCTGCGTGAGAACGACGCCGCGGCCGGGCACGCCGTTTTGCATGATCACGTCGAAGGCGCTGACGCGGTCGGTGGCGATCATCATCAGCCCCGGGCTGCCATCGGGCAGGGGGGCCTGGTAGGTGTCGCGGACCTTGCCCGAGCGGCGGGCGTCGAGGGGCAGGTCGGTCTTCATGACGGCTTGGGGTGCGGGCATGGCGGGCGTCTCCGTTCTCCGTAGTACTACGAAGGATGAATGCATCAGCAGGGCAGTGGCGAACCGAAGCAGGTGCGGAGTTTAGCCGATGCATAGCCATTCGACCACGCCGCCGATGTGCAGCTTTTGCTTGCACGGCGGCCGCTCACCGGCGACAATCAAGCCGGTTGAATCAGCCCGAAGCTTTGCTACAGTACCGAGGCCTGCGAATGAAATAAGTTGCCTCCCGCCCACACAACCCGTGTACCGGCAACCGCCCGCAGGCAGAAGTTCGACCCCACCCGACCGCTTGCACCGGAATCATTCATACCTTTATCAAAAGGTGAGGCCATACGGCCCGGGCGCGTATGCTTAAGTTCCTGGTCTACGACAACGGGCAGCCCGATGCGGCGTTTGTCCTGCGCAACGCTCACCTGTTGGGCGCGGACAACATCGGCGTTCGGGGTGCCGTGCGTCTCAAAGACGGCGTGTTGACGTGCGACAAGCGCGCCGTGGGTCCGGCGGCGCTGTGCCTGCAATTCCCCGTCGGCGAGGTCGGCGAGGTCACCCTGCAAACCTGCCTGCTGCCCGAGCGCGACGAGCCGTACCTGCTGTCGCTGGAGCTGGTGCGCCATCGGCTGATGCTGCTGCTGGCCAAGCAGGAGGACTGGATGATGTTCGATCTGCCGGCCGACCACCCGGCGATGCGGCGCGCGACGGTGGCGCGGCAGGCGTTCGTCAAGGCCCTCAACGCTCAGGACGCCCCGCCCGCGGCCGACCAGCTCGCCCGCGAGGCGCTGACCGCGGCGGTGGATGCCTCCGAAGAGCTGGCCCTGGCCCATGCCGAGCGGCTGTTCGGCCGGCGGCGGCAGAACGGCCAGTTCCACCGCGGGGTGTTCGGCTGCGGCGTGGCGCTGCCCCAGAGCACCGAGGCCGTGCGCAGCTCACTGCTCAACAGCTTCGACTACCTCATGCTGCCCATCCGCTGGCGGCAGTTGGAGCCCCAGGAGCAGCAGTTCAACTGGGCCCCGCTGGACGGCTGGGCCGAGTGGGCCTATCGCAATCGCATGCCCACGCTCGCCGGGCCGGTCGTCAGCTTCTGCCCCGCCTGTTCGCCGGACTGGCTGACGCTGATGGCCCACGACTACGACACGGTTCGCGATGTGTTCTACGAGCACATCGAGCGCGTGGTAAAACGGTATCGCAACATCGTCACGCTCTGGAACGTCGTCAGCGGCATCCACACCAACGCCCAGCTCAACCTCACCCTCGACCAACTGATGGACCTGACACGCATGGCGGTGATGCTGGTCAAGAAGGTTCAGCCCAACGCCAAGACGCTGATCGAGATCACCCACCCGTTCGGCGAGTACTACGCGGTGAACCAACGGTCGATCCCGCCGTTCATCTTCGCGGACATGGTGCTGCAGGCGGGCATCCCGATCGACGCGTTCGGGGTCAAGCTGGTGATGGGCCAGGCGGCCAACGGCTGCTACACGCGCGACCTGATGCAGGTCAGCGCGATGCTGGACCGGTTCAGCGCGCTGGGCAAGCCGCTTCACATGACCGGCGTGGCGGTGCCCAGCGCGGCCACGGGCCTCGTGGAAGACCCGACGCACGGCACGTCGGGTCACAGCGCGGGCAAGGGCTCGCCGTGCGACCCGCCGGACGACAACTCCGGTCACTGGCGCAAGCCGTGGAGCCCGCTGGTACAGACCCACTGGCTGGAGGCGTTCTACTCCGTCGCGCTGAGCAAGCCGTTCGTCGACTCGATCGCCTGGCTGGATCTGGCCGATCACGACGAGGCGGACCTGCCGCACGGCGGTCTGGCCGGGGCCGACCTCAAAGCCAAGGGCGCGTTCCACCGGCTGACCGCGCTGCGCAAGAACCTGCACGCCGCCACCGCCGCCGCACGCAATGCCACCGCCTGAACCCCATCCGGATCAACACCAGGGCAAGGCCGCCGCTGTGCTTGTCGCGGCGGTGGCGGTGTTGTTCCTCATCGCCGCGGGGCTGTGGGTCGCCGACTTGGTCGCGCCGACTTCGACGATCGCCCAGCCGGGCCTGCTCCATCGCATCAACGTCAACACCGCGCCCGCGAGTGACCTGCAACTGCTGCCGGGCGTGGGCCCCACGCTCGCCGATCGCATCATCGCCGAACGCGCGGCGCGGTCGTTCACCGACGCGGCCGACCTGCGCCGCGTCAGCGGCATCGGCGAAAAACTGCCCGACCGCATCGCCCCGCACGTGAAGTTCGAGCAGTGATCCCCTCTAAAAACCGGGCGTTGCGGTAAGGTGGAGGCGTCGCCTGGCAGACAGGAAACGTGCGATGAGCTTCCCCCGTTTGGGCGGGCGCGGCGGTGACGTGGTGTGAACGAGATCGGCACGCCGAGTGTCGCGGTGGGGTTGCGGCGTGATGCGGGTGTTGTGGGGGCCGACGATCCCGGTCTTCGCTCGCGGACTCGCTCAGACGCGGGCTTGAGCGGGGCGCGGGGCTGGGCGTGATGGACGAGGTCGCCATTCGACTGATTCACCGCTTCACCGATCCACCGATCGGCCGGCCGCCGCGCTCACACCTTGCGATCGAGCAGGCGGTAGGTGATGGCCTCGGCGACGTGGTGGGGCTGAATGTCTGCCTCGGCCTCGACGTCGGCGATGGTGCGGCTGAGCCGGCGGACCTTGTCGTACGCCCGGGCGCTCAGGCCCATCTCGGTCATCGCCTGCTTGAGCATCTGCTGGGCGGCGTCGGGCAGCTTGGCGAGCTGGTCGAGCTGGCGGCCGGACAGCGTGGCGTTGGTGTGCAGCGATCCGCCGTTGCGGTCGGTCTGGATGCGACGCGCGGCGATGACCTGCCGGCGCATCTGCGCGGTGCTCGTGCCGGTCGGCTCGGCGGCGAGCTGTTTGTACTGAACGCGCGGCACCTCGACGTGGATGTCGATCCGATCGACCAGCGGGCCGGAAATCCGGGCGAGGTACTTGTCCATCTCGCGCTGCGAGGTCTCATCGGTGGCGAACTCACCGCCGGGCGTGGGGTTCATCGCCGCGACGAGCATGAAGCGTGCGGGGAAGCGGATGGACGAATGGGCGCGGGCGATGGTGACCACGCCGTCTTCGAGCGGCTGGCGGAGGGTTTCCAGGACGGTGCGTGAAAACTCGGGCAGCTCATCGAGGAACAGCACGCCGTGGTGCGCCAGCGAGACCTCGCCGGGCCGGGGGATGGTGCCCCCGCCGATCAGCGCCGGGGCGCTGGCGGTGTGGTGGGGCGAGCGATGGGGCCGTTGGGTGAGCAGCGCCTCGCCCTTGCCCATGAGTCCGGCGGCGGAATAGATGCAGGTGGTTTCGAGGGCTTCATCGCGTGACAGCGGTGGGAGGATGCCCGGCAGCGCCTTGGCGCACATGGTTTTGCCCGTGCCGGCCGGCCCGACCATCAGGGCGTTGTGCCCGCCGGCCGCGGCGAGGGTCAGCGCACGCTTGACCGATTCCTGCCCGCGCACGTCGGCGAAGTCCACGGCGGGCGCGGCGCCGGCGAGCACCGCCTCGGCGTCGAGCTCGGGCTGGGGCTCGATGGTGTGCTGGCCGTTGAGCATCCCCACGACGCTGGCCAGCGAGTCGGCGGGGTAGACCGCGATGTCGCCCGCGGCGGCGCCGGCCTCGGCGGCGCTGTCGATCGGCACGACGATGCCGTCGATGTTGCTCATCCGACGCGCCAGCATCGCCAGCGAGATCGCCCCCTTGATCGGCCGCAGCCGACCGTCCAGCGCCAGCTCCCCGGCGAACATCAACCGGCGATGCGCCTGCGAATCGATCGTGCGGTTGGCCAGCAGCAGGCCGATCGCGATCGGCAGGTCGTACACCGGCCCTTCTTTCTTCAGGTCCGCCGGCGCGAGGTTCACCAGCATCCGCGTCAGCGGAAACGAATATCCCGAGTTGGTGATCGCCGAGCGGACGCGCTCGATGGATTCCTTCACCGACGCATCGGGCAGGCCCACGATCGTCGTCTTGAGCATGCCCCGGTCGGCCAGGTCGGTCTCGATCTCGCACGCGACCGCTTCGATCCCCCGCAGCACGAAGCTGTGAACCTGAGCGAGCATGGCATGAAGATAGCGGCCCGGCACCGCCGCGACAAAGCGACGGCGGGATTCAGCTCTCGGGGCTGCCGGCCCAGGTGCGGGACTCGGCGGGGGGTTCTTCGCCGCGCAGGTGCGCGACGATGCGGTCGACGTGGACGTGGCAGTTTTCCAGGAACACGTGGTAGCTGCTCTGCGTGCCGGCGATCGCGGTGCCCGCGACGTACACGCCCGGCACATTGGTCCGCATGGTGTCCGGGTCGTGGTGCGGCGCGCGGGCCTCGCCGTGCAGTTCGATGCCGATCGATTCGAACAGCGTCTGGTCGGCGACGAAGCCGGTGGCCAGCAGCACGAAGTCGGCGTCGACCTCGACAGTGCCGTCATCATCGATGCGGCGCAGCACCACGCGGGTCGGCTTGATCTCAACCGGCCGCGTGCGGTAGTGGCAGACGATCTCGCGACGTTGGATGCGGCCCAGCAGTTCGGGCAGCAGCCAATACTTGACGTGCCTCTTGTCGAACCCATCGCCGCGGTAGCTCATGGCGACCTCGACGCCGGCGTGCCAGCAGCGCAGCGCCGCCTCGGCCGCGCTGTTCTTGCCGCCGACGATCAGCAGCTTGCGCTGCAGGTACTTGTGCGGCTCTTCGAGCACGTGGCTCACATGCGGCAGGCCTTCGCCGGGGATGTCGAGCGTGCGCGGTCGATCGGTGTCGCCCACGGCCAGAACGATCCGTCTGGCGCGGTGCGCGCCCCGCACGCCGCGGCGGTCGGTGGCGAGGGTGAAGTCGCCTTCGCGGCCGGTGATCGCGACGACCGGCTCATGAGTGTGCACCTTCAGGTCGAACGTGCGAACGACGGTGCGCAGGTAGGCCAGGTATTCCTCGCGGGTGGCCTTGCGTTGGTCGGTGGTGACCAGGGGTACGCCGGCGATGGCGATGCGCTCGTTGGATGAAAACCACTGGGTCTGCGGCGGCCACCAGAACATGGTCTGGCCGATCGCGCCCTTGTCGAAGTGGACGTAGTCGATGCCGTGGCGCTTGAGCGCCGCGGCGAGTTCCAGGCCGATGGGCCCGGCGCCGACGA
>CAZUHK010000108.1:0-10946 GCA_964620345.1 uncultured Planctomycetaceae bacterium
TCCGCGAGGCCATCGAGACCTCGTCACGCTTTTCCTTCGTGGAGAAGTAGGCGGTGTAGGCCTGGGGGTTGGCGGCGGTCAGGTCATCGGCATCGGCATCGGGCCAGGGCAACTTGTTCAGCGCCGCCGCGGCCTCGACCAGATCCGCCGTTCGCTTGCGCGTGTCGCTGATGCGCATGCTGCGCGAGACGTCGATCAGCACCGGCAGTCGGCCCACGACCGTGGTCTGCTGCTCAAAACGCAGCACCGGCTGAAGCAGCAGGAGAACGATGAGCATCAGCACGCCGGTGCGCAACGCCACGAGGGTGGCGCGCAGCGGCGCGCCCATGCCCGCGGGCCCGCGGGCCATCCACAGGGCATACGCGAGGATCGGCACGAAGGCCAAACCGGCGATCCAGAGAGGATGTTGGAAAGCGACGCTCACGGGTTCATCCCTTCGTCCGCCGGGCATATCGCTTGGCGAGCACGGATTCGATCAACAGCGCCACGCCCGCCGCGGCGAGCAGCGCTTTCCACAATTCGCGGCCGACGCGTGCCTGGCGCACCGTCGGACCGAGGTTGTCGCCGAACTCGATGACCCGCACCGGCAGATCGCCCAGGGCCGCGGCCAGCTCGGCCGGGGCGCTGGCGCGGATGTCGCTCTCGGCGGTGTCGGCGTTGACCGCGATCGGCCGGGCGGCCCGGTCGTCGATCGCCACCTCATAGAAGCCCGGGACATCCAGTCCGGCCAGGTCCAGCACGACCTGACCTGCGCGGAGTTCGGTGACATGAGTCAGTGTTCGGCCACGGGGATCGGTCACTTCGATGCCCCGCCCGGCCGGCGTGTCCCGCAGGGGCCAAAGCATCGGCCGAGCCACGCGGGCCGGCTGCTCGTGGGCCTGGCGAAGCAGGTGCGTGACCGCCTGATGCAGCAGGGCCGGGAAAATCGGGTTCAACGCCAGGTCGTTCCAACTGCGGTCGGCGGAGCTGGTGAACAGCAGCACCTTGCCCAGGCCCAACTGATGCTCGATCAGCAGCGGGTCGCCGTCGACGAAGCGTACCAGCACGCGAGCGGCCGGGGCCAGATCGACTTGCATGTGCTTGACGAATCGGCTGCCGGTCACCGTCTCGACGGGGAAGTGGGCCAGGACGTCGGCGATCGGGTGCGCGGGGATGTCCGGGTCGATGCGGTTGGCCGCATCGTGCTCGTAGCGATGAAGCTCGACCTGCTTCAACAACGCCGGCAGCAGCGGGCGGCCATCACGGACCAGGCGGCGGTTGAGCAGGTCCGGCTGGACCTTGTCGCCGAGGTAGACGATCAGCCCGCCGCCGCCTTCGACGAACCGGTGCAACTGCTCGACGGTCGCCGCCGGCACTTCCGGCACGTTGGCCAGGATGACCAGGTCGTACTCATCCGGACCGATCGAAGGCAGTCCGGTCCAGGGGCGTGTGGTCACGTGCAGCGTGCCGGGCCGGTCGGCGCGATTCGGCGCCAGGGCGCGGCTGATGAATTCGGCGGCGCCGTCTGCGGCGGTGGCGAACGGATCGCCATCGACCACCAGCACGCGCACCTGCTTGCGGACGTGCAGCGTGAGGTGGCGCCGGTCGTCCCACGCCAGGCCGTCGCCGGTGATCTTCGCGGTCAGCCGCAGGTCGCCGGGCTGATGCAGCGGCAGGAAGAAGGGGATCGCCGCGGTCGCGCCGGGTTGCAGGGCGTCGATGATCGCCCGATCGACCGTGCGGCCATCGGCCTCCAGCGACACCCGCAGGCCCGTGCGCGCCGCGGGGCTGAAGTTCTCCAGCCGCACGGTCAGCCGGACCAGCTCGCCGACGCGCAGCGCGCCGCTGGTCAGTTGCAAGTCGGTGATCGCCACGTTGTTCGCCCCCTCGTTGCGCACGGGCACGAGGAACAGGCGATGGTCGGCCGCGAGCGATCGAATCAGCCCGCGGGCGCGGTCGGAGAGGTTGGCCCAGGTCGCGGCCTGGGCGTCGGTGATGATGTGCAGCTCGGTGTTGGGCGCCGTCATTTCCCCAAGCAGTTGCGAGGCCTGTTCGAGGGCGGCTTCGAGGTTGAGATTCTGCGGCCGGGCATCGAGGTCGGCCAGGGCGGCCTGAGCGCGATCGGGCTGATAAGCGATGTTGCGAAGCATCACGTGCGGCCGTGCGCCCATGACCATCAGCGCGGTCGGGTCGCCGGTCCGGGCCGTGGCGAGGATCTGGCCGGCGGCGTCCGCGGCCCGGTCGAACCGCCGCTGGCCCTGGTGGGCGTGGCCCATGCTCATCGACCCGTCCACGGCGACGACCATGCCGACCTGTGGCTGGCCGAAAAACCCCCAGCCGCGCGTGGTCGGCTGAGCCAGGGCCAGGGCGATCAGCAGCACGATCAACGAACGCAACGCCAGCAGCAGCAGGTCTTCCAGCCGAAGCCGACGTGTGCGCACGCGCACGGCCCGGCGGAGCAGTTCCATCGCCGCCCATTCCAGCCGCCGATGACGGTAGCGGCTGAGCAAGTGGATCAGCACGGGGATCGCCACCGCCGCGACGCCGATCAGTAGCCAGGGAGTCAGAAAAGACATGCTCGCGTATGCGCCTCGGATGGATTCGCGCCCGACGAATTGTCGCCGGGGGTCGACGGGTTACTGGTTGGTGGTTCCGGCCTTGCTGGCCACGCGCTGTCGAAGGTAGGCGGTAAGCACCTCGCCCACCGGCCGGGCGGTGTCGACCGGCACGTAGTCCGCGTGGTTGCGTTCGCAGCCCTCACGCAGCGTCGTGACGAACTTGTTCAACTCCTCCAGGTAGGCGTCGCGCATCTGCTGGGGCGAGGCGGTGATCGGCTCTTCGAGCTCCAGACCCTCGAAGCGCACGGCGCCTTTCATGGGGAAGTTCAACTCGTGCGGATCGAGGATGTGGAAGACGATCACGTTGTGCCCACGGAAGCGCAGGTGGTCCAGGCCGCGCAGCGTCTGGGCCTCATCGTCGAACAGATCGCTGAACAGCATCACGAACCCCCGCCGGCGAAACCGCGCGGCGAACTGGTGCAGGATGGTGGCGATGTTCGTCTTGGGTTGGGGGTCGGTGATGCGGGCCAGTTCCTCGTCGATGTCGCTGATGATGCGCATGGTGCTGGCGGGCTTGATGTAGCGGCGGAGCCGATCGTCGAACACGCCCAGCCCCGCCGAATCGCGCTGGCCGACGATCAGGTACGCCAGGCAGGCGGCCATCTGCTTGGCGTATTCGAGCTTGCTGACGCCGTGCGAGCTGAAGCGCATCGACGCCGAGGCATCGAGCAGGAGCTGGGCGTCGAAGTTGGTCTCGGCCTCGAAGAGCTTGGTGTAGTAGCGATTGGTTCGGCCGTACAGCCGCCAGTCCACGTGCTTGGCCGGGTCGCCGGGGACGTACTGGCGATGCTGGGCGAACTCGGCGGAGAACCCGCGCATCGGGCTGGCGTGCATGCCCACCCGTGTGCCCTGGATCATCTCCCGCGGCAGCAGGCCCAGCGAGGCGATCTGCTGCAGCACGTCCGGGTCAAGATACCGCGGCTGAGACGGACTGGCCTTGGCCATCGTAGACCTTTTCGTCGGTGGGGATCGCTTCGAGCAGTTGGCTGATGACCGCTTCGACGTCCACGCCTTCGGACTGCGCGGCGAAGTTGAGGATCAACCGATGCCGCAGCACCGGCCGGGCCACGGCCTGGATGTCGTTGATCGATACGCAACCGCGTCCGGCCAGCAGCGCCCGGGCCTTGGCCGCGAGGATCATGAACAGCCCGGCGCGCGGTCCGGCGCCCCAGGCGACCCACCGGTCGATGAACTGCGGACCCTCGCCTTCGTTCGGCCGCGTCGCCCGCGCCAGGTTCGAGGCGTATTGCACCACATGATCGGCCACCGGCACCTTCCGCACCAGCGCCTGGTAGGCCAGCAGCTCTTCCCGCGTGATGACCGGCTCCAGGGCCGGCTCGGCCGCGCCGGTCCACCGCTTGAGGATCTCAAACTCCTCGTTGCCCGTCGGGTACTTGATCAGGATGTTGAACAGGAACCGGTCCAACTGCGCCTCGGGCAGGGGGTAGGTGCCTTCCTGCTCGATCGGGTTCTGCGTGGCCAAAACGAAGAACGGCTCGGGCAGGGCGTAGTCCTCGCCGCCCATCGACACCTTCTTCTCCTGCATCGCCTCCAGCAGCGCCGCCTGGGTCTTGGGCGGCGTGCGGTTGATCTCGTCGGCGAGAATCAGGTTGGCGAACACCGGGCCTTTGAGGAATTGAAACCGCCGCTGGCCCGTGGTCGGGTCGTCCTGAAGCACCTCGGTGCCGGTGATGTCCGAGGCCATCAGGTCCGGCGTGAACTGAATCCGCTTGAACGACAGACTCATCGTCTGCGCCAGCGAGCTGACCAGCAGCGTCTTGGCCAGGCCGGGCACGCCGACCAGCAGGCAGTGGCCGCGGGCGAAAATCGCGATCATCATCTGATCGATCACCTCGTCCATGCCCACGATGATCGGCCGGATCTGCTGAATCATCCGGTCCCGGGCGCGGCGGAGGTTTTCGACCGTCTGTTCGCCGATCGGATCAGGGCTTTGCGGCGAAGAATCGGCCATGTCGGTTCCTTATCTGGTTCCACGTGGATTTTGCGACTGACGATCGGCAACCCCGACGACTTTAACCACGGCGCCGGCCGCCCGATCCTATCCAAGACGTTCGGCAAACCGGCCTCGGCTCACGCCGCGTCGAATTAGTTCTGCGCGGCCGGTCCATTGCCGGTCGGCCGCTGATGCTCCCAGCGATCGTTGTTCCACGCAAACGCGACCGTCTTGTCGCCCGGCAGGGTGATGCGGATCGTCTTGCCGTCGCGCTTGACCCGCGGCGCCGCCGGGGGTTTGTCGCCTCGGGCCGGCTGGAGCACGGTCACCAGCGGGTCGTTCGCGTCGATCGTGTAGTCGCCGGTGACCGAATGCCAGGCCACCTTGCCCGCTCGATCCATCGAGCGATAGAGCCAGGACTTTCCGAAATCGCGCGGTCTGCTGGTGAGTTGGATCGGCGGGCCGAACGTGCGAATCACCAGGTCGGTCCGCTTGCCTTTGACCGTCGCCGTGCCGGTTTGGGTATCGACGGTCACCTTCTGGGCGGCCTGATACTGGGCGGTGGCGCGGCGGATGGGCGTGGCGTCGGCCGGCGCGGCCGGGGGGCCCAAGCCGGTCCAGGCCTCGGCCGTGTCGGCCGGCTTCTCGCCGGGCAGGATGTCGTCCAGCACCACCACCGCCGAATTGCCGTGCATGACCACCGTCCGCCGCACGCGCTGGGCGATCTTGTAAGCCGGACCCGACTCGATCACCATGCCGCGCCAGTCGCCGGCTTCCCACGCCTGGACGATGCGCGATCCGACGTGCCGCTTCGGCCCGTCGCCGTCGATCAGCGGCAGCGTGTGCGATCTGGCCGACGCCTGGAAATATCCCGGATCGATCAGCAGCATCTCGCCGTAGGCATAGACGATGAAGCTGCCCAGGTCGTACTGCTTGTGATGGCTCAGCGCGCCCATCGAGCCCTTGACGCCGACGACGAGGTCGGGGATCAACGTGTCGCCGTTGCTACGCATCACGCCCCAGTTCATCGTTTCCAGGCGGCTGAGCGTGGGCACGCCGGGGAACTCGGTCGGCCCGGGCTTGTCGCCGCGAAAGATCGCAGCCAGCGCCAGATACACCTCGCGGGCACTGACGTGGATGTCGTGCGGATTTTCACCGCCGGCCTTGATCGCGGTCATGTGATCGGCCAGCCACAGCATCAGGTCATTGTCGAACCGCACGCCCAGGTCGGCGCAGAGGACGTTGCCGTAGAACGACGGCTGGGTGTCGTTGAAGGGCATCATCTGCCCGTCGCCGCCGAGGATCGTCTGGACGAACCGATGCTGTTTGTTCAGCAGCCGATGATTCAGCAGACTGTCATCGCCGGTCGTGTTTTGAAGCGCGTGGGCATAGGCCAGATAGAACGATCCGCCGAACGCCCAGTAGAGCGTGCCCTCGGTGTATCCGCCGTCCGGGGAGAAGCATCGGCCGGCGTAGGTCTTGAGCTTGGCGGTGGTCATCTGCATCGCTTCGGCGGCCTTGGGCGATTCCCACAGCAGCGCCAGGGCCGCCATCCCCGCCGCGCCGCACTGGGCGGGCACGGTGTTGGACGGGTTGTTGTACAGCCAGCCGTCGGCGTTGCGGATGTGCTGGTCCAGGGCCCGCTCCAGGTACGCCTTCATCTTCTCCCGTTGCTCGTCGGTCAGCTCGTGATAGAGCGTGTCGTAGGCGGTGGCCACGGCTGCGGTGCCCATCTCGCTCCACTGCTTGAACTCCGTCTTGTCCCATCGGGCCTGGATGTAGGCGATCGTCGTGTCGCGATACTTGTCCTGCCCGGTCAGGTGGTAGGCCCACAGCAGCGACTGGACGGCACCGGACGAGATGTCGTGATCGCGGGGGCCTTGCTTTTTTGGATCCTGGTCGAGAAACGCATCCGCCGCCTGGATCAGGGCCTGGCGATAGGCCCGCAGCGGTCCCTCCCGAAAACGCTGGCGCAGCTTCGCCAGGCCCTGGGCGTCGAAGTAGAGATAGGGATGCTCGCGCTGGGCGCCGATCGGCTGCTCCCCCGCCGCCGGACCCGCAAAAAAAGTGAGCGCCAGGCCGACGATCAGCATGCAGCAGGGCCCGGCCCGGCCGCACGACCACGTGGCACGTGCCACGCCTTGTCCCCAAAGGCAAGGCGCGCCGCGCCTTAGAGACCAGGACGCACACCATGCGGCGAGGACGCGGCCAAGGGGTGGCACGTCGTCGAGAAATCGGATCAGTCTGAGCATCGCATCCACCAAGGAGGAGGGAGGGGCTTTGGCAATCAAGACGCCGCTGGACCGCCCCGATCGGTCAACGTTTATACTACGAATTGTACGATGGCCGTGCCGAGCCGATGCGGCGTGTCGCGGCGTCTTAGCATTCGAGCCCGGCCCGTTACTCGTTTCGGGTCGGCCAACACACCCTCGATCCGATCAGGAACCCCATCGCCATGAAGCAACTGGACCTCGGCAACGGCACACTCCAAGTCAGCGAACTGTCGCTGGGCTGCATGCAACTGGGCGCGCGGGCCACCGGCCAGACCACCGACGAACTGCTCAACGCCTATCGCGACGCCGGCGGCAACTTCCTGGACACCGCACACTGCTACTGCTTCTGGGCGCCAGGTGGCGATGGCATCAGCGAACGCGTGGTCGGCCAGTACATCCACCACAACCACTGCCGCGATGAAATGGTCATCGCCACCAAGGGCGCCCACCCGCCGGTCCCCGGCTACCGGGCGACCGAGGATTACATGACGCCATGCCGCATGAAATGCGACATCGAAGACAGTCTGGGCCGCATGAAAATCGACACCATCGATCTGTACTGGCTGCACCGCGATGACCCGCGCGTGCCGGTGGGCCGGATCATCGACATGCTCAACGATGAAGTGGCGCGCGGGACCATCCGCGCGTTCGGCGGCAGCAACTGGACCGCCCAGCGGCTGGATGAAGCCAACCAGTACGCCCGGGCCCGCGGCGTGGCCGGCTTCGTCGCCAGCCAGCCGCGGTTCTCCCTGCTCCAGTACGAAACCCAATCGCGCGACGCACGCTTGAAGCCCGGCGTCCTGCTGCACGTCGACGACGAGGACCGCCGACGCCATGCCGACTCGCAACTGCCGATCATCTGCTACGGACCGACCGGCAACGGGTTTTTCGCCAACGAAGGCGAGGCCCCGGAGAAGTTCATCAACGAAGCCAACACCGCCCGCGCCGCCCGCGCGATGGAATTGGCCGAACAACTCAACGCTACCCCCAATCAGGTCGCCCTGGCGTGGCTGCGCGCTCAACCGTACCCGGTGATTCCCATCCTCGGCACGGCCAACCCCGACCACCTGCGCGATGCCCTGGGCGTCGTGGACGTCAACCTCACCGAACAGCAGGCCGCGTATCTGCAGGCCGGCCGGTGACCGTGCAGATTCACCCGAAGCAGTCGGGCATGTTCAACATCATGCGCTTTGTGCTCGTTTGGGCCGGTGCCGCGATGCACGCACGGGCGATCGGTGCTGGGGGATCGGAAGGTCTACGAAGAACGCCGCCCGCCGGCGGGCGCGGACCGAGCCCGAAGGGTAACCTGCTGGCCATGACCGGCCGGTACGACACCCTCATCATCGGCGCCGGGGCGGCGGGGCTGGCGACCGCCATCTTCGCCGCCGAAGCCGCGCCCGCCATGCGCATCGCTCTGCTCGATAGCGCGCGGCGCATCGGGGCGAAGATTCTCGTGGCCGGCGGCGGGCGGTGCAACGTCACCCACGATGCGGTGTCGCCCGATGATTACTTCGCCAACCGCAACATCGTGCGCAACGTGCTCGCGGCGTTCGGCGTCGAGCGGACGGTCGAATGGTTCGCGTCGATGGGCGTCGAACTCAAGCGCGAGCCGACGGGCAAGCTGTTCCCCGTGACCGACACCGCCGCTACGGTGCGCGACGCGCTGGTCGGCCGGTGCCAAGCGCTGGGCGTGGACATCCGCACGTCGTGCCGCGTGTCGGCCGTGCGCCGCGCCGGCGATGCGTTCGCGCTGGACACCGCGCAAGGCCCGGTGCACGCGGCGAACCTCGTGCTGGCCACCGGCGGGCGATCGCTGCCCCGGACCGGCAGCGATGGCCACGGCTGGCACATCGCCCGCACGCTCGGCCACCGCGTGACCGACACCCACGCCGCGCTCGTGCCGCTGGTGCTCGACAGCGCGTTCATTCACGCCGACCTGTCGGGCATCAGCCACGACGTCGAGGTCCGCACGTTCATCGACGGCAAGCTCGCCGACCGGCGCACCGGCTCGATGCTCTGGACGCACTTCGGGCTCTCGGGCCCGGTGATCATGGACGCCAGCCGGCACTGGACCATCGCCCACGATGCGGGGCGCGCGGTCGCGATCCAACTCAACCTGCTGGCCGGCGCCGCCCCCGATCACGCCGACGCCTGGCTGCAACCCGCCGCCGCCGGATGCGAAGACCGGAGCGGAAGTTCCGGTATTCTTGCGAACGCCGGCGTGTGCAAGCCCGGGCAGGCGAACGAGTCGGTGGGCACGCGGGTGGCGCGGGCGCTGCCGCAGCGGGTGGCCGGGGCGGTGTGCGCGTGGGCGGGGGTCGATCCGGCCACGCCGATGCATCAGCTCAAGCGCGGCGCGCGGCGGGCGATGGTCGGGGCGTTGACCGAGCTGGCCGTGCCGGTGGTCGGGCACCGCGGCTGGAACCACGCGGAGGTCACCGCCGGGGGCGTGCCGCTCAAGGAAATCGACCATCGCACGATGCGGTCGCGCCTGGTCGACGGGCTGTGGCTGGTCGGCGAGATGCTCGACTGCGACGGCTGCATCGGTGGATTCAATTTCCAATGGGCGTGGGCGACGGGGCACCTGGCCGGCCGGGCGCTGGCGGCCAATCCCCGGCGCGGGTGAACGGCGCGCGGCGCGGCCCCAACGCAACGCATCGAAACGGCAAAGGCCCGGCGCAAGATGCGCCGGGCCTTGAGCGTTGGCGTCGCGCCGCCGTGGCGTGGAGCGCGGCGCCGGGGGGATCGCGCCGGGGCGACCGGTTTACTTCACCGAGTCCTTGAGGCCCTTGAGCGGGCGAATCTTGACGACGGTGCGCGCGGGCTTGGGCTTGAACATCTGCTCTTCGCCGGTGAAGGGGTTGATGCCCTTGCGTGCCTTGACGGCGGGCTTGCGCTGGGCGACGCACTTCATCAGGCCCGGTACAGTGAACGCGCCCGGGCCGCGCTTCGACAGGTTCTTGGCGATCAGATTGCCCAATACATCAAACACTGAGCCAACTTCCTTCTTGGTCAAGCCCGTTGCCTCGGCGATGGCGCTGAGCACCTCGCTCTTGGTCGGCGGCTTGGCGGCGCTGCTTGCGGAACTCTTCTTGGCCATGGGGTTCTCCATCGTGGAAGGAAAGACGGGTGCGACTCACGCCGTCCATAGCGTGAGATTGGCAATACCATAATGCGTTGACCCCGAAAAAAACAGGGCCAAATCGCCCCAAACCAAAAAAAACTGCATGTTTTGCCGATCCGAACGCCGCCGCGCCGCCCCGAGCGTCAGTCGCGACCCAGCCGGGGCTCGGTCCCGCGCCACGTGCGGGCCAGGTTCCCGCGGTGCCGCACCACCACCAGCAGCGCCATCGCACCGCTCACCGCGGCGATCGGCCACAGGTCGGCCAGCGGCCAACCGGTCGCCACCGCGCCCAGCAGGAAGTAGCCCGGCAAACACAGCGCCGCGATCACGCTGGCCAGCCCCACGTACCCCAACGCCCCGATGAACAGCAGCCACGTCACCAGCGCCCCCACCGCCGGCAGCGTCAGGTAGGGCCAGACGCCCAGCACCGCGCCGAAGCTCGTCGCCACGCCCTTGCCGCCCTTGAACCCAAGGTACACCGGGAAGACGTGGCCCAGGATCGCCCCGGCGCCGACGATCAGCCACCGCGCCGCGTCGGTCGGCCCCAGCGCCCCGCCGCCGATCCACCCGAACGCGAGGCCCGCGCCCAGCACCGGCCCCAGCCCCTTGGCCATGTCCAACGCGAAACAGCCCAGCCCCCACGCCCGGCTGCCCAGCACGCGCCCCAGGTTCGTCGCGCCGATGTTGCCGCTGCCCGCGTGGCGGATGTCGATCCCGTGCGCCCGGCCGATCAGCAGCCCGAACGGAATCGCGCCGATCAGATAGGCCAGCACCACCGCCGCGTACCAGAGGGGGTCGGTCATGCCAGGCAGTTTAAGGTCAATCGGTTGATCGGTGAATCGTCGCCCGGACTGCGCGGTCTTCAGGCCCATCAACCTTCTCCTGCTGATCGCATCATCCACAAATCAGCGCCAGACGTTGACCCATAAGGCGAGAACCAAGTCGGTAACCGTTCACACTCCTTGGCGAGTTGGCAGGGGATGATCCGATAACCATGG
>CAZUHK010000109.1:0-10940 GCA_964620345.1 uncultured Planctomycetaceae bacterium
GCCTGCGGCGGAAGTTCGTGCTCCTGAGCTCCAAGACCGGCCTGGGCATCGCCGACGAGCAGGCCCGGGCCCCCGCGGCTTCGCGGCCGTTCACCTGGACCGCGATCGGCCGCGACGCGATCACCCGCTTCGAGCCGGCCCTGCCCGTGCTGCTGACCGACCTCAAGCCCAACGAGCCGGTGACGAACACTGCCCAAACCACCGTCACCCGCCAGACCAACCCCGACCGCCAGCTCGCCACCGGTGAAAGCTCGATGACGCTCACGCTCGACGGCGAGCAGAAGGTCAAAACCCCTGCCGGCACGTTCGACACCAAGCGCATCAAGATCGAGTACACCGCCGACCTGAGCTTCGCCAAGGTCAACAGCGTCACCTGGGCGTACTACGCCAAGGGCATCGGCATCGTCGCCGAGCACCACGATGAGCAGACCGTGGTGGTGATGTTCCCCAAGCACCGCGAACGCACGATCGTGCTGACCGATTACCCCGAGTAATTCAGCGGGCTTGGAGGATCGCTGCGCGGCGATGTTCGGCGTTAATGCCGGGCGATCAGGCGCGGCAATCGACTTTCACGAGCACGGCCGAGCGCGGCGCGGCCAGGCGGGCGACCACGCCTTGCGCGGTGCAGGTCACCTCGGCAGCCGCGGAGTGATAGAGCACATCGGCCGCCTGTGCATGCAGCGGGTCGGGCAGGGCGAAGGTGTGGGTCGGCCGATCGTTCGTCTCGCGCAGCACCAGCAGGTAGGCCGATTGCCGGTCGGATGCGATTGACACGAAGCCGGTCCACGACGCGCCATCGGGCCGATCGCCGAGGGGCAGGATCGTGCCGTCGAAGATCGCCTCGCGGTGGGCGCGCCAGACGCTGGTGATTTGGGGCAGTTGCTCGAAGTACGCCTCGGGCAGGTTGCTCGCCTCGAACCAGCCCAGCGGTTGGGCGAACATGATCGTCGCGAACAGGTACGCCGGGTCGTACACCGCGGGGGCCAGGGGATCGTCGGCGTACAGTGGGGCGTTGCGGGCGACGTTGAGCATCTCCATCCGCAGCCGGCGGGGATCGACCCACCGCGCCAGCGACCAGAGGTTGCCCAGCGTCTGGTGCGGCCAGTGGTTGTGCCAGTCGGTGTAGCGGTTTTCGACGAACACCGGCCCGGCGTGCATCGCGCCGAAGTAGCCCGGCCGCGTCCCGGCGGTGACATCGAGGTCGAGCACCAGTTGGCCGGCGGTCTGCTTCATCAGCTCGTCGAGCATGCGGTGGACGTTCTGCTCCGCGGCGTCGGAAGTCATCTGGATGCTGTCGAGCTTGAACGCGGCCACGTCGTACCGGCGTCGCAGGTCGAGCATGGTCTGCACATCGCGTTGCCAGTTGGCGAATTCGTCGGACGAATCGGGGGCGAACCACAGGCCGAGCTTGAGCCCCGCGTCGGCCGCGGCGGCGACGATGGGCTCCAGGCCGCGGGGCAGGCGGTCGGGGTGGGGCGTCCAGAAGTCGGGGTCGGCGTCGTAGAAGCCGGCCCACACGCCGCCGCCCTGGGTCTGGGCGGCCGCGGCGTTGGCAGTCCGGCCGCGCTGCCAGCCATCGTCGATCTGCATCAGATCGGCGCCCAGGCGCTTGGCCGCGGCGATCTCCTGAAGGATGAACGCCTCGTTGATCCGCGCATCGCGGCTGCGGTCGCCCCAGGTGTTGGTGATGAACCACACCGGCAGGTTCGGCCGGGCCTGGCGTTGGAGGCGCTGCAGAACCTGGGATCGGCCCAGCGCGCCGCCGGTGTATTCCAGCACGTGCCACGGGTAGGCGTCTTCGTCGTGCAGCGTCGCGACAAAGCCGCCGTCGCGCTTGGCAACGCTCAGGTCGGCTTCGCTTTGCCGCGCGCGGGCGTGGGGCAGGGGCGCGGCTTTGAGCAAGACCCAGCCGCGCTGCTCGCCGATCGTCTGCTCGGCGACGAACAGGTTGCCGCGAAGCGTCAGCCGCTGGCTTGGATGCAGCAGCCAGGCGCGTTCGTGTACCAGTTCGTTGTGCTGGTCGGTGCGGTCGGCCAGTTCGACGGCGATCAGCCGCGTGTGCTGCGGCAGTGGAATCGTGAGGGCCGACGACGAAGCCGCCGCGGCATCGCTTGGTGCCTCGCGCTCGACGCCGGCAGCATCGTGGGGCGGGTTCATTTCGCCGCGGCCTTCATCGGGCCGATCATCGGCGCCGGCACCTCGATGCGTCGGCCGGTGCGGTGCGATTCGTACGCCCCGAGCACGAGGCGCAGCGTGTGGCTGGCCGCCTCGCCGGTGACGAACGGCGCCCGGGCCTCGCGGATCGCCTGGACCACGTCGCGGATCTGCGCCGGGTGGCTGGTGCCGTAGTACGCCCGCCCGGCCTCGACGCCCGCCGGGTCGTTGGCCCGGCTGAGCATCTGCTCGATTTCCTGTTGCCTCGCCTCGTCCTTCATCGACACGGTGAAGTGCTTGCCGCCGCGCAGCACGATCTCGCCCTCGGTGCCGCAGAACGTGAGCGTGTGCTGCCAGTCGAGGTGGCTGGCGCTGGTGACCTCGACGGTGCCCAGCGCGCCCGAGAGGAACCCGACCGACGCGGTGAGCGTGTCCTCAGTCGCGATCGCCTTGGCGTGGGCGCGGTTGGTGCAGTGCGCGGCGATGTTGCCGGCGCCGCCCATGATCCAGACCATCGCGTCGAGAAAGTGGATCGCCTGGTTGATCAGCACCGAGCCGCCCTCTTTCTCCCAGGTGCCGTGCCAGTCGTCGGCGTAGTAGCTGTCGGGCCGATAGCAGCGAAGCCGCATCGACGCCGAGAGCATCGTGCCCAGCACGCCCTCGGTGATCAGCCGCCGGGTCACGCGGTTCATGCCGTCGAAGCGGTGCTGGAAGATGCCGCTGAACACCAGCTCCTCGTGCTGGGCGTGGGCGTCGAGCAGGTGGTCGAGTTGCTCGGCGTTGGCCGTCAGGGCCTTTTCGCACAGCACGTGCTTGCCGGCCTCGAAGGCATCGCACGCGATCCGCTCGTGACTGGCGTGGTCGGTGCAGATGCTCACCAGGTGCACGTCGGCGTCGGCCAGCAGGTCGTGGTAGTCATCGGTGGTGTGCGCGATGCCGTACTTCTGGGCCCGCTGCTGAGCGCGATCGAGTTGCAGGTCGCAGGCCCACTTCACGCTCACGCCGTCGATCTGCTCAAAGCTTTCGATGTGCGTGCCGGCGATGACGCCGCAGCCGATGATGCCCACGTTCACGGGTTGACTCATGTCAGGCAAACTCCATATCGCCCCGGCCGGTGGTCAATCGTCGAGGTATCGGCCGTACTTCTCACGCAGAGCCGCGGCGCCATCGGCCCGGCCGGTCGCCTCGAGCCGCGGCAGGTAGTGCTTCAGCGGCGACTGGCCGTGTGGTGGATGGTGCGAGGCGTGGAACGGCCCGCCCTCGCGCACCACCGTCCACATCGGATCGATCACGTCGCTGCATGTCTCGGCCATCTTCCACATCTGATCCGCGTGCCACGCCACGTAACGCCGCGACCCCTCGCCGCACACCTCGGGATGCTTCGCCGCCAGGTCGTTCAGCTCGTGCGGGTCGGCCTCGATGTCGAACAGCATCTCATCGGGGAACAGGTGAAACCCATCGTGGAACGTGCGGATGTACAGCCACCGGTCCCACCGCACCGACCGCTGGCAGACGTGGCAGCACTGGCTGATGACCAGTTGCTCCTGCCCGTCGATCGGTCCGGCGCCGTCGACGATCGCCCCGGCGTAGCTCTGGCCGTCCCACAGCGCCGGCTTGTCCAGGCCCAGCAGATCCATCAGCGTCGGCGCCCAGTCGAGGTTGTAATGCAGGCCTTCATCCACCACGCCCTGCTTGCCGCCGGGCCACTTGACGATCATCGGGATGTGGCACGTGCCCTGGTCGGCCGTGCCATGCTCCGAATAGATGCCCAGCTCACCCTGGTTCTCGCCGTGGTCGGCGGAGATGATGATCGCCGTGTCGTCGTACACGCCGGCCTGCTTGAGCTTGTCGGTGATGATTCTGATCTGGTCGTCGATGTACTTCACCGCGGTGTCGTAGCCGTCGATCCACTTTTTCATCGATGGCTTGTCGGTGATCGCTTCGATCTCGCGTGGCCAGCGCTCGGGGTCGCCCGGGGTGTACATGCCCAGGTCCTGCGCCGCGTGCGGGCCGGTCTTCTTCGCGTGCGCGGCGATGAGGTCATCGTCATCCAGGTGATCGGGCAGCGGGGCGTCGGCGAACGGCTCGCCGTAGTCGGTCGGCACGCGGAAGGGAGTGTGCGGATCCCAGAAGTTGATGTGCAGGTACCACTGATCTTCCGCGGCGTGGTCGGCCAACCACTTGTTGACGGTCGGCATCACGTGCTCGGCCGACTCCTGGCCGTTCATGCCGGTGTTGTGAATCTCCTTGAAACCCGCGTAGTAGTGGTGCGCCGCGTGGCGCTGGCCGAAGGGGCTGATCATCGCGGTGTGGTAGCCGGCATGTTGCAGTTGCATGGCCAGACCCTGGTCGACGAACCAGTCGCCGAAACCGCGCGAGGGGCCCTGGACCTTGGGGTCGGCCGCGGTGCGGCCGTGGCCGACCACGCCGGTCTGAATCCCAAACCGCCCGGAGTAAAACGCCGTGCGCGATGGCAGGCAGGGCGCGTCGGAAGCGTACACGTTGTTGCAGCGCACGCCTTCACTGGCGATCTGATCGATGGTCGCGGTGGTGTCGCGGTGGTAGCCGTAGCAGCCGAAGTGGTCGGCCCGCTGGCTGTCGATGTCGATGTAGAGGATACGCACAGCCGACTATCTCCGCTTGGATGGGGACGAACGCGCCAGACTAGCGACTGGTGCGGCGGATGCAACGCGCCGCGGCGAGCCGAAATCGGCGCGCCGTGGCCGTACCATGCCGCATGAACAGCAATGGGGCCGCTCTTTTCTGCCTGGCAGTGCTGACGACCGCCAGCCACGGCTGCGGCCGCGACGATCCATCGCATTCGCACCGCCAGTCCGCCGCGGGCCGGGCCACGCTGAACCTCGCGGCCGACGCGCTGGACGCTGTCGCGCTAGCGCCCGGCCCGGCGCTGATCGACTGGCGCAGCGACGCAGTGCTGGATCTGCTGGGCGGCATGGTAGCCGACCAGCACAATGCGCGGCCGTGGTACGTGCGTGTCGCCCAGGCCGGCTCGATGGCGGAACTGGCGTCGCTGCGGCCGGACGAACCGCGGCCCGGGTGGGCCCGACGCCCTCATGCCCTCTCGTTGCGGATCGCCGCCGACCAGGCGCCCGCGCCGCGGTCAAGGGCTGACGCCGCGGCCCTGGATGCTCGGCTGGCCGTGCGGCATGATCTGCCGGAGCTGACCATCCACCCGCCCCCGGCGCGTCCCGAACCGATCGCCCTGCGGCCCATGGGCCTGCGCGATGCGCTGTGGTGGCAGCAGGAGCAGGACATCTTCGCCGCACATCGCCAGCGCGACGACGGCGGCCGCGCGCCCACGCCGACCAACCTCGATGTCTCGCTGGACCTGCGGATCGCGCGGAACCTCTCGGCCTCATTCGGCTACAGCCGAGCGCTGCAGACCCAGACCTCGACGCTGACCCAGCCGCAGTTCGGCGAGCAAGCCGGAATCTTCCGACTCGGCTGGCGTTATTAGAGGTGGTCCCCAAATCTCGGCCAGCCGGCTGTCCAAGAATTGGGGACCACCTCTGTAAGTCAAAGCGGGTGAAGGGATTCGAACCCTCGACATTCAGCTTGGGAAGCTGACGCTCTACCAACTGAGCTACACCCGCAAACGCGGTTTTGCAAGATGAGTTCTGCGGTACCTGCCCCTTCAATGTTCAACGCTGTGGTCGTGTGGGCAAAGGCCACGTTGTCAGCGTATTCTACCTCCGTCGCTGCGGTTCGCCAGTTGCTGACCGCAAGAGGCGTGTCCCACCGCTGAAACACACCGCTGGTCGGGCCAAGGCGCGTCTGAAGCGGGGCGACCTGCCGGCTTTCCACGCGAAGTTCCCGATCAGCCGGCGAGGCGCGTGGGCGCGGGCGCGTCGTGAACCGTCTGGGCGATCTTGCGCAGATCCCGGAGGATGTCCGCGGCCGACTCGTGCTCGGGGTGGGCTGGATCGATCGGGCGCAGGATGCGCTGGGTGAGCTTGGTGATGCGCTTGGCGATGCGGCTGTTGACGTCGAACCGGATCAGCGGCCGCAACTCAGGGTTGGTGTGGGGGTTGGCCATCTGCATGGCGAGGTAGAACAGGTCGGCGGCCTTGTCGACCTTTTGGTGGCCGTGCACGAGGATTTCGCTGGTGACCTTGCCGGTGGCTTTCATGCGGCCCAGCAGCCGCTGGATTTGCGAGGTGGACATCATCTCGTTGAACAAGGTGGAGAGCATGGGCGAATCGGTGAGGTCTTCGTCCATGCGGACGGCCGAGCCGAAGTCGACGAAGCAGACGCCTTCGTGGGTGATGACGATGTTGTCCATGCGCAGGTCGAGGTGGATGAGGCGGACGCGGTCGTGGAGGATGCGCGTCATCTCCGCGGCCTGGAGGGCGAAGTCCATCTGGGTCAGGGGCGTGACGCCCAGTCGCAGCCAGTTCATGTAGAGCTTGCGCGCCAGGCCATCGGGGCCTTTCTGAACGCCCAGGACGTGGGGCACGCGCGAGCGGTATTCCTCGGGCATGTCGCGTTGCAGCAGTCGGAGAAAGGCGGCTTCGCGGGTGAGGAAGACGGGGAAGATTTTGTCCACGAGCTTGCGGGCGCGGTTGGCGAGGGTGGCCTCGGGGGTGTCGGGGAAGCGTTGCTTGAGGCGGACCATGACGCTGCCGTAGCTGGGCACCCGCTTGAGCACACCGTAGGAGCCGTCGGCGGGGTTGCGGACCAGCTCGACATGAAACGTGAAGCGGTCGGTGGTGGACCCGGGGCGGATGAGGTGGGTCTTGCGGGCCAGCAGGTAATGCCAGACCTGTCGGCCGAACGGCCAGTAGCCGCCGAGCGGGCCGAGGCGCAGCGTGCGCGGGCCCAGCTCCAGTTGAAAACCCGAGCGGGCCTGATACTCGCGGGCCAGCGCGCTGACGGTGTGCGGATGGCGGGTGAGGATCGCGACCTGCCCGCCCCAGCGCAGGCGGTCGAACACGGCGTCGGGGTGGTGTTCGGTGCCATCGTTGGGCAGGCAGTAGACGTAGTCGACCGGGTGCTGATCGGTGGTGAAGGAGTTGTTGCCGGCGAGGCGTTGGAAGTCCGGGTCAGGGGCGAAGTGGCGACGCGCGAGGGCGGCGACGGGCGGCGGCGCCTGAGTGAGACTGGATGGGAGGGCCGGCTTGCGTGCCATGACTTCTTCGGGCGTGGGCGCCGCGCCGCAGGGGTTAAAACGCTACCTGATGATACGAGCCGAGCGAACGCCGGGTTTTACCGCCGCGGGGATACCAGCGGCCGACGGCGGGTCCGGCATTGATCCCTTCGGCAAGCTCAAGGCCCGGCTTCAGCCGATTCGGCCAGTTCGACCCGCACCGTCGCGCCCGAGCGGGCCTCGCGGACGATCGCGGCGCGGCCCTCGACGGCCAGGTCGAACCGATCGGTCGGGGCCGGGAACTCGGTGAACGCCGCCGGCGGCTCGGCCCCGTCGGCATGTAAGCCCTGCCAGCCGGAGCGACGGGCTTCGATATATCGGCCAAGCGCGGCGGCGTCGGCCTGGCCCATGCGGATCACCAGCTCGCCATCACGCATCGTCACGGCCGCGGCACGCAGCTCGGTGACGACCCGCTTCGTGTTCGTCGCGAGCATGAACACGTACCACGGCTCATCCTCGACCGTGGTGTGCCCGGCCAGCACGCCCACCAGGTCGGTGGACTTGGCCGACTCGGGCCCGCCGAGCACGGCGAAGCGGCGGTGGGGGCCGGCGTAGTCCGCGTCGCGCAGGAAATTCAGGTCGCCGTTGTGCTGTTGCCAGACGTGATGGTTGAGCTGCTGTTGCCACTGGCTGGTGCTGGCCGTGCCGCCGACGCCGCAGGCGTTGAGCGCAGCCACGGCGATGAGCAAACCAACGGACACGAGAGAACGATGAACGATCGACTTGATGCTCATGGGTTGCTGGCCTCGATCTGCCCGGCGATGGCGGTGCGGCCTTTGGCTTTGGCGGTGGCGGCGGGGGTGCGGCCGCGCTTGTCTTTGGCGGTGGTCGAAGCGCCCGCGTCGAGCAGCAGCTTGACGATTCGCTCGTTGCCGTCGAACGCCGCGTGGTGCAGCGGTGTCACGCCCGCGCGGTTGGTGGCGTTGACGTTCGCGCCGCGCTCGATCAGCGCGATGGCGACGCGCTCGCCGCCGTATCGGCACGCGACGTGCAGGGGTGTGGAGCCCAGTGTGTCGCGCGCATCGACCAACGCCCCGGCGGCGAGCAGGTTGGCGATGAACCGCGCCGCATCGTGCTTGGCCGCGACGTGCAGCGGGGTGTAGCCGAACCGGTCGGCCGTGCGGGCGGCGGCGTCGGTGTTCTGGCCAAGTCGCGGCGCGTCGCGGGCCAGCGACAGGTGCATCGGCGTGATGCCCGACCGGTCGGCGGCGGCGGGGTCGGCCCCGACGCTGATCAGGCCCGACAGCGCATCGACATCGCCGCGGTCGGCCGCGTCGTGCAGCGGCGTGCGCCCGCGATGGTCCGTTGCGTTGACCGATGCGCCGCGCCTCAGCAGCAGCGATCGTGTCGTGCTCTTCGGGTCGGCCGACGCCCAGTGCAGGGGTGTGCGGCCGTGCTTGTCGGTTGCGTTAACATTTGCGCCGCGGTCCAGCAGCACGCCCGCGACCGACGCCGAGCGAGTCGCCTTGTGCAGCGGCGTGACGCCCAGGCGATTGGTCGCATCCACCTTCGCCCCACGCGCGATCAGCAGCCGGGCGATGTCGCCCCGATCGTCGCGGGCCGCGTAGTGCAGCGGCGTGTTGCCCCATTCGGGGCTGAACGACTGGCGCGAAACGACCGGCACATCCGGGTCCACTCCGCCATCGAGCAGGCGCTGCACTTCATCCGCCTCGCCCCGCACGACCGCCAGGTGCAGCCGCGTCAGGCCGATCACGTTGCGCTTCGCATCATCATCCGGCAAGGCGTAGCACACCACGCCCAGCGTGTGCAGGTCGCGGGTGTCGCCGCGATGGCGGTAGTCGTCGCCGAACAGCGTGGCCAACTCGTCGGTCGCCAGGCGATTGAAGTATTCGGGCCCGCGGTAGCAATCGTTGGCATCGCGGTAGCGCCACATCACATGCTCCGCCCGCTCGCCCACGGCCTTGATCACCGCGCGGCGCATGCCCTTTTCATAGTGCGATGGATTGAGCGCCTCATCCCAGTGCTCGGTGATGAACAACGCCATGAACGACGAGTCGCGCCGCACGTGGTCGGCCGTGGTCCAACGGTCGCCTTCGCGCTTCAGCATCGCCGGCCGCATCCGCCCGCGCAGCTTCAGCGGCTCGGTGAGGTTGAGGTAAAAGTACAGCCCCGCCAGATCGCTGGCGAGGTCGGCGTTGGAATAGGCGCCGGCGCTGGCGTAGCCCAGGATGCCCGACTCGCTGAAGATCGGGCTGGCCAGCGACACGTCGATCGCGTGCTGCACCGCCGCGTCGTGCGGCTCGCCTCGATCGCGCGCCTTGGTGTAGTCCCGGAAATAGTTGAAGCCCATGTCGGTGAAGTGGCCGATCTTGTCCACGCCGTAGTACACGCCGTGGCTGTGCATCGTCGCGCCCAGCCAGATGCGGAAAAACTGCCGCGGGTCCAGCGGGAAGTGGATGTGCTGCAGCGTGTTGCCGAGCATGATTTTGTAGCCGGGCAGTCGGCCGGGGTAGCGTTGGGCCATCTGTCGCGAGAGTACCAGCCGGTCCCAGCTTTCGATCACGTCCATCGCCCAGGGAAACTCGCCGTTGACCGCCGCGGCGACGGCGCCGGGCGTGTGCAGCCGCTCGACCGCCGCGCGGTCGCCGCGTTTGGCCGCGGCGTCGATGCGGGCGTTGAGCTTGTCCACCGCCGCGACCAGCCGATCGTAGAACCAGTGATCGACCTGTCGCGTCAGGTCGGCGTACACGCGCCCGCCGGGCAGGGTGTACTGATCGGTTTCGTGGCCGACGGCGAGCGAGGTGCCGATGGCGAGCACGCCGAAGAACAGGCCGCCGATGATGTGATGTCCGCGCATGCGATTTGCCCGAAGACGTGGATTAATCAAAAGCTTACAAATCAAGCGTCGATCGGGCAAAGCGAGTTTTGTGCCCGCTACCATCTTGGCGATGAGCCGTGTTGCGGATAACCCGACTTTGGCGATGCTCGACGCGATGCTGGTTCGCCCCGAGCCGGTCAGCGTGGCGACGCTGGGGCGGGCGGTCGGGCTGACGACGGCGGCGGCGCAGGCGGCGGTCGAGCGACTGGCGGCGTTGGGCTGCGAGCTCGATGCACACCCGCAGCGCGGCGTGCGGCTGGCGCGGGTGTCGCTGAACTGTTGGGCCGATTACATCGAACCGCGCCACGCGGGCCGGCTGGGCCGGCGGCTGATCGTGTACGAACGGACCGCCAGCACGCAGGACATCGCCCGCACGCTGATCGGGGCCGATGTCGCCACGGCGCACGGCGCGGTCGTCGCCGCCGATCATCAGACCACCGGCCGCGGGCGGTTGGGCCGGCGATGGATGAGCCGGCCCGGGGCTCAACTGCTGCTGACCGTGATCGTCGGGCCGCCGGTCGCGCCGGTCGATCGCGTGATGCTCGCGACCGGCCTGGCCGTGGCCCGGTGCTGCGAATCGCTCAGTGGTTGCGCGATGGCCCTGCACTGGCCCAACGATGTGTACGCCGACGGCCGAAAGCTCGCGGGCATCCTCGTCGAGCGCGCGGGGCCCGCGACGCTGATCGGCATCGGGCTCAACTGCGACTTCGCCGGCGCCGCGCCCGACGTGACCGGCACGGTCCAACCGATCGATCTGGCCACGCTGGGCGCGCGCATCGA
>CAZUHK010000110.1:0-10924 GCA_964620345.1 uncultured Planctomycetaceae bacterium
CCACCCCGTTTGACGCCCCCCACCCCCAACGCGATGATGCAGCAAACGTCCGGACGAACGGGGCCGGCCGACACGTCGACCCACTCCCCACCCGCCGGGCCAGACGACCGACCGCCGCAGACCGTGAGGGGCCGGAAACTCACCGGCTTCCGTCGCTCTCGCAGGTTTTAGTGCACTGTGAGATGCCTTGCATGCCGTTATAGGTGCGAGGACTTGCGGGAAATCCAAAAATGGCCGATGATCTTTGGGACGGGCCAGGTTGACTCTCAGCAGCAGGCGCGTAGCGTGTATTCATGGACGCGGACGTGAGCGCATCTGTGGCGGTTGAAACGGAAACCGGCCCACCAAGAAATTGACCGACCACCATGCCCGAACCTGTCTTTTACATGCGGGGAATGCAGCACCTGCGGGAGCGCAGTGTCTCGTCAGAGATGGTCAGCGACCTCAAAGCGGTCAAGCATATCTCGCCTGATCTCTTGGAGCAGATCGCGAAGACGCTGAGCGCAGTGGAGGGCTTTCTTGAACCCAGCGGACTGAACCCGCGGCTGCGGTCCGTGGTCGCGGATAACGAACCCATTGATTCGTTGCGCCGGGTCATACTCAACATCAAATCCGAGGATGTTGACGACCTCCTCAAGCGGCTACGCTCAATCCGAGAATCTGATCCCGACGATTTCCCGCTCTCCATCGAAGACCTCGATGAGTTGGCTGATCGTCTGCCCCGGCTCCTCAAGCCCATCCCGGCTTTGAGGCGGTATCGAAAAGCTGAACGGTTGGCCACGATTACGGGTCAGCCACTTGAAGACCTTCAACTCATCTGCGACCTGCGCCCGGTCTTTGACGAAGACCGCAATTCTGTAGAAGGCCTGATTCCTGTGACCCACTTGAAGATCGTGGCCACGGGTGGCGATGGTTTGCCGAATGTCTTCGAGGCGGATCTCACCGCCAAGCAGGTCAGTGATCTCGCTGAACAGGCGGAGAAGGCGGTGCGCAAACTTGCCGTACTCCGTGAGAAGGCGGAAGCATGGGCTGAAAGCGGTATGCCGAACGTTCCGTTGGTGCGTCCGAAAGGAAAGGGGGTGAGCGATGCCTGATACTTGGTCCAACAAAGGGTCGGACGAAATTAACATTGACAGACTCATGGAGCAATTGATTCGCGGCGGTCGATCGACCCCGACTTCCCTGGAATCTTCATCGACTGTGCTGCGTCGCAAGAGCGGCGGCAAGTATGACATTGAAGCGAACACATGCGAGGGCCTCAAAGTATTCAAGGACGCTGTTGTCAGCGACTCAGACTATGACGCGCAATCCGAAACTGATGATCTTCTAACGTATTGGATCGACGCACCACCAGAGGAAGACGATGACGAAGACTTTGCGCCGGAGCTTTCTGCGAGTAGTTGCAACGTCTTACATCGCATTGAAAGCGGCGCCGACTCGGCGCGCCGGCAGGCCATCATTGATGCTGAGGCACTGCCGTTTGATGGTGACGATCGAGCTCACCTGATCGATTTGCTGAAGAACTACATTGAGCAGAATCGTGACAGCAACGACCGCGAAGAACTCATCGCGGTGGCCGCGGCGATCCGCAAGTGTGTCGCGCTGTTTGACGAATCTGACCTCGGTTGGCTCGCCAAACTGCTCGAATCCGGCCATCGGGTCCAGCCCAGTTTGGATGCGGAACTCGAGATCGCCAAAATGGTGGTTCGTCGTTATTCGCAGAGTCCACCGGCTGATAAGAATCCGCACCCCGAACTATCGGCGCGCCTGGCTGAAATCGCCACCGACTACCTACGGCCGCGCGTGTTTGCTCGTCCGCGATTCTCAACAGTAGCCATGCTTGCCACACAGGCGCTGATGGTTATGCGTGCCCCGCGGGCAGGCGCGGTAATCGACCAAGTTAATGAACTCTCCTTCGCGTGGTTCCGACAGCAACTGGCTCGTCGCATGAACAGGATTTTAAGGGATATGCCTGCCGACACGCAGGGTATGGATGGGTTGCGGGAATTGATCGACACGATTGACGCAAACTGAGGACCGGGGTATGCCAGCACATCGCTTGTCGGATGCCGGAACTCCAATTAGACGATTTGACGTGGTGGGACGCGATGCGATAACGGTTTACCATTTCATTCGGCATGTCGCGCTGTCGGCCCGAGATATTGAAGGCGTGAGTTCTGGCAATTGCATCGGCGTGAACCATATGGGCCCGCCCTTGGAACGAGATCACGCGCTACCGGTGGATGTTCATGCTACCGCAGAGCTGACTGACGACGACTTGAACCAGATCGAGCTATTCATCGACGAACTCCACAATGAGCAGGAAGCGCAGCGTCGTCGAGATTTCGGCAACTATGTGATTCATCCGCATACCGTACTGAGCCCCGATGGTTCTTTTCGTCGCTTCAGTTGCGTCGGGTACGTGGTCGAAGCATACGCAGAAGCGGGGATCGACCTAATCGACACGACCGGTGAGTTGCCCCAGGTGGACCTAGCAACGCTGTTCAATGCCTACTCGGAGCTTCAGCGTCTTGAGCAGAATCCTCGCTTACGGGGACGATATCCGGCTCCTGATCGAGAGGAACTCGGCTTGAGCGGAGATGGCCCTTGGGCAGTGTTGCTGCCCGGCTACATCTTTCATTCGATGGCACGACAGGCGGATGAGATTCGTAGCACCCCATATCAGCCGGTACACGGAGACGAGAGATTCCCTCGGGATCAATAGAGCATCTCATGCTCGCCCTCAAGCCGCGGCCTGGCTATGTTCGACGACCTCGCGTTCGACGGCTTCGCCGAGTAAACGCGAGGGTTTGCCGGTGCAGGTGAGCGTCAGTCGGTGCATGGCGCGGGTGCAGGCGACGTAGAGCATGTGGCGGTCGATGTCGCTGCGGTAGTTTTCGTCGCTGGCGTGGGGGACGATGACCTGGTCGAACTCCAGGCCCTTGGCCAGGTAAGCCGTGGCGATCATCACGCCGCGGGTGAAGCTGGTGCTGCGCGCGTCGAGCAGGTGGACGGGGGGCGCTCCCGGAAGGTCGGCGAGGGCTTCATGCAGCCGGTCGGCCTGGTCCTGGGGCTTGCAGATGATGCCCAGCGCGTTTTGCCCGCTTTCGCCGAACGCGGCGATGGCCTGCTGAATGGCGGCGAGCTCGTCGTCGGCCGTCTGACAGGCGATCAGCATCGGGCGGTCGCCGTGGCGCTCGATCGGCACCAGGTCGGGGTTGTGTTGAATCGTCTGCGCCAGCTCGGTGATCTGCAGCGTCGAGCGGTAGCTTTTGTGCATGAACACGCTCTGGGCGTTGCTGAGCACACGCTCGATCACCTGCGCCGACGACGAACTGATCGGGCTGACCGACTGGTTGTGATCGCCCAGGATCGTTTTGCGGCAGGGATACAGGTTAGCGATGACCTGGTACTGCACCGGCGTGTAGTCCTGCATCTCGTCGATGACCACGTGCTTGATGTGTGTCGAGGGCGTGACCGGCTCGACGAGCTTGCGCAGGTAGATCAGCGGGAATACATCGTTGTATTCATACTTGCCGCCCTTGATCTGCCGGAACATCTGCGGCTGATCGATCCATTCATAGAACGCCTTGTACAGCGCCTTGAGCGTGGTGTGGGTGAACATGCGTTTCAAGGCGTTGCGGACCGTTGTTCGATCTTTGTTGACGATGCGTTTGTTGTACTCGTCCTGCATGTGCCGGACGATGTCATCGGTGACCTTGGCGATCTGATCGTTGATCGCCAGGCGTTTGTGCCGCTCGAATCGCGACCCGATCCACTTGGCGTCGAGCGTGTACATGCCCACGGTCACATCGGCGGGGACGAAGTTGTTCTGCCGCACGTGATTGAAATACGCATCGAGTTGTTTGAGGAAATCGGTGCCGGCCTTGAAGCGGACGCGCTGGGCGTATTTCTTTTCTTTGCCGTCCAGCAGCCGCGTCACCTGTTCGGCGAAGGTTTCGAACTTGACGTTGTGCTGCAGTTCCCGCCCGGCCAGTTCCTCCATGGTGGTCTCCTGGATCATCTGCTCGCCCAGCTCGGGCAAGACCTGCGAGATGTAGCTGGCGAAGACCTTGTTGGGCGAGATGATCAGGATGTCCTGCGAGCGGATGGTGTCTTTGTAGCGGTAGAGCAGGAAGGCGATGCGGTGCAGGGCGATGGAGGTTTTGCCCGAGCCGGCGGCGCCCTGGATGATCAGCGAGTGGGCCTGCTCGTTGCGGATGATCGCGTTCTGGTCACGCTGGATCGTCGCGACGATGTTCTTCATCTTTTCGTCGGACGCGCGGCTGAGCTCGGCCTGAAGCAGATCGTCCTGGATGTTCAGCGAGGTATCGAGCATGAACACCAGCTCGCGGTTTTCGATGCGGTACTGCCGCTTGCGTGCGATCGCACAATCGACGCGGCCCGACGGCGCCTGGTAGGAAGCCGGGCCCAGCTCGAACTCGTAAAACATGCTCGACACCGGCGCACGCCAGTCATGGACCAGTTGCCGCTCGGCCCTGGTGTGGTAGAACGAGTGGATGCCGATGTAGATCGGCTGTTCGCCATCGTCGCCGTCGCCGTTGCCTGTCAGGTCGATCCGCCCGAAATAAGGGCTGTCCACCATGCGCTCCAGCCGGCGCCGCTGGTCAACGCCGTGCTCGGTCACGCGGGTCATCAGGTTCACCGACTGGCGCATGTTGGCCTTCTCGGCGTGGTCCATCTCGGCGCGGTTCTCCTGCAGCTCGGTGACCAGGTGGCGGGCTTCGGCGTGGCGCGCGTCCACCGCGGCGCTGTACGACGCCAGCTCCGCGGCGATCGACGCGGTCACCTCCCGCAGATGTCGGCGTTCCTGCGATTCGGTCTGGTTGGCAAATGGCTCGGTCATCGATTCAGTCATGGTGGGGGTTCGGGGGGTGTGTCACAGCACCGCCTCGGGCGGCTCGTCGGCGGGCGTGGCGTGGGGTTGGGTTTCAGGCCGGCGCGAATCGGATCGGCCCGGCGGCGTGGCGAACAACGCCAGGCCCGCCAGCGGCAGCGCGAGGATCACAAAGACGATCAACGCCGGCCGGTAGTCGCCAAGCCAATCCATCGACAGCCCGAGGATAAACGGTCCGACGCTCGAGGCGCTGACCATGATGGTGGCCAATACCCCGCGGATGCGGCCCAGGTGCGCGGTGCCATAGTAGCGCGGCCACAACGGCCCGGCCGCGGCCGTCAGCAATCCCTGCGAACAGCCCATCGCGATGGACAGGGGCACGACCATCGCCGGTGAATCGATCCGCCAGAAGCCGATCATGCTCATCACCATGCCCGCGGCGCCGATGCTCAACAGGCGGTTGAGCGGGAAGCGATCGGCCAGCACGCCGCCGATCAACTGCATCAGTGCCAGACTCACCGCGAAGCCGGTGAACAGCAACGCCGCGTGTGACTCGGTCAGCCCGCGGGACTCGAACAGCGGCACGATGTTAAAGATCACGGCGGTGTTGGCCATGCCCCAGAAGGCGATCATCACGACGACGATCCAGAACGCGCGGGTCCGCCGGGCCTGGCCGAAGGTAAACGAGGTCGTTTGTTCCCGGTCCGCCGCTTCGCGGCGCTGCTCGGCATCGGCCTCGATCCGGCCGTCGATCCATTGGCCCACGTCCGCCGGTCGGTTACGGAACAGCAGCATGGCCGGCATCATCGTCGCCCAGATGGTCAAGCCGAGGATCACCCACGCGGTGCGCCACCCGAACGCGCCGATCAGTGCGAGGTTGATCGCCGGGACCGCGGCGATCGCCCCGGCCATGCCGAAGTGCCGGATGCCCTCGACCGTGCCCAGACGTCGGCGGAACCAGAACGGCAGTGTGTTGCCGCTGAGCAGCCCCAGCGCCCCCTGGCCGAGCATGCGCAGCAGCAGAAACGCGATGAACAGCGAGACCAGGCCGCTGACCTGCGAGGTGGCGATGCACACCCCGCCGAACAGCAGGACCACGACGCTCATCGTGCGGCGCACGCCGAATCGATCCATCATCGCCCCGACCCAGCTCAGCGGCAGCGCGGCCAGCAGCGTGCCGAGCATGTACGCGCCCGTGAGCTGGCTGTGGCTCAGCCCCAGCGCGGTGCGCAGCGACTGGTTGAACGCGGAGATGCCGAACGTCTGCGCCGGGGACGTGGCGATGATCGCCAGCGTGGCAACCGGCAGCATCACCCAGCCGTAGTACACCCGCCGCGGACGCGGGGGACACGAAGCCACATCAGTAATCGACTGACTCGAAGAGCTCATCGGCGATTGCTTGTCGTATTGGCCCGTTGCCGATGACAAACCATGGCATCGAGCGTTTCAAGGCGGGCGTTGCGGGCCAGTGGGCGATTATAGGCAATCGTCGCGCCAAGCCAAGGCGACCGGCCGGACCGTCGCTCGCCTCAACCAGAACACCGCCGCTGCGGGTTCGACGCCGACCCGGCCGCGGCCGGCGCCGCCCGGTGCGCGGCGTGTCGGCGTGGGGCCGGGCGCCCCGACATCGTGCCATCGCGCCGCGAGCTTGTTACATTTCGCCCAACGCCCGCGCCCAACGCCCGCCGCGCTCGGGCCCGCCGCTTCCGAGCGTTCGATGCACCGTCCGCCAAAGCGCACGCACCGGAGCAACTGATGGCCCCATCTTTCGCAGAACTGGATTACCAGCAGACGCCGCTGGGCGAGTTGATCCTGCGTCGGCGGCGATCGCCTTCGCTGGGCGGGCGGGATGTGTTCGAGGTCACGCTCGACGGTGCGTTCCTGATGTCCAGCGTCGTGACCGCCAGCGAAGAAGCACTCGCCACGCTCGCGCTCGACGCATGCGCCGAGCGGGCCGGCGATGTGTTGATCGGCGGGCTGGGCCTGGGCTACACCGCCGCCGCCGTGCTCCGGGCCAAACCGGTCGATCGTGTCCAGGTCATCGAATTGCTCGAGCCGGTGATCGACTGGCATCGCCGGCGTCTGCTGCCGATGTCCGACACGCTGGAGCAAGACCCGCGCCTGCGTGTCATCCACGCCGACTTCTTCCGCCACATCGCCGACGGCCCCGCCCCCCGCCGGTACGACGTGATCCTGCTGGACATCGACCATTCGCCCGAATCCTGGCTGCATGAATCCCACCGGTCGTTCTACTCAGCCCGGGGGCTGGCGGCCCTGGCCGCGGCGCTGCGGCCGAGCGGCATCTTCGGGCTCTGGTCGGCCCAACCGCCCTCGCCGCGGTTCATCCAGCGCTTGCAGTCCGCCTTCCAGGCCGTGGCCGAGCACCCGATCACCTACGACCATCCGATGCTGCATCAGCCCGAAACCAACGTGGTGGTGATCGCCCAACGGCCGATCGCCGCGGCGCCGCACGAGATCAACCATGAAACGCACGCTTGACCCGCTCACCGTCGAATGCATCGAAGGCGATATCACCGATCAGCACGGCTTCGACGCCGTGGTCAACGCCGCCAACGACGCCCTGCGCCCCGGCGGGGGCGTCGCCGGCGCCATCCACCAGGCCGCCGGCCCCGAACTCGACCACGCCTGCCGACCGCTGGCGCCGATTCAGCCCGGCCAGGCCGTCATCACCCCCGCCTTCCGACTGCCCAACCGCCACGTCATCCACTGCCTCGGGCCCGTCTACGGCGTCGACGAACCGGCCGATCAGCTCCTCGCCGCCTGCTACCGCAAGGCCCTCAAAATAGCCGACGATCACCAGCTTGAATCGATCGCATTCCCCGCGCTGTCCACCGGCGCGTTCGGCTACCCGATGCAGCCGGCGGCGCAGATCGCCCTGCGCACCGTCGCCGAGGACGCGCCCACGCTCGCGAGCGTCCGCCGGGTTCGTTTCGTCCTCTGGGGCACCGATGCCCTCGACGCCCACACCCAAGCCCTGGCCGCCATCCCGGATAACGCCTGACCCACCGCGCCATGGCGGAAAACCGAAGCGGAATCATGGACAAGAAAACGAAAAAGCGCCTGCACGTCTTGAAAGACAAACTTCAGAATCGCCGCCAACAACTCGCCAGCGCCAAAAAACAACCCAACCAGCCGCACACGATCCAGCGGTTGACCGAGCAAATCAGTACCGCCGCGTCGCGCTTGGCGTGGGGGCAGCAAGTCACCTGCGAAAACGCCCACCGGCAGACCCGGCTTTCATCGTTTCTTTTCTTCTCCGTTTTCTGCTTCGCTAGAGGACCGCGGTCTGCCACGCGCACAGCACCACCGGCCAATTAGAACTCGAACAATAGCGTGGGTACTGTTGCTGGGAGTCGCCTGCGCGTTTCCACCGGCGAATTAAAGTATCGGCCCAGCGCCACAATATCTTCGTGTTTCCAAGAGAAGGACGCACCCCGACGACCTCGCTCGATCAGCGACGACACATGGCCAATGACCTCGCGCTTGCTCTCATCGGCAACCCACCACGGGTAAGGCATCCTCTCAAAGTCCTTGCTCTGGATGTTCATCGTGTGATTAATCACGGTCTTGAGAATGTGATTGGCCAACGGGGACAGCAGCCATCCGATCACAAAGTAGGTCTCATCGGGTTCCGTGCCTTCGCGCGGAAAGGCACATGGAGCTCCGCTGTCCAGAACGTAGCCGGGCGGCAAGTAACGCACATTGAATCGGGAGGCAACGAGTTGCCACGTCAATCCCTCGCGGAAGAAATATGGTTGGCCGCCGACGCCGCGCAGGTACCAATTGCCCGTTCTCTTGAACGTCAGGATAGCTTCGCCGTTATTCTCCCAGTAAATGTAGTGTGTCGGTGGCGAGTACAGCAGGGTGCCGTTCGCCTTATTGTAGGGCACATACCTCGGATCGGGTAGTTGCACCTTTGCTGGCTTCGCTCGGGTCGTTATTTGTAACCGCTTTTCAGTGTCGCCGCGCAGCTCTGCCTGACGAAGCCGATCCTCACGCTTTGCGGAGAGCTTGCCGAGCCGCGCTCTCTTCCGTTCGTACTCAACCGTTATCGGCTCCTGAACGAAACCAAACTCGTATGGTTCAAGCAGCGAGCCACCGATCTGAACTTCTCGCACGAACAACTCATTCTTACCCGTGGTCATGCCGCTCGTCGCCACGAAATAGTCCCCCAGCAACGGGCCGCGGAACAGATCAGCCAAGTCCGGCGTCACGCCCCATGAGAGATTGGGTGTGGCTTGGATCGCATCGACGGCCAACTCGCCCTCGGGCCGCACGACGCTGGCTGCCGTGGTGCCCTTCGTGTACTCAAGGACGACCATCGGGTACGCGGTCTCATCCGAAAACTCATCCAGGTCGTGTAGCCGAACCGCTCCGGTCTCCATCAAGAAGTTGCGCAGTCCGGCCATGGTGGGAATGGTCAGAATGGAGTTGCCACAGATAAATACCAAGCGGCCACCTTGGCGAAGGAGTGCGATACTTGCAACGATGAAGAAGGCATACGTCTCCTTCTTGATCTTGCGACCCAAACGAGTTCCAAGGCATCGATCAAGTTCATCCTCGATCGCATGGTCGAAGGTTCCACCGAAAGGCGGATTCCCGATTACCAAATCAAATGGTTCTGCTAGTGGGTTGCCGGACCGATCTCCCGCCGCGCGGTCGAGGTAATAGCGAAAAAAATCGCCTTGGTTGAGTTGAATGGACAAGCCGGAAGAGCCCTCATGGCGGCAGCATTCAGCCGCGCGACTGTACAAATCGCAGTCCCATTCGATGGCCTCAAGCACACGATCGGATCGTTCTTGCCCGTGCCGGTTCGCATGGTCACTGACCGCACGAATAAACGCGCCGTCCCCGCAGGACGGCTCCAGAATTCGTTCGACTCCCCGCAAGTCAATCGAGGCGGCGATCCGCGACGCCAATTCATCGGGCGTCATGAATTGGCCCATCTGCCGCTTATCTTCACGCTCGTGCTTCCTCTTTCTCATGGCACGAATCGCATCTCCGACTGGTCAACGATAAAGGGCTCCCGCACGAACTCCCTGAACTGCTTCTTCTGCCTTCCCAGGCGATTCTCTCGGTTCGCAATCATGGATCGAAGTTGTCTCTCAAAGAGACTGAACAGTTTGTCAGCCTTCTGAGGAACCGTCAGCGATGCCCCCCTCGGGCGGCTGTCCGCCACGGCATAGAAGTCCTTTTCGCGCAACATAATCTGTCCCGGTCCCGCATCGTATGTGATGTAGTCCAGCCAATCGAGAAGGTCGATCAGATAAGCGCGATGCGAGATGCCGTCTTCGACGCTGAACTTGACGATCAACAAGTAGTACGAGTCGATGTAACGCTTGAAGAGATAATCCAGCAGCTTCTGCATCGATACTACGTTGGGTTGGCCGTTCATATCCTGAAGACCCGCCTTGACGTTGATCGGATTGAACATCCCGTTGGACCGCACCCAGATGTCGCCCATGGAGCGCTTCTTAATCCCACCCTTTCGATCACCTTCGTATCGAGTGTCCAAGTTGACCTTCAGGAGCGCGGCGGTTCGATCGTCCACGTAATCGGCCATGCGATGGCCCGGCTCCTTGCCGCGTATGAGTTCGGAGAAGCCGCTGTCAGACGCATGATTAGTCCAGTAGTCGTTCGTCAACTGGACGATCTGTGATTGGAGGGAGGAATCCAGTGCCATTCAGTAAGCATACTGCTGTCGCCAGATTTATGCGAGATCAGCACTGCGATCCGAGCGCCGGTTAACTGATTGGGGGCGAACACGGCATCGAATACCGTTCTTCGATCGGGCCGGGGCGGTGGGGTTAAGGGGCCGGGCGTGAGGCATTGTCGGGTGTGGGGGTTGCAGGCGACTTGGGCGGCGGCGTGGCGCGCGCCGGTGGGGGCGGGGTGGGCGACAGGATGGTGCGAAGGTCAGAAATGTTGCCGCCCCCGGAAGTGGTGGCCCGGCCGGGGGTTGGGGGGCGGCGCGAGCGTTCGGTCGTTCCGGGGCGCAAGGTTGGCGCGCGGGATCGGGGGGCGCGGGGCATTTGTAGTGATGCG
>CAZUHK010000111.1:0-10845 GCA_964620345.1 uncultured Planctomycetaceae bacterium
GCCGGCTTTCCAGGCCGACCAGCGCCGCCAGTTCGCCGGCCTTCTCCGTGCTCTGGCGCGGGTCCAGGCCCAGGTAGTACAGCGGCAGCTCGATGTTCTCGCGCACGGTGAGCTGGGGAATGAGGTTGAAGCTCTGGAAGATGAAGCCGATGCGGCGCAGGCGGATGTCGCTCAGGGCGTCATCGTCCAGCGTGTTCACATCGATACCGGTCAGCCGGTACACCCCGCCGGTCGGCCGATCCAGGCATCCCAGGAGGTTGAGCATGGTGGACTTGCCGCTGCCGCTTGGGCCCATGATGGCCCAGAACTCGCCGCGGGTGAGCGAGACGGTGACGCCGGCCAGCGCATGTACCGTCTGCGAGCCCATGTGGTAGGCCTTCTGCACGTCGTCGAGCTGGATGATCGCGGGGCGGTCGTCGCGTGCCGTCGCGGCGTGCGGCTCGGTGCCCAGCGAGTCGATGGCGTTGGTCATTGCGTGGATCGACCGTTGCTCGCCGGCGTGGCCTGGGGCGTCTGGGCCTGGGCGCGCTGGCGGAGGGTTTCGCGGAAGGTCTGGATGGCGGCCGCGTCGAGTGGAATGGGGCGGCCGGCCTCGGCGTCCTCGGCGGCCTGGATCAGCTTGGCGCGGGTGGCTTGGTCCACGTCCATGCGTTCGATCATGCCCGCCGCGTGCATCTGCTTGAGCGTCTGGGCGAGGCGCTCACGTTGCTGCTGGGGCGTGAGGTCGACGGTCTTGGGCGGCAGGGGGGTGGTGGCGTCATCGCCGCCATCGCCGCCATCACCGGCTTTGGGCTTGCGGGGCCTGGCGCTGCCGGCCTTGGCCGATGGCGCCAGCGGCGGGTTGAGCAGCACGCGCTGGCCTTGCTTGAGTCCGTCGATCACGTGGACCTTGCGGCCGTTGTCCAGTCCGATCTGGATCGGCTGGGGTTCGTCCTGATTTTCCAGGTACACCACGTGCCGGTCGCTGACCATCGTCACCGCCTGCAGCGGCACGACCAGCGCGTCGTCGTAGCGGGCGACGATGATGCGCGTCTTGCAGTTCATGCCGGTCCGCAGCATGGCCACGTCCTGGCCGTCGTCGATCTGGACGGTGGCCGAGTAGACCTTGATGTCGTTGTTCCACCAGCCCGAGGGATCAAGGTACTCGGCGATCTGTGTGAGCGTGCCGCGGAAGCCGGCGTCGGGCAGGTTGGGCCCGCTGATGCGCACCGGCATGCCGACCTCGACCTTGTCGCGTTGGGATTCGTCGACCTTGATCGCCACGTCCATGTAGCCGCTCTCGGGCAGGTGGATGATCTCCTGATCGGTGCGGACCTCCTTGCCCTTGCCCAGTGGCTCGCCTCGGTTCCAGCGGTTGCCCTGCGGGGCGAACACCACGCGGCCGGCGACCGGGGCGTACATGATGCAGTTCTTGAGGTCTTCCATGTCGCGCTGCAGCTCGCGGCTGTCCAGGTCGAGTCGCGACTTGGCGGTCTTCCAATCGGTCTGGGCCTTGAGGATGTCGGCCTCGGCCTTCTTGCGCACACGCTGCAGCGCCGCACGCTTCTGGTCCACGTCGCTCTCCAGCCGACGCTTCTCCTGCAGGTACGTAAACGCCTCGAGCACCTCAAGCTTGCCTTGGGCGACGCGCAGGTCGAGCTGGGCCTTGTTCGCCGCCGCGACATCGGCATCGGCCTCCGACTCGGTGATGTAGCCCTGCTCCAGCAGCATCCGGGACCACTCGGCCTTGTTCGAGGCACGCTTGAACGTCTCCCGCGCGATCTCCACGTCCGCCTTGGCCTTCATCAGCTCCTGCGGGTAAGCGCCCTCGATGTATTTGGTCAGCTCCAGCTCGGCGAACTCCAGGGCAAGCTCGGCCTGCTCAATATTGCTCGTGCTCTGGCTCTGGGTGTTTTCCAGGTTGACCCGGGCGGACACCTCGGCGCTGATCCCGCTGTCCACGGCCTGCTGCTGTTGAATCAGCCGCTCCTCCCGGCCGGACGTGTCCAGGCGGACCAGCACGTCGCCGGGCTGCACGAGCGTGCCCTCGTCGATGATCCATGCGATCTCGTGCCGGCCGCGGACGGTCGAGCGGATGATGACCTTGTTGCGTGCTTCGAGCTGGCCGGACTGATCGACGCTGACGACCAGGTCTTCACGGGTGACCGGCGCGGTGGCGATGGTGTCGGTGGGCTTTTGTTTTTCGCCGAACAGCCCGCCCAGCGCCATCGTGCCGCCGACGAGCAACAACACCGCGACGCCCACGGCCCACCACATGCCCTTGCCCGAGGCGGCGCGGCTTGGGGTCGGTTCAGCAGAAATCTCGCTGGGTTTACTGAGGGTCGTACTCATGCCAGATACCTTGCTCGTTGACTTCCAGCACGCCCATGTCGCGCTGCAGTTCCAGTTCTGATACACGATAGTCGACCAGGGCGGCGGTCAGCGCGTCCTGGGCGGAAATCAGAGCGTCCTCGGCCTCGAGCAGGTCGCGGATCTGGGCCCGGCCGGCCTTGAGGAACAGGTTGACCGACTCGACCCGCCGCCGAGCCACCTGCACCGCCTGGGCCTGAATCTGAAAGCTCTCGCGGGCCTCGCGCAGCGAGCGCAGGGCGTCGCGGAGCTGGAGTTTGATCTGGTCTTCGGATTCCTGGAGACTTCGGGCCGCCTCTTCCAGGTCGATCAGCGCGTTGCGGTAGGCGTTGCGTTCGGCGGTCTTTTCCCAGGGCAGGTCGAAGGTCAGGCCGATGTCGTAGTTGCCTTCGTCGAACCGGACCTGGGCGTTGTCAGCATCGGCTGAGCCGATAGATCGTCGCTCGCCGAGGGTGCCGCCGAGGGTGAGGTTGAGCCCGGGCCGCAGGGCGTCGGCGGTGATGACCACGTCGCGCTGGGCGTCGTAGACGCGCTCCTGGGTCACCTTGAGATCGAGCCGGCGCTCGAATGCCAGTGCGGTCACGCGGTCTTCGGGCAGCTCGTATCGGCCGGCGTCGGCGTTGTCGGGTTCGCGGATGACGACCTGGCCGTCGACGACGTGATACTGCCGGGCCTCGCGGTCGGTGCGGCTGACGCCGGCCAGCGCGGTCTTGCCGGCCTCGGCCAGCCGCGCCAGCTCGCCCGGGTCCAGCGCGATCCGAGCGTCGGTCGGCAGGCCCAGGGTGTTCTTGAACTGGTCGAGCGTGCGCTGGTAGCGCTCGCGGGCGCTGATCCAACTGTTCCGCGCCCGCAGCACGTCCTGGCGGACCTGGTCCACGCCGATCTCTGAAATCCGCCCCGCCTCGCCCAGCGCCTGGGTGCGCTGCAGCGATTCGATCAGCCGGCGGTAGTTGTTCTGTGCGTTGTCCACCTGGTCGAGCTGCTGCAACACCGACAGATACCGGGTGGCCACGTCGACCGCGAGCGTCCGCTTGAATCGCTCGAACCCCCACAGCGCATACAGCACGTTGCGCTGGGCCTGGGTGAGCGGCTCGGTGACGATGTGCCGGCCCGACCCGGCGAGCAGCGGGACCGTGATCGACATATCCAGCAGGATGCCCAGTGAACCCTCACGGTCCTGCGTAAGCAGTTGCGCCAGGTCGAAGACGATGCGGCTGGACAGCGACACGCTGCTCTTGAGCCGCCGCTCCACGCTCGCATCGAACGTGTTCTCCAGACCCGCCCGCCCCGGGATGGCGCCGGGGTCACCTCGGAACATCGACTCGATCAGCCCCGCGTAGGTGTTGCGGAACTCATCGGCCGCCAGGTCCAGCGCCAGCGCGGCCTGGAACACGTCCTCCTTCTGCCGCTGATACGCCCGGCTGTTGCTCGCGGCGACTTGCAGCGACTGGGTCAGCGTGAGCGAGATCGGCTGGCTCAACGCGCCCGGGACGACCGGCTCAAGTGTCGGCCGCTCGCGGCCCAGGTAGTCATCCTTGGGCCAGTGGTCGATCGGATCGAGCTGATCCACGCCCAGCGACGCGGGGTGGGAGTGCTCGAGGTTCTGATCGAGCATCAACCGGCGGCGAAGCGTCTGCGATGGCTTGTCGATGGTGAACGGTTCGTTGCGGCCCAGGGCCTCGCGCTGCGAATGGTCGATGATGCGTGCGGCGGCGTCGTCGGCCTTCTCGCGATACGCCCCGGCCGACTGGCAGCCGCCGGTGGCCAACAGCCACACCGACAGCACGAGTGCGGTGGACGCGGCGAGGATAGGGGGTCGGCTGGGAGTTGTCTGGGGCATGGCTTTCACTTCGGAGCGGCAACCGGAGTGGGGGCGGAGCGCCCGATTTCAATCGGACCGCGGTGCCACTGAGATACTGACGCTCGCCGGACGCGGGTTGCGCCATAAAATCGCCCAATCGGGTGTGTTTTTCGCGCAGCCAGCGCGGTCGCGCCGGGCCGCCGCGCCCCTTGCCCGGCGTGCATGGTAGCCCGGCCCCGTGAGATATCGGTCCACCCACGTGTCGGCGATGAACCAGCCGACACTCGGCAGATGACGCCTCAGGCGCCGAAGTAGTCCGGCTCGTTGCCCTTCTTCCACTTGATGTTGCAGCCGGCCGCGGGGTACTGCTTGTCGGGTGCCGGCTGGCCGGCGACGAGGGCATCGACCGCGGCGGTCAGATCCTCGCCGGTCGCTTCGCCCTGGTCGGGTCGCGTGGAATCGAACTGGCCGCGGTAGTAAAGCTTGTGATCGGCGTCGAAGAGGAAGATGTCCGGCGTGCACGCGGCGGTGTAGGCCTTGGCCACCGACTGGTCTTCATCGTGCAGGTAGGCGAAGGTGTAGCCGCGCTGCTCGATCTCTTCAGCCATCTTGTCCGGCGCATCGGCGGGGTAGTTCGCCACATCGTTGGACTGGATCGCCACGACCCCCACGCCCTTGGCCTGGTAATCCTTCGCTTTCTCGGCCAGTTTGTCAGCGATGTGCTTGACGAAAGGGCAGTGGTTGCAGATGAACAGCACCAGCACCGGCTGGCCGGCGAAGTCGGCCTTGCTCACCGTGTTGCCTTGGCTGTCGGGCAGGGAAAAATCGGGCGCTTCGGTGCCCAGGGGCATCATCGTGCTTTCGACCATCGCCATGTTCGGGCCTTCCTTCCTGATCGGTGTTCGGGGCGTACAGGGTGATCATACGCCTTGCGACCGCCGAGGCAACACGCCCGGCGAGCGGTTATCCTTCGCGGTCCACGATTCACCCATCCTCAGGGAGGTCCGCCATGTCCGCCGATGAATCCGTCTACGGCCCGGTGCTCGCGCCGCTGATCGATCGGGCGCCGCCCATGTCCCTAGGCCCCGGCTCGCCCGGCGGCAAACTGGACACCTCAGCGTTGACCGTCGACAAGTGCTTTGCCCACGCGACCGTGGTCGACCCGCGCATGGCTCGGGCCGCGGTGGCCGGCGTGCTGCTGCTGCACGATGAACTCGAGCGTTCACACACCATCAGCCAGGGCATCGACACGCCCACCGGCAGCTACTGGCACGGCATCATGCACCGCCGCGAGCCGGACTATTCCAACGCGAAACACTGGTTCGGCAACGTCGGTGAACATCCGATCTATCCGGCCCTACTCGAGGCGGCGGAGGAGGAGGCCCAGCGGTGCGGCGCGCAGCCGCACGCCGCGTGGTCGGGTCGGGCTTGGGATCCATTCGCTTTCATCGACCTGATCGAGCAGGCCGAGGCCGGTGGCGATGAACAACGGGCCGACCTGTGCCGCGCCATTCAGATGCGCGAGTGGCGGTTGCTCTTTGACTACTCGTACCGACACGCCACGGCCTGATCCGGGCACGGCCGACTTCATCCTTCCGAGTTGCGGCTTTCGATGATCTTTCCCATCGGCACCGATCGACGCCTGACCCACAAGCCGTGGGTCAACACCGCGCTGGTGCTGGCGAATCTGCTGATCAGCGTGTGGGTGTGGTCGCGGTACGGCGCGCCGCGGTTGGACACGCCGGTGGGCCCGTACATGCTCTTGCCGTGGGAGCCGCGGCTGCTGCAGTTTTTCACCTACCAGTTTCTGCACGCCGACTGGGAGCATCTGCTGCTGAACATGCTGTTCCTGTGGGTGTTCGGCCAATCGTTGGAGGATCGGCTGGGGCCGGTCGGTTATCTGGCGTTCTACCTCGCCGGCGGGGTGATGGCGGGGGTGGGGTACGCGGCGTTTCGCGATCACCCCGTGCTCGGCGCCAGCGGAGCGATCGCCGCGGTCACCGGCGCGTACCTGGCGCTGTTTCCGCTGAGCCGGGTGACCATCGCGTTCCTGTTCATCTACTTCTTCGAGGTGTCGAGCATCTTCGTGATCGGCCTGCAGATCGCAACCGATATTCTCTTTCAGGTGACCGGCATGTCGGGCGTGGCCTATCTGGCCCACCTGTCGGGCTATGCGTTCGGCTTCACGGTGGGCATGGCGCTGTTGGGGTCGCGCCTGCTGCCGCGTGAGCCGTTCGATTTTCTGGCCCTGGTCGATCGGTGGAACCGCCGCCGGCAGATGCGCCGCGTCACCCGCGGTGGCCGAAACCCCTGGTTCAGCGGCCGCGGCGATCACGTGAAACGCGATACCCAGCTCACCGAGGCCGATCGCAAGATCATCGCCATGCGCGATGCGATCATCGCCGCCCTGGCCGCGGGCGACCGCGACCGCGCGCTGGACACCTACGAACGCCTGCTGGCCGACGATGAGGATCACACCCTCCCGCGCGACCAGCAGCTCACCCTGGCCAACCACGCGATGGCCCAACAGCGCCACGGCACCGCGGCCACGGCATACGAGCTGTACCTCAACCGCTACCGTCAGGATACCGACGTCGCCGAGACTCAACTACTGCTGGGTCTGATCTACTGCCGCTACCTGCCCAAACCCGAGCGGGCGCGCGAGCTGCTCACCGCGGCCGTCGTCACGCTCGACGACGGAGAGCGGCGTACCATGGCGAAGAACCTGCTGGACGCACTGCCGGTCAAGACAACCGACGAGTGATGAGTGATGGGCGAAAAGCCGAAGCCGAAGATCAAGATTTGCGGGGCGCGCACGCCGGAGATCGCGAACGTCGCGATCGACGCCGGGGCGGACATGGTAGGCCTGGTGTTCGCCGAGCGGTCGGTGCGCTGCGTGAGCATGGCCGAAGCCCAGGCCGTGGCCGAGGCGGTGAATGACCGGGCCGAGGTCGTCGGCCTTTTCGTCGATCGGCCGATGGCCGACGTACATGAGCACCTGCGCGCCGTGCCGCTGAGCATGGTGCAACTGCATGGCGCGCTCGACCCGGTGTCGCTTCAAGCCGCGCGCCCGCCGCGGTTGATGAAGGCCATCGCGTTCGATGCCGAGTCGATCGAACAGGAGATCCGCCGGTGGGATGCGTTCTATCAGCGCAGCCAGCAGATGGTCGGGCTGATCATCGACACGCCCGACCCCCGGGAAGTGGGCGGCGGGACGGGCGCGACGTTTGACTGGGCTTCGCTGCGCGCCGTGCTGGATCGGTTGGCGCCGGTGGTGCCGATCGGGCTGGCCGGCGGGCTGACGCCGGACAACGTCGCTCAGGCGATCCGCATCGTCCGCCCGTGGATGGTCGATGTGTCCAGCGGCGTCGAATCCGAGCCGGGTGTCAAAGACCCCGACAGGATTCGTACGTTCTGCACCGCGGCACTCGCCTAATAGATTCACCACAGAGAACCTCGTGCTGCGCAGCGAACTCGTGCTGCTCTGCGACTCGTGCTCTGCGAAGCGCTACGCAGAGCACGAGTCGCAGAGCAGGAACGCCGGACACAGCGCAATCGAAGATGATGAATGACAGCGACTGATGTCACATATCGCAGCCGCTTGAACCATCTGAAAATACAGACTGTCAGAAATCAAACGAGACAAAGTGTGTTGTCAATCATTGATAATCACGGACTTCTGTGTTCTGTGGTGAATAATCCGGGTGTGCCACCGCCTGCAACGGTGGGTCGCGTCGCCGGACTCGGGGGGCCCGGCGGCCCACGAACTGCCCCACCCGATCAACCTTCAACCTTTAACCCGTAATCCCCGACAATCAGCCCTGCGACCAGGCCGCCCCAAACCGGCCCGCGATCCCTACACCAACCCCAAACGATGCCCAACGGCAAACTTCGTGACAAACGCGGGCCTACCGACCCAGCCGAGTTTGAACGCCAAGTCATGCGGGCGTGGTTCGGCCCCATCCGTCGCGCGTTTTGCTCGGCCGATGCGTAACGGATACCTCAGGCGCCCCAGCGTCTTGGGGGCGCATGTCAACTGTTGTTCAGTGATTGACCAATCTCCTGCCAGTCGAACGGACGAGTGATCTCTGCGATGACTCGGTCTCGACCAATGGGGCCGGGTTGGGTGAGCCATTCCATGCGGTTGTCACGACGGTGGGCAGACGGTCGCAACGATACCTCGCGGTTGGCGATCTCGATGGACTGCCACCCCGCGGTGGTATGGAACACTCCCTTGAGTCGTAGAACCTGATTGTTATCAACGCCCTGATGGCAGATTCGCATGAGGTTGACCAGCAATCGCTCTTCATCAAAGCTTCGCTCGGCTTCGAGCACGAATCCACCTGGATGGATCGTCGGATCGTGATGATGATGGTGATGATCGTGCTCGTGACCGGTCGGCGTGTGCGTGCGCAGGGAATCAGCGGTCAGGTCGAATACATCGGAAGGTAGTTCGCCGTGCGATGTGGTGAGCACGCGCAGCTTCGGCGGGTCGAGCTTGTCCGCCCACTGCCGCGCCGCGTTGATCTTGACGTCGCTGGCCTGATCGCATCGATTGAAGACCAGGACGTCGGCCGCCTCGCAGAACACGTGGTAGTAAAACATCCGCTCGAACGTTTCCGCATCGAAATCGGTCGCGCTCAAGATCACAATGGTCGGCTGCAAGGTGATCGCCAGTTGCGATTGCGTCTGCCGCAACGTGTCCACGACTTGCGCTGGCGAGGCCATGCCGCTTGGCTCGATGATCAGTCGATCCAGCGTCTGTTCGCAAGTGATGCGACGGATGCAGTCGGGAAGTTCTGAGAGCATCGTGCAGCAGATGCATCCGCCGGGCACGTTGATCACCTTGGTCGTCGGGGCCTCGGCCTGAAGGGTCGTGCTGTCCAACCCGATCGGGCCGAAGTCGTTGACCAGGACACCGACGCGCTGGTTGGCGGCGTGGCGGCAGAGGTAGTTGAGGATCGCGGATGTCTTGCCGACGCCCAGCGGCCCGGCGACGATGTGGCAGGGGATGGTCGTTTGATCAGTCATCGTGTGGTGTCGTGCGTGGCCAAGGTCGTTCATGCGATCGGGTTGGTCGTCTGTTTTTGGTCGGGTTTGAGGCGCGTTGTCACAGCACCCATCGACCCGCCCATGCTAGCGCCAGCGCGAACAGCGCGGCGAACGCGGATTGCCTCGCCAGCAAGATGCCGGCCTTTCGCCAGGACGTTTCGCGTCCGATCGTCCACGCGGTGACCAGGCAGGGCAGCAGCACGCCAGCGAGGTAAACGCCGGTCATGGTCTGGGCCGTGGTCATCGCCCACGCGGACTCGGTGTTCGCGGTGAACAGGAAGATGCCGTCCTTGCGGATCGAAGCCAGCACGACGGGCAGCGCGGCCTCGGCGGGGAGGTTGAAGGCGCTCATCACCGGGGCGAGTAGGCCGGAGAGCGCGTCAAGGATGCCTGATTGCGCGAGCAGGGATGCGACGATGCAGATCACGGCAAAGATCGGCAGGGCCTGGAGCATGAACTGTCGGACCGTGCCCGAGGCTTCTCGCCAGAGCCCGGCGGGTGTGGGCCACTGCATGAACGGTCGGCTGGGGGTCATGAGCACGTTCAACGGGTTGCGCGCTTCGCGGGGGGCGGTGAGGCGGAGGTAGATCAGTGTGGTGAGCAGCAGGTAGCCGAGGAAGAACAGGGAGAGAAAGACCGCGCTGTGTCCGTTGGCCTCGGCCGTCGCCGCGAGCACGGCGAGGGTGGCGGGTAACTGATAGCTGCACGCCGCGCCGAACGCGATGGCGGAGATCGTCTGGCCGCGCGAGCAGCCGGAGCAGGACCGCGTGCTGATCACGGCCGGCACGTTGCAGCCGAAGCCCATCATCACGCGGACCACGTCGCGTCCGCTTAGCCCCAGCGGTCGCACCAGCGGATGCATTGCCGTGTTGATCCGCTCGATAACCCCGCTGGCCTTGTACACGCCGAGGATCAGCGAGAACAGGACGACCGTCGGCAAGGCCCACACCAGCAGGAACGGGCCCATGTTCAGCAGCCCGTACCCGAACTCGCCGTGCCGAGCGGTCAGCACGACCTGTAACCAAGCGGGCCAAGTCGACTCGACCCACGCAATCACCGGCTCGAATGCATCCGCCACAATCGGGTGCAGCAAGTCGGCCAGACGGTTGGCTCCGAAAACGGTGGCCAGCGCCGGCAGAATCAGCAGCCCAATCGCAAGCATCGGCCCGAGAATCCGGTGTTCAAGCAGGCCCGGCCGGGGCTCGATCCGCCACCCCGCTTGCTGGGTGAGTTGCGGTTTCTCAAATGGCTGGGGATTCGCAACCGCCGCGGCGAGCCGCTCGCGATTCGTCGTCGTCAGTTTGCGGGCATCGACCGGGACAAGCATCACACCGGCATCCGCCGACAGCCGTTCGATCGCTTCCATCGCCGCTTCGCCGGATTGGACCTTGTCCCAGTGGGTCACGGCCACCGCGCCACGCTTGCCCGCGACCAACGGCAGCAGATTCGCCAGGTCTTCATCCAAGTGTGTCCCCCGAACGACCAGCAGCACGGTGTCGCTGTCTTCGAGCGCGGCAAGCGCCAGCCGCGTCGTCTGCGTGTCGGACCGCCGCAGGATGCCCGGCGTGTCGATCCACTCGGTATCGTCGGGTAACCGTTCACGCCAATCGGGGGACGGGTTGGCCGGCGGTGTGGTGGGTGAT
>CAZUHK010000112.1:0-10834 GCA_964620345.1 uncultured Planctomycetaceae bacterium
CCTCGGGCCGCTCGTCGATCAGCAGCACGATCACGCGCACCTCGGGGTGGTTCTTGATGATGCCCGAGGCCATCTTCTGCAGCAGCACGGTCTTGCCGGTGCGCGGCGGGGCGACGATCAGGCCGCGCTGGCCCTTGCCGATCGGCGTGACCAGATCGACCACGCGCATCTCGATCACATCGGGCGTGGTTTCAAGGATCAGCCGCTGCTCGGGGTGCAGGGGGGTGAGGTCTTCGAAGTTGGTGATGTCGTTGAGCCGATCGGGCGATTCGCCGTTGATCGCATCGACCCGCAGCAGCGCGAAGTAGCGCTCGGCTTCCTTGGGCGGGCGGATGGTGCCCTGGACGATGTGGCCGTTCTTCAGGCCGAACCGGCGAATCTGCGACGGGCTGACATAGATGTCATCCGGGCAGGGTAGATACGAATACTCGGGGCTGCGGAGGAAGCCGAAGCCATCGGGCAGGATTTCCAGCACGCCGTCGCCGTACATCAGCCCGGCCTTGGCGATGCGGGACTTGATGATCCGGAAGATCAACTCGTGCTTGTTCAGCCCGGTGTAGTCCTCGATGCCCTCGTCGGTGGCGACCTCGTGAAGCTGGTCGACCTCCATCTTCTGCAGGTCGCCCACGCGGAGCGAACCCTTCTTGACGTTTTCGTACCGGGCCTGGGTGTCGGCGTCGTACTCGGCGACGGTGCCGGCGTCGAGGTCTTCGCTCCTTGCCGCGGCCTTGGCGTGGGCGGCCTGATCCGCGGCGATGGTGGCGGTCTGCGACTGGCTGTCGCCGCCGCGATTCTGACCGCCGCCGCCTTTCTTGCCGCCACCTTTCTTACCACGCGACCGGGGGGAAGATTTGGCCATGGTCCTGCATGCTCCTTGGGAAAAACCCGTGTGAAACGTCTTGCGGCTGACTCGCCGAGCGATATGCAACCGTCGTGGGGGGAATCGGGCGGGTTCGGATGAACCTTTGCACAAAGGCGTGAACCGCTGTCGTGGCTCACACTGGAAAACTGAATCGGGGGCGGCTTGGTCAAACCCCGCTGAGGTTGACCAGCCGATCCACTGCTCGAGTGCAGTCAAAGGATTCGAGAGACGGCGTCGCGGATCGGCTCGAGGCCCGCCGGTTCGCCGCTGGTATTATCGACAACAATATGGGCCAAGTCGAGCTTTTGTTCAAGTGGGGCCTGATTTTTTTCGCGGGTCGCCAGGTCCGCATCGCCCCAGCCGCGCGATGCGGCCAGCCGACGCAGCCGCTCCGATCGCTCGCAACGCACGCCCACGATCAGGTCACACCGCTCGTGCAGGCCCACCTCGACCAGCAGCGGCACGTCAAGCACGATCAGCCGCACCGCCGGGTCGCGCTGGGCCTTGGCCACGAACGCCTCGCGCCGCTCGGCGACCAGCGGGTGGATGAGCGATTCGAGCTTCGCCCGCTCGCCGGCGTCAGCGAACACCTGCGTCGCCAGCGCCCGGCGATTGACCCGGCCGTCGTGATCCAGCACGCCCCGCCCCCACCATTCAACGATCTGCCGCTTGATCGCCCCGTCTTCCAGCAGGGCCCGCGCGACCTCGTCGGCGTCGAACAGCGCGCCGGCAAACTCCTCGGCGATCCAACGCGCCATCGTGCTCTTGCCCGAGCCGATCCCGCCGACCACGCCGACGATCGGTTTGCCGGCCCACGCATTGTCCGGGGATTCGGTCATCGTGGCGATTGTAGCGTTTGCGGTCGTCGAAATAACCAATGACAAATGGCCAATGACCAAAGGCGCGGCCGGCCGCGCCCTTGGCGCTTGGTCAGTGGCCATTCATCTGGTATTGGATGTTGGTCATTGAACATTCCTCCCGCGCCTCTCGGAGCATCCGCCATCGGCACATTCATCTTCGATCTCGACGGCACCCTGGCCGACACGCTCGACGGCATCGCGGTGTGCATGAACGACGTGCTGGCGCGGCGCGGCCTGCCGACGCACGAACGCGACGCCTACCGCCGCATGATCGGCAACGGTGTGCACAAGCTGGTCGAACGCGCGTTGCCCGACGATCAGCGGCACCGCGCCACCGATTTCCTCGCCGAGTACCTGCCCCACCTGCAACAGCGCGGCACCGAACTGGCCACGCTTTACGAAGGCATCCCGCAGATGCTCGACGCGCTGGCCGAGCGCGGCGTCACGATGGCCGTGCTCAGCAACAAGCCGCACGACGCGACGGTCGACGTGGTCAAACATCTGCTGGATGGCTGGCCCTGGCGGATCGTGCGCGGGCACGTCGAGGGCACGCCGGTCAAGCCCGACCCGACCACCGCGCTACAGATCTGCGACGAGCTGGGCGTCGCGCCGGACGGCGTGTTCTACGTCGGCGACTCGAACGTCGACATGGACCTGGCGACCCACGCGGGGTTCATCGGTCTGGGCGCCGGCTGGGGCATCCGCGGCCGCGCCGAACTCGAAGCCCACGGCGCCAGGCACGTATTCGATTCGCCCGGGCAACTGGTTGATTGGATGAGGCGCGGCAACACCTGATCAGTCAAACACCTCGGCCACGTCGTGCGCGAAGCCGGGCAGGACGTCGCCGCCGTCGAGCGTGTGGCCGGCGTGGAGGATCTGCACGTCAAGCCCCGGCCGATACACCGACACCGACCGCGTGGCCGGCCAGACCACCCAGCACAGCCCGACACCGTGGTCGGTCCACATCCGGGCCTTGGCGTCCACATCGCCCGCCGCGTCATTCGGCGAGACGACCTCGACCACCAGGTCGGGCACGAGATCGGCAAAGCCCGATCGGCCGGACGCTTGGGCTTTGCCTCGCTCAACGAACGCGACGTCGGGTGCCCGCAGGGTGTCGGGATCGCGATCGATGTAGAAGCCCGGCTCGCCAGTGAGCACCTCGCCCAGCCCCTCGGGCCGCACATGGGCCGTCAGCAGGTAGGCGATCGTGTTGACAATACGACAGTGATCATATCCCGCAGGTGTCATCATGATCAGTTCGCCACGGACCATCTCCCACCGCTGGTCCGGGTACTTCCGGGCGGCCTGCTCGGCGGTCATGATTTGGCCGGTGCGGGTGACCATGATGTTGCATTATACCGCGCACTTGGCAGGGCCCCGAGCCGACTCACATCGCCGGCCACTTCGGCTTGTCGCCGCGCAGCACGGCGACGACGTCGCGCACGACCCAGCTCATATTGCTCATCGCCTCGGGCGTTCGGCTGGCCAGGTGCGGCAGCAGCTTGACGTTGGACAAACCCAACAGCGGGTAGTCGTCCGGCGGCGGCTCGGGGTCGTGTACGTCCAGCACCGCCCGACCGCCGGCGTCGGCGACTCGTCCGGCCCACGCGGACAGCGCTTCGTTGTCGATCAGCATGCCGCGCGCCGCGTTGAGCAGCAGGCACGTCGGCTTGAGCTGGGCCAGCACCGCCGCGTCGATCAGGTGATGGTTGTCCGGCCGGCCATCGACGTGGATCGTCAGCACGTCGGCCTCGCGATACAGCGTGGGTTTGTCGACAAACTCGCTGAGGTCGGTGTCCGCCAGGCCCAGCGCGCGGCGGGTCAGCAGATCGTTGTAGATCACGCGCATGCCGATCGCATGGGCGACCTGCGCCACCCGCCGGCCGATGCGACCCATGCCCAGAACGCCCAGCACCAGTTGATCGAACTGCTGGCCGACGTACTGCTTGCGATGCGCGTGAAACGTCGGCGGCGAGACGTAGCGGTCCAGGTACAGCCGGGGCCGCAGAGCATCGGCGATCAGCGCCCAAAGGTACTCGACGACGGCCTGCGTGTTGGCATCGGGGGTGTACACCACGGTGACGCCGGCGGCGCGGCAGGCCGGCAGGTCGAAATTGTCCAACCCCACCCCGGCCCGGCCGACGACCTTCAGCTTCGGCGCCTTGCTCAGCAGCTCGTGATCGACCTGCGTGTACGTGCGCACGACCAGGCCCTGGGCCTCGGCCAGCGCCGCGTCCAACGCCGGGTCGTCGTGGGCGATGCGCTGCAGATCGACATGGTCCGCCAGCCATTGGGCCGCGTCATCGTCGAGATGTTCGGTGAGCAGAACCTTGGGGCGGGCGTTGGACATGCACGGATTTAACCACAGAAAGCCACGGAGGGCCACAGAGATTGAAACTACTGGTCTGCGCTGGGTGGTTCTCGGTGGCCCTCCGTGGTGAACCGCTTTCGTTGGGCATCAAAGTTCAGCCGCGACCGATTCATCAGGTACCACGTCCGCAGCACGTCGCACTGGAACTGCTGCAGCGCCGGGTCGGCCCAGAGATCGAATCGGGGCGCGTTGTCAGGCAGGTAGCGTTTGACGATGGGCCAGAATCGCTGGTGGTCGAGCATGTCGCGCAGCTCGCCGGCGTCGCCGGACAGGGGGCGGAACAGCGTGTCGAGGCCTTCGATGCGGCCGGTGTGAATCTGCGCGAGCATCACGCTCTGCCGCGGCATGTCGCTGCGGGCCAGCAGCGCGTCGAAGTCGATGTCGATGTCCTGGCCGAGCATGAGCAGGCCGAGCTTTACGTGCTGCTGAACGACCCATTGCCTCTCGCGCGACAGGCGATCGCGGAGGATATTCGCGTCCAGCCCGGCCAGGCCGACGAGCATCGCCCCGCCCATTCGCTCGTTGTCGTAGAAGGTGCGGTTGAGTCGTTTGGCGATGGCCTGGAGTTTGTCGCGGTCGAGCCGCCGCAGCGCGGCCAGCGCCGCGAGGTGCCGCACGCCGGCGTGGTCGGAATCGAACGTGTTGAGCCACTGGTCTTCGCTCGCGTCCTTCGCCGCCCGCACCGCCGCGACGCGCACCAGGTCGGGCATGTCCTGGGTGATGGCGATGTCCACCGACCCGGCCGGCAGGTTTTCCAGCAGCGCCAGCTCGCGGAAGAAGCGGCCGTCCTCGCCGGTCCAGCGGATCGGCTGCACGGCTTGGCGCACGTTCGGTGACTGCTCGAACATCGGCGCCAGCCCGCTGGCCGCGGCCGCGGCAATGACGTCGGCATACTCGCCTTGGGGCGGCGAAAGGTAACGCCGCAGCGCCCGCTCGACCTCGGCGGTCAACGTCTCACGCCAGACCTCGATGAGCACGTCGCCCGGCGGCGGGACCAAGGTCGTGACGTTGCCTTGCCCGGCCAGGGCCGACACGATCGACGCCAGCCGCGCCACGGTCGCATGCTCGTCATCCGCCAGTTCGGCCGCGACCGCGGCGGCGCGCGCCGTCGTCGCCGCGGCGCGCAGGGCGGCGTACCGCACGTTCGCATCCTCGTCGGCCAGCAGTGCGGCGAGCAGCGCGTGGGCGGCGGCGGCTTCGACGACCGCTTGGCCATGCAGACCCGCCTCGGCGATCTCCAGCGCCACGGCGGTCCGCAGCACCGGCTCGCCCTCAACGACGCGGCGCTCGAGGAACTTCACCCAGCCCAGGCCCACCGCCGGGCCCCACACCTCGGCGCACTGAAGCGCCTTGACTCCGGCGTCGGCGACATCGGCCGCGGTCGACTCGTCGGCCAGCAGGTCGGCCACGGCGTCGAACAGGGCTTCGTCCTCCGCCGCACGCCGGCAGATGTTCACCATCGCCCGCATCCGCACATCCGGCTCGGCGCTTTGCAGATCACGCAGCACGCGCGCGCGTTGCACCCACGGGGCCAGCGCGATCGTGACGCCCACGACGACGCAGAACGTCGCGAGCAAGCTGAAGATCAGGATGACAAACCGCGGCCGACGGGCGCGGCGGGTCGGTGCGTTCATGGCGATGCCAATGGTACCGGCGTGGGCGGCGCGGCGTCCGGGCCGTCAGCCGAATACGACCGATGCGTAGCCGACCGACTGGTCGTGCTCATCGTAACCCTGTGCGGTAAGTTCTCTGGCCGAATCGGTCTGCTCCAGCACGTAGCCGTGTCGAGCGCCCATCGCGTGAGCGGCGGCGATGACCGCGGCGATCGCCCCGCCGCCGCAGGCGCTACGCTGTTCGACGCTTTCGCGGACGATCGGTTCGGCCTGCATCTGCTGCACGCGCTCCAACAGCCGCGTGTCGTTCACCTCATGCGCCCAGCGGTGGCCGGCCGCACCGGCGCCGTGGGGCGAAAAGTCGTACGCGGCGCCGTAGTGGGTCAGGTCGCTCGACGCGACGACCAGCACGGGCGCGGGCCAATCGTTGAACAGCTCGCCCAGCGCCCGACCCCAGCGCGGCGCGTCGGCGACCGGCGGAATCATGCACGGCACGAACCGCACGCTGTCGCCCCACAGCCGCCGCAGCATCGGCAACTGCACCTCCAGCGCGTGCTCGTGCTTGTGGGCCGGGTCGAATGTGTCAAACCCGTCGAGCTCGCCGAGGGCCTCGCGCAGCGCCGCATCGACCGCGACCTCGCCCAGCGGCGTGTGCCAGGCGTCGGCTGAATCGAGCGCGGGGCCATCCAGATCGACCGTGTGCACCGAACCGGTCAGAAAGATCGTCGGCTTGGCCGCACGCTGGGCCAGGGCGCGCCAGGTCAGCCCGGCGACGCGGCCCGAGCAGACCCAGCCGGCGTGGGGCACCAGGCCGCCGACCAACCGCGCGGGCAGATCGATCGCCGGGCGCGCCGCGGTCACGCGGTCGATCGCATCGAAGCACCGCGTGCCCTGCGCGGGATAGAAGCGTCCGGCAACCGCAGGGGGCCGCACACGCCGCGATGTCGTGTCGTGGGGCATCGGCGCGTATTCAGCGAATCAGCGAAGTGGAACCTCGGCGGCATTATACGCATCGCCCCCGGTGCGTCGGCGCATCGCCAGCGCCTGTGTACACACGCGCTCGTACGCTTGGACCATCGCGTCGAGCGTGTACCGCGGACGGAGCGCCATCGCCGCGTCGCGCATCGGCCAAAGGTCATCCCGGAGCATCGCCCCAAGCCCCGCGGCCAGCGCGTGGCGGTCATCGGTCGCGAACGTTCGGCCCCACGGGGCCGCGGCGAGCAGCTCGGTGTGCGGCTCGATGTCACTGACCAGCGCCGGGCACCCGCTGGCCATCGTTTCGAGCAGCACGTTGGGCAGGCCCTCGGCGCTCGACGTGCTCACCACGAACCGCGCGTGGCCAAGCAGCCAGTACTTGTCATCGCCTTCGACCGGACCGATGAGCTTGACGATGTCGCCGAGCTTCGTGTCGCGCACCTGCGCGGCCAGCGCATCATTGCACTGCCCGCCGCCGGCGATGAGGTACTTCGCGCCGGCCGCCTCGAAGGCGTCGCGTGCCTGGCCGACCGCGTCGATCGCCACGGCGTGTCGCTTCTTGGGCGTCAGTGTCGCCAGGTGCAGCACGAACGGCGTGCCCGGATCGATGAACGCCGGGCGATGGTCGGCCGCGGCGGCGAGGCGGGCGTCGTGCTGCTCTAGGTCGATGCCGTTGGCGATGCGATGGATCGGCGGCAGCCCCTCGCCCACGACCTGCTCAAGCCGGCGGGTCATCCAGCCGCTAAGCGAAACAATGCGGTCGGCCCCGCGGTACCCCGCACGGATCGCGTGCAGCACGCCGGGCTTGCGGTGCAGGTGCGAATCGGGATACAGGTCGCCGCCGCGCGTGCTGATGACCAGGCCGATATCGAGCTCGCGCTTGAACCGGCCCGCGGCGTAACCGGTCGGGTAGGCGTAGAACGCCAGCACCAGCTCGAACGGCCAGTCGCGGCGCAGCCGCCGCAGCGCCCGGCCAATGAATCCGGGCCAGCGGTGCATCGCCGGCGGTCGGCGATAATAATGCACCGGATACGGCACGTCGGCGTTGCCGGCGTGCTGGCGCTGGCAGAGCACCCGCACGTCGTGGCCGCGGCCGATCAGGCCGCGCGCCAGCGCGTCGGCCATCCGCTCGGCACCGCCGACGGTGGGCAGGAAGTTGGGCGTGAAAAGGCAGATGCGCATGGCGAGCGAATCACAGGTTAGCCGGTATAGTGTCCGCGAGCATGTGCGGCATTCTCGCGACCATCGGTGAAAGCTACGCGGCCGACTTCGACGCGGCCCTCGACGCGCTGGCCACGCGCGGCCCGGACGACCGCGGCGTCTGGACCGCCGCCGACGTGCGCCTGGGCCACCGCCGCCTGGCGGTCATCGACCTGACCGACGCCGGCCACCAGCCCATGAGCACCGCCGATGGGCGTTACACCCTCGTCTTCAACGGCGAGATCTACAACTTCCCCGACCTGCGCGACGAGTTGGCCGCGGCCGGCGTGAGCTTCCGCGGCCACAGCGACACCGAGGTACTGCTCCACGCCCTGGCCGTATGGGGGGCCCAGGAGACATTACCCCGGCTGGATGGCATGTTCGCCTTCGCTTTCTGGGACGCGGCCGAGCAGACGATCACCGCCGCCCGCGACCGCTTCGGCATCAAGCCGCTGTACTACTCCGAGCACGGCGGGTTTGCCATCGCCTCCACGCTCGCGCCGTTCTGGAAGTTCCGCAACTTTCCGAAGAACGTCAGCTACCCGGCCCTGCGCGATTATCTGTGTGCCCAGTCGGTCTTCGTACCCGACTCGATCCTCCGCGCCGCACGCGGGCTGGAGCAGGGCTGCTGGATCCGCTGGTCCAGGCCGACGCGCAAGCTCGAACACCACCGCTACTTCGACATCGAAGGCCCCGGGCCCACGGACATGAGCTTCGAGGACCTGGTCGACGCGGCCGACGCGGCGATCGACGAATCGGTCCGCCGGCAGATGGTGGCCGACGTGCCGCTGGGCGCGTTTCTGTCCGGCGGGATCGACAGCTCGCTGCTGGTGCATTACATGGCCAAGCATTCGGGCCGGCCGGTCAAGACCTTCAGCGTCAGCTTCCCGGGCCTGGGCGACTACGATGAATCGAGATACGCGAAGATGGCCGCCGAGCAATTCGCCACCGAGCACCACGAACTGCAAGCCCACGAGCGAACGGTCGAGGACTTCCAGCACGTCGCCGCGACGTTCGACCAACCGCTGGCCGACTCGGCGTTCCTGCCGACCATCGCCATCAGCGAACTGGCGCGCGAACATGTGACCGTGGCGATCAGCGGCGACGGCGGGGACGAGCTGTTCGGCGGCTATCCACGCTACCTGCACACCCAAGACACCTGGCCGGACAAGCCCAAGTACAAGCTGCGGCGGAAGCTGCTGGCGATGGGCCTGCTGCCCGGCAGTTACACCCGCCGGACGCTCCGCGGGCAGGACCGCGTATTCTGGGCACGGGTCCGCATGGGGCCGTGGCGCGGCAGTCGCAAGGACTACCACCCGGCGCTCAAGCCCGAAGTTCACGCCGCGTGCGAGCCCGACCAGGCCCTGCACCGGTGGAAGCATCTGATGCTGCGCTACAACGGCACGATGGATTGCGACCCGATGATGCGGGCCGACCTGTGGACCTACCTCTCGGACAACTGCCTGGTGAAGACCGACCGCGCGTCGATGGCCCATTCCCTGGAGGTGCGCGTGCCCCTGCTGGGCAACCCGGTGGCCGATCTGATCCTGCCTCACCACGCGGAAATGAAGATGCACGGCGGGCAGCTCAAGGCGGTGCTCAAGGCCCTGGCGGCGCGCCACGTGGACCGGCGCGTCTGGGACCGGCCCAAGCACGGCTTCTCCACCCCCACACGCCGCTACTTCACCACGTCGTGGCGCCGGGCGAGCGAGCAACTGGTCGAGGAGTGCGAAAAGTACGTCCCCTTCTTCGACCGCCGCGGCATCCGCCAACGCTGGAACAAGGTCAAGCGGGGCCGGGGGGACGATCTGGCGCTGTACACTTGGCTGCTGTTCATCGAATGGGCGAAGACGCACCCGATCGAGCCGTGATCGCCGCGGCCAGCGATCGCTCGTAGCCGTCGATCATCGTCTCGTAGCTGAACACCTGCTCGGCGGCGAGCAGCGCCGCGCGGCGCATGGGCTCAAGGTCAGCGTCGAGAATGGCGATCAACTGCTCGGCCAATGCCGCGACGTCGTCCACGGCGAAAAGCCGACCGCAGCCGCGAGCTTCGACAATGTCCCGATGGGCGGGAATGTCGCTGGCCAGCACCGGGCGCCCGTGGGCGATCGCCTCAAGCATCGCGTTGGGCATCCCCTCTTCGGCACTGGTCGAGATGAACAGCGCCGCATGGCTCAGCAGCCAGGCCTTTAACGGCTCGTGCACCATGCCCGGCAGCCAAAGCAGGTCGTCGATGCCCAGCGCGACGATGCGCTGGCGCAGGTCATCCAACCCCGGTCCGTTGCCGGCAAAGACATACCGCACGCCGCGAGCACGCAGCGGCTGGGCGCAGCGCGCGATCGCCTCGGCGGCGGTGGCTTGGCGCTTGAGGTGCTCGACGCGCGCCAGGTGCAGCACAAACGGTCGGCCGGCCAAGTCCGCCAACTCGGCGGTCTGGGCCAGCTCGCCGGTGGAGGCCGCCCGCTGGGCCTCGGCGGCGCGTTGTCGTTGTCCGGCCACGTCGACACCGTTGTAAACCACGTCGACCGGGGGCAGCGGCGGACCGACGAACTCATCCACCCGCTGCCGCATCGCGCTGCTGATCGCGATGATCCGATCGGCCCGGCGATAGCCCAGTCGCGTCCACCGTTGCCATCGCCGCGGCTTGGCCTGAACGGTCGACGGGTGCAGGTCGCCGCCGCGCGGGTTGGCCACAATGGCGAACCGAGCGCCCAGCTTGCGTGCGTACCACGCGGCATAGGCCGTGGGATTGGCATTCACACACAACAGCGCGTCGAACCGATGCTCGCGCCACGCCCGCCGCAGCGGCAGCGCGTACACGCCCGGCCACTTTCGCCGGAAGCGCGGGCGTGCGAACTGGAACACCGGATAATCGACGTTCGGCCGACCCGCCTTGTCGTGGGTGATCACGACGACCCGGTGGCCGCGCGCCGCGAAGTGCCGCGCCATGCGA
>CAZUHK010000113.1:0-10676 GCA_964620345.1 uncultured Planctomycetaceae bacterium
CTGGGCGAACCGCGGCGGTGGGACGTGGGGGTCTTCCGCAACCCCGAAAGCCCCGCGGAGAACTACATCAAGCGGCTGATCGGCCTGGACAACGAGTGGCTTTGGATCGGCCGGGGCAACATCTACACCTCCAAAGACCAGGGCCGAACCTGGGCGGCGCAGGTCAAGCCGGCCAAGGTGCAGCGCGAGGTGTGGCAGCCGATCTACCACAGCCGGTACGTCCCGCTCGACGCCCAGCAGCGGCCGTGGCAGACGCCCTGGCGGCAAAGCGAAGGCATCCGCGCGATCGACCACGGGCTGAGCTTCGCCTACCAGGGCCAGCGCGAGGCGTCGCTGGATTTCGCGTTCGGCCGGTACGAGCCGCAGCACTCGATCGAGGCGTATCCCTTGAGCCGGGACTTCTATCCGTACAACGCCTTCAGCTATCAGCAGGGTCTGCGAACCGAGGCGTTCAGCGAGGACTTGCGCCTGGCCGCGACGGTCGAGCCCGAGCGGCCGGGCCTGGGCGCGACGCTGGAGCTGGCGACCGATGCGCTGGAGATTCGCGGCGTGGTCGGCGCCGATGGCCAGCGGCGGATCGACATCCGCCCCGCGGGCATCGACAACGCGGCCTGGCACACGGTCGGGCCTGTCGTGGCCGGGGAGCCGCTGTCGAGCGATCGGCCGACGCGCCTCGAACTGTGGCACGTCGATCACACCGTCCAACTCTGGGTCGATGGGGCGCGCGTGGTGATGCACCGCATCCCCCTGACCGTGTCATACCGACCCGACGCACCGCGCGGCCCGCACGTGCGCATCGGCCCCGAAGCGGTCGGGCTGAGCAGCGACGAGATCGGCGAAGAAGCGATGCGGGTGCTTGACCTGCGCGGCGCGCCGCGGCGCATGCCCGCGGCACGCCTCACGCTCCGCGGCCCACGCGCCGCGGTCCGCGACGTCGATCTCGATCGCGATCTGTACTACACCGACGAGCCCGGCTCGGGCACGCGCGGCCCGGTGCCGCTGACCGGCACACGCTCCAACATCGCCAAGCTCGGCGAGGATCAGTTCTTCTGCCTGGGCGACAACAGCCCTCAGAGCAAGGACAGCCGGCGTTGGGAAGACGTCGACGACTGGGTGACCTATCACACCGCCGACCCGACCGGCCCGCACGGCGAGCACGGCGTGCCCCCGGGCTTCGTGCCGCGCAAGCTGCTGATCGGCCGGGCGTTCTTCGTCTATTTCCCCGCGCCCTACAGCTTTACCGCCACCAGCTATCCGATCATCCCCAACTTCAGCGACCTGCGGTTCATCCGCTGAACGTGCGGCCCCGGGGCGCGGCATTGGATTCGCTTTAATCAGCGGGATTTTGCAAGTGCCGATTGTGCGAGCGGATAGAGGTCTTTGCGGGGGTTATCCACACCGAGTCCCGAGCGGCCGGCCGCACCACCGACAGGCCGCCGCCGGATTCACCGGCCCGACGGGCGCCGCTGGCCGAGAATCCGGCCATTGTGTTCGGCCGCCCCAATTTCGGCCCGGGCGGCCCGGTTCTCTGGCCGGCGGGGTGTTCGCCCGCCCCACTGCCGCGTTAGCAGGGGGTTACAAAGATTTCTGTCCGACGCTCCGTCCCACGGCGTCGCCCCGCTCCGGCCTCGATCGTTCGCTGTTTGCACACGTTTTCCACACCCGGCACGCGGCTTGCCATCGGCATCCGATACCCTGCCTGTTCAACCGACCGGCCTCAAGCTAAGATGCCGCCACGATTTAACTTCAACGCCTCGCGAGCAGTGGTATGGAAATCTCCGCTCAGACCTTTGTTTCGATCAATGTCGCCACGGGCATCATCCATGTCTTCCTCGGCCTGACCGCGTATCTGATCTACGTCGAACGCAAGATCGCCAGCTACGCTCAGGATCGCGTGGGCCCCAACCGCGTGGGCTTCACCTTCGGCTTCGGCGACTCGGTCAAAAAGCGCCACCTGGGCCTCGGCCAGCCCCTGGCCGACGGCATCAAGTTTCTCATCAAAGAAGATTACAACCCTACTAACGTGGACAAGAAGCTGTTCCTGCTCGCCCCGGCCCTGGCGGTGATTCCCGCGCTGATCGGCTGGGCGGTCGTGCCCTGGGGCGGCGCGATCGACATCAGCGGTTTTTCCCTCGGCCCGATCACCGTCATGCCCGGCACGGCCGTGGTCACCGCCGCGGACATCAACGTCGGCGTGATCTACATCCTCGCGATCGGCTCGCTCGCGGTGTACGGCGTGATCCTCGGCGCCTGGGCGTCGAACAACAAGTACGCCTTCTTCGGCGGCCTGCGCGGCACGGCCCAGATGCTCAGCTACGAAATCCCCATGGGCATCTGCGTGCTGTGCATCCTGCTGGTCGCCGGCTCGTCCCGGGCCTACGACATCGTCGCCAACCAGATCGACATGACCACCGTCTGGTACGTCGTGCAGCAGCCGCTGGCGTGCGTGCTGTTTTTCACCTGCATCCTGGCCGAGTGCAACCGCGCCCCGTTCGACCTGCCCGAGGCCGAGAGCGAACTGGTCGGCGGGTATCACACCGAATATTCTTCGATGAAGTTCGCGCTGTTCTTCCTCGGTGAATACATGCACATGCTCACCGGCGCGGCGTTCACGTGCATCCTGTTCTTCGGCGGCTGGCACGTGCCGTTCGAGGGCTTCGTGTTCGGGCTTCTGGGCATCGCCGACGACGGGCTGCTGGCCGTGCTGATCCGCACCGGCAACTTCCTGCTCAAGGTCGTGCTGATCCTGTGCGCGATGATGTGGATCCGCTGGACGCTGCCGCGGTTCCGGTTCGATCAACTGATGCGCCTGGCGTGGCGGTCGATGATCCCGCTGTCGCTGGGCCTGCTGCTGATGACGGGGATCTGGGTCTACAACGGCTGGGACCACTTCCTGTGGGCCGGCAATATCCTCGTCTTCGTCTTGGGCCTGGCGCTCGCCCCGCTGCTGCCGGAGGGCCCGCCGCTCAACCGCCGCATCAAGCTCGCCGGCTCGCGCTTCAGCCCGCTGGAAGCCGACGCGAACTGACGCCGCCGGCACGTCGCACGCGAGCGGCGCGTCTACAATCCCCCCATCCCCACGTCGTAACGATCGGCCGCACTCGTGCACGCGATCGCCAGGTTCTGCAAACGTTTCGTCAGCCACATGAACCCGCCGGTGTTTCTGGGGTCGGCGGCGGTGGTGATTGTCTTCGTGCTGGTCGGCACGCTGTTCACCGACTTCGCCCGTCGGACGTTCGCGGCCATTCAACAGTTCATCGTCGGCTACTTCGGCTGGTTCTACGTGCTGGGTGCGACGACGATGCTGGTCTTCGTGCTCTGGCTGCTGTTCAGCCGGGTCGGGCGGATCCGGCTGGGCGGCGACGACGCGCGACCGGAGTTCGGGTATTTCAGTTGGTTCGCGATGATGATGGCCGCGGGCATGGGCATCGGCGTGGTGTTTTTCGGCGCCGCCGAGCCGATCCAGCACTACATCGATTCGCCGACCGCGCAGAGCCGCACACCCCAGGCCGTGCGCGAGGCCATGCGCTTCACCTTCTATCACTGGGGCCTGCACCCGTGGGCGATCTACTCGGCGATGGCCCTGCCGCTGGCGTACTTCCACTTTCGTTACAAGCTGCCGCTGGCGCCGCGATCGTTGCTGTATCCGCTGCTGGGCGAGGGTATTCACGGCAGGATCGGCCACGCGGTTGACATCCTCTGCACCGTCGGCACGCTGTTCGGCGTGGCCACCTCGCTGGGCCTCGGCGCTCAGCAGATCAACACGGGCCTCAACCAGCTCATGGGCCTGCCCACCGGCACGTGGTCGCAGATCGGCCTGATCGCCGCGATCACCGCCGTCGCCACCGTCTCCGTTGTCAGCGGCATCAAGGTCGGCATCCGCCGGCTCAGCGAATTCAATGTCGGCCTGGCGGGCGTCATTCTGTTGTTCGTGCTGATCACCGGCCCGACGCTTTACATCGTCGAGCTGTTCATCTCCAGCGTGGGCTACTACCTCCAGAAACTGCCGCAGACCAGCTTGTGGCCGGGCGCCGAATGGCAGGGCAATTGGACGCTGTTCTACTGGAGCTGGTGGATCAGCTGGTCGCCGTTCGTCGGGGTGTTCGTTGCCCGCATCTCCAAGGGCCGGACCATCCGCCAGTTCATCTTCGCCGCGTTCGTCGTGCCCACGCTGATGGGCTTTCTCTGGTTCTCCGTGATCGGCGGCACGGCGTTGCATATCGAGCAGTTCGGCGTCGGCGGCGTGGCCGAGGCGACCGTGCAGGATCCGACGCTGTCGCTGTACCGCGTGCTCGGCGAGCTGCCGCTGGTCAAGCTCACCTGGGGCGTCGCGACGCTGCTGATCGTCGTCTTCTTCATCACCAGCTCCGACTCCGGCTCACTGGTGGACGACATGGTGACCAGCGGCGGCGATCCGAACCCGCCCAAGGCCCAGCGCGTGTTCTGGGCGGTCAGCGAAGGCGCCGTCGCCGCCACACTGCTGCTGGCCGGCGGACTCACCGCCCTGCGCACCGCGTCGCTCACGACCGGCGTGCCGATGACCCTCTTCCTCCTGGTTGCCTGCTACGGCCTGGGCAAGGCGCTGCGCGTCGATATCCAGAAGCAAGGCAAGGTCGAACGCCAAGCCCTCACCGGCAAGCCGGACGATGATCGGTCTTAACGGCAAGCGCCCCAGCGGCTCATGGCCTGAACCAGACGCGGCACGGTTCGCACAACCCTCGATACACACCGCGCTCGTGCTCGCGGCGTACATCCTGCAGCCGCGCCCACAGCGCGGCCAGCGGTTGGTCGTTCACGTTCCCCACCGCCTCGCGCGCCAGCCAGTCCTGATCGCATCGGGGCACCGCGCCATCGCTGTGTACGCTCATGCGGTGCGACAACTGCCCGCACGTGAAGCGGCGCGGCGGGGCCATGTCGATCACGCCCACGTCGTCGATCAGCCCCACGCCGGTGCTGGGCCCTTCGATCAGCGCCGCGCCGCACGCCCGCAGCCAGCGGTCGAAAAACGCCTCCATCTCGTGGACGTTGTCGCGGCACTTGACGAAGCTCGGCACCAGCCGCGTGTCCGGGTGGCGCTCGACGAGCCGGCGCATCGCATCGACCGCGTGCTCGAGGCGATCGACGCCCATCACCCGCTGATACGTCGCGGCCGAGTCGGCGTTGAGCCGAACCTTGACCACGTCGGCCAAGCCCAGCGTGTCGAGCGTCGCGTCGTCGCACAGCAGGTCGGTCTCGATCGCGATGGCCGCGAAGCCCATCGCCCCCAGCCGCGGGGCCAGGGCGGGCCAGTCGGGGTGGGCCAGCGGATCGCCCAGGCCGCCGATGGTCAGCGCCAAGTCGGTATCCGCCTCGGCGAAGCGTGCGATCGCGTCGAGCGTGTCGGCCGCCATGTCAGGCCGATCGACATCGACCTGGCTGACCGCGATCAGCGGCCCGGTCGGTACGCGGCGCGGCGTGAGCTCGACCGTGATCTGCTGCGGGCAGGCGTGGCCGCGCCCGGCCAGCGTTGCGGTCATGCGCGACAGGGCGGCGGGCGTGTCGTCGTCGGGCCACGCTTGATCGATCAGCGTCGTCCAGCGCTTGGCATCGGTGATCGCCCGCACCGGCGCGTCGCGCACGGCCGGGGCGATGGCCACGCACACATCGCGGCCGATCGGGTCGGGCTGCGGGGCCTGGGGGTGGTAGTCGAGCATCGCGCCGATGGTCGCGCCGTGCCCGGCCATCCGCTCGAGCAGTTCGACGGTGATCACCACGCCGCACACGCCCGGCGGGGCCTGGGTGAACACCATCTGGTGCTCGGGCTGGCCGGTGTACCGCTCGATCACCGCGTCGCACAGGGCCGGATCGACCAGCGGCCAGTCGGCGCCGACGACCAGGCCCGCGGTGGCGTTGGCTTGGCGCAGCGCCGCGGCGAAGCGGCCGGGGTCGAGGTACTCATCGTACACGCTGGCGCCGCCGATGCCGCCGCGCCACGCGGTCGGCGACCAGGCGCGATCGCGCCTGGCGCGGCGCCGGCGGTCCACGTCCGCGTCGAGTTCGATGATGCGTTTGGCCCCGGTGATGCGCCCGACGCGCCGGCGCACGTGGTCGATCGCCGCGCCCCCGCCGACACTCGCGGCCGCGCCGTCGTTCGCGGCCCGGGCGATCAAAACCGCGACGCTGGGCCGGGCCTCGCTCACGCCGCCGCCCCGCGCCGCGCCGCGTCGCCCGTGGTGAGCCGGCGGTCCATCCGCTCGGCGGCGCGACGGAACATCGCAAGCGTCTGCTCGCAGCCGTCGATCAGCCAGCGCAGGTTCACCAGGTCGCGGTCGAGCTGTTTGCGTTGCACGGCGAACGGGTCGTCGCCCTCGCCTTGATCGATCGCGATCGCCCGGTCGGCCTGGTGCCGCTTGAACGCGCCGATCTGATTGAGCTCGTTGACCAGCGCGAACGCCTCGCCCAGCTCCGCCGCGCGACGCTTGTGCTTCTCCAACCGGTCGAACAGCTTGTCCATCTTCGCCCGGTCGCGCTGGCGGTCGATCATCTGCCTGATGATGTTCACCGTCCGCCGGCTCACCTCGCCCAGCTCGCGCACCTGGTCGATGCGGTGTTGCAGGTGCTCGCGCGTCGCGGTCAGGCGCTGCGGGTCCAGCTCGATGGCGGGCGTGGGCAACGGCGGCAGCGGCTGCGTGGCGTATCGGTCCAGCGCCTCGGCCAGCGGCATCGCCGCGGCGTGCGCCTTGGGCACGCCGCCCTGGGTCGCGTCGATGATCCGTTGCTCGGCCGCGGCGAAATCGCGCTCGAACTGCCGCAGGTACGTGAGCATCTGCTCATCGGAATAGATCGGCCGGCCGTGTACGTCCTGCACCCGCTGCAGGTGGGCGCGGTGGCGGGCGATGCGCTTCCACTCCATCATCTCCAGCGTGTTGAACGCCGACAGCTCGCCGGCCCACACCCGATGGATCGGCGTGCCGGGGCAGTAGTACAGCCCGTCGGAAAAGCCCAGGTCCTGACCGGTCAGAATGATCGGATCGCACCCCAGGTACTGGGCGACGTAGAACGACAGGTGCGCCACGGTCGATCCGGCCGGCAGCGGATCGACCGGCCGCGCCAGCGGGCCCAGCAGCGTATCGACGAACGGCGAGCGGCAGACCCGCACCGGGCCGGGGTAGCTCTCGAGAATCGCGCGGTTGGCCTTGGGCTCGGCAATCAGCGTGACGTCGTGCAGTTCGGGCAGGCCTTCGTAGAACCGCTTGCTGATCGCGTGGTAGTCCAGCGCCGTGACGAAGTGGGGCCGCACGCCGTGGTCCAGCAGCAGCTTGAGCGTGGTCTGCGCGGTGATGATGACGACGCGGTCGCGCACGGAGGGTTGCTTGAGCAGGGCGATGTTTTTCGCCAGCGACGGCCCGGCGGCGACGAGCACCGCGGGCCGGCCCGCCGCCGCGCCGCGCAGGGCGTTGATCGTCGCGCCCGCCGCGTAGTGGTCGAGGTTCTGCGTGAGGTTTTCGCAGGTGATCGGCGAGTTGACCAGCGTCGTGGCCACGTTCGTGCGGCAGTAGGCGACGAACCGCGTGAACGCCTGGCTGAACGCCTGCAGCGCCTCGCCGGCCCGCTGCCGCGTGGGCGCGTGGGTGAGCAGTTGCACGCCCTGGGCGATGTGTCCGACGGCCGGTTCGAGCCGGCGGGTGATCGCCGCGGCGTCCACCTCGCCGGTGAAGAGCGCCAGCCGCGCCGAACCCAGCCAGCCGGTGCAATCGACATGCGCCAGCACCGCCCGCAGCAGCGGCATGTCCGGCTCGTACACCACGACGATGCCCGCGTGGCCGATGCGCTCGACCACCGCGCCCACGTGGTGGCCCGCGCCAAAGCCCAGCACGACGAACGTCGCGTGGTGGTGCACGTCGGCGTTGTCTGCCAGGCGCCGGGCCTCGGTCAGCGGCGTGTGGGCCGAGCACAGCGCCACCGCTCGGCCGCCCGGTTCCCTGGGCACGGCGGTGGTCACCGCGTTCTCGCGCCGCGCGGTGTCGAACACCACGTCCTGGCGCGGCTGGGTCTGGCGCAGGCGCGCGGCGAGCGGGGCGTCGGTCGTCTCCAGCGCCTTCAGGTTGGCCGCGAGCAGGTCGGTCATGGCGGGCGGCGGTGTGAATCCGCTAAGCTGTGGTGGTCGGCGTTGCGTGGGCGGCGCGCACGAACGCCGCGCCGAATCGTTCTGGTCTAGCTCTTATCGGAACCGCCACCGGGACCGCTTGAACATTGGAACACTGGCCCGCCTCATCCCTGATCGATCGCGTGCTGTTCGAGACCTACTGGCCGGGCCTGGCGCTGCTGGGGGCGCTGGGGCTGATCGTCGGGTACCGGGCGCTTCAGCGTCGGTCGGGGCGGATGGGGCTGACCGCGTTGCTGCTGGCCGCGTCGGGCGCGGCGCTGGTGCCGCTGACGATGCTGGTCACCACGCCGCGCGAGTCGATGATCGAACACACGCGGACGCTGGTCGCCGTCGCCGTGCCCCCGCTGGACGAGCCGGGCCTGACCGCGCTGCTCGTTGAGCAGGTCGAGCTGCGCGTGGCCGGCGAGGCCGAGCCCGCCGCGGCCGGGCGCGAGGCGTTGATCGCCATGGCCGACCGGGCCCGGCGCAAGTACCGCGTGGCCGATGCGTCGATCCATCGCGTCGAGGCGGCCGAGCTGGAGCCGGGCCGGGGCCAGAGCTTTCTGCGGCTTCGCACGACGCTGGCCGACGCCGGGGCGGGCATCGCCGCGGGCATGGCGATCGGCTTTCCCACCGAGTGGCTGATCGACTGGGCCGCCGACGGTGATGGCCACTGGCGCGTCACGGGCCTGACGCTTGTGACCCTCGCCGGCCGCGCCGCCGGGGCGGGCGATCTGCCCTAGCATGTAGCCGACTGACCTATGGAGAACCGCATCATGTTGCATCGCATCATCGCCGCCCTCGCCGTCGCCCTGTTGCTGGCGCCGCTCGCGCCGGCACAGGACATCGCCGGCGCCGTGCCCGACTCGATCGACCTGCGCCCGATCTGGCAGACCGGCCAGACCAGCCGCTACCGCCTGTCAAGCGAGCGGCTGACCACCGCGCAGGTGCTCAACGTCGGCAAGCCGCGCTCCACCGGCATGAAGGTGCTGGCCGACGTCACCTGGCAGGTCACCGACGCCGACCCCGATGGCGGGGGCGCCTGCCGCATGACGATCGACCGGATGGTCATGCTCGTCTCCGACGCCCAGGGCCAGAAGGCGAAGATCACCAGGGACAGCGCCCCGGAGAAACTCAAAAGCGCCCAGACGCTGCTGCGCGCGATGATCGACAAGCCGCTGACCGTCAAGGTCGCCCCCGATGGCTCGGTGCGCGACGTGGCCGGCTGGGAGTCGATCAGGAACAACGCCGGCGAGGCGGGCAAGAACCTCACCGAGTCCGACTTCGTCGAGACCGCGACGGACATGGCCCTGCTGGTCGGCGGGACCGCCGCGGCCGACGTGGGCGATGCGTGGAACGAAGACTTCAACTGGTCGCACGAGATGGGCGAGCTGCAACTGGACACCACCTTCAAGCTCCAGGGCATCGAGGCCATCGCCGGCATCCCCATCGCGACGATCCAGGCCGACTCCAAGGTGAACGTCGCGTTCGACAAACAAAAGCTCGCCAAGGCCAACGACGTGAAGGTGAAGCTGAAGAAGGGCCAGGAGACCGGCCAGATCATCTACGACCCGACCCGCCACGAAGTCGTCGGCCGCAACACCGACCGCGACCTGGTGTTCGAGATGAAGCTCAACGTCTCCGGCCGACAGTTCACCCAGGTGATCGAACAGCGGCTGAACAGCCAGGTGATCCGGCTGGAGGAAAAGGAATAACCGCCCTTCGCTCGCCCCGGCCCTCGCCCTTGTTTCTCGGATCTCTGAATCATTACCAGTCCGCGTGAACCGCCAAGTCTTCAAGAACGCCAGGGCAGAGTGGTGTTGGATTTGTAGAAATGGCTTCCTGGCGGCGTTGGGCAATCATGTGCGTAGCAATCTTCGATCGTTCTGTGGTGAATCGTTTGGAGTAGCGCAATTGCGATCGCGGTTGTTGAGCGCGAGCGGGTCGGGCGTCGAACACCAACGCATCAGCGGAGGGGGAAATCGAATCAGCCGATTTGGCCCGCGACGGAATCGCGTGCCCGCTCGACGGGTTGGGCTATGATGCCCGCATGAGCGAAGCTGCCGCACGCATCACCGACACCGCCGCCGCCGACGCGCTGATCGACGCGGATCGGCCGAGTTGGCTGTTCAAGCATTCCATCGCCTGCCCGATTTCCGCCCGGGCCCACGCGGCGTTCACCGATTACCTGGCCGAGGCCGACCACGCCCACGAGCCGGCGGGCATCGTCGTCATCCAGCAGGCCCGCGCGGTGTCCGACCACATCGCCGCCCGCACCGGCGTGGCCCACCAGAGCCCGCAGGTGCTGCTGGTGCGCGATGGCGACGTGCTGTTTCACACCAGCCACATGAAGATCACCCGCGATGCCCTGGCCCAGGCGATGGCGGACGCACATAAATCGTGACTGCCGCATGGGATGTCGGCTTAGACATACTTATGCCTATCGCGTAGCATGTTTGCATGCGAACGACGTTGCGGATCAATGATGAGTTGCTGCGACGGGCGAAAATGCACGCGGCGAAGCGAGGCACAACGCTGACTGCACTGGTGG
>CAZUHK010000114.1:0-4798 GCA_964620345.1 uncultured Planctomycetaceae bacterium
AAGAACCACTTACCGCTTATGTTGATGGCGTTCGTGCCTGGAACCGATTTTCTGGAGAATCGGGGGTTTCGGGGTAGATTCGGGGCATGGGGCGGCCACATCGCGTTGATCTTGGCGGTTACGTGTACCACGAAGAGACAAAGGTGACATCACAGATTTGAGCTTTCCCCGTTAGGGCGGGCGCGGGGGTTGGATTGTTCAGGCGGCCTGCATTTCTCCGAATATTGTGGTAGTGTCGGTGACTACGGGCGTAGGTAGTCAGAAGCAACCAAGCGGAGTCCATCGTCATTATGTGCAACACATCGCTTCTTCGTCTTGTTTCCATCCTTGTAATCACAGTGTGCGGCGCCACGCTGTGGGCAAAGGACAACAAGTTATCCCTGTTTCAACTGAAGCAGAACCCGTTTCCTGACCATCGCGAAGTGTACAAACAGATCGGTACGGACGAACAGCTCATTCAACTCGAAGCGCGGATCTATGCGCCGGACAACCACAGCCCCGACGAACCGCGGCCCGCGGTGATTTTCATACACGGTGGCGGCTGGACCGCCCGCGGCACAAACCACACCGCCATCCACTGCCGATACATGGCGAACCGTGGCGTGGTGGCGGTGAACATCGAGTACCGCCTGGTGGATCGTGACGCGGGCGTTCGCATCGAGCATGCGCTCGAGGATTGCCGCGATGCCCTGCGCTACGTGTTCACCGAAGCCGACCGGCTCGGCATCGATAAGGACAAGATCGCGGTGGCCGGCGAATCGGCCGGCGGCCAGCTCGCGGCCATGCTGGCGCTCACGCCGACCGCGGAAGTCACGGGCGAACCCGACACCGAAGACTGCCCCGCCGCCGCCCTGCTCTACAACCCGTGCCTCGACCTGACCGCCCTCTCGTGGATGCGCAATCATGCGGGCATCGCACCGACGGTGAACACCCCTGCCAATGAGTCGTGGAAAGACCGCGCCAAGCGTCTGTCTCCGATCGAACACATCGGCCCCGGCGCACCGCCGATCCTGCTGATTCACGGCGCCGATGACGGGGTCGTCCCGGTCGAGCAAGCCGACCGTTTCGCTGAGAAAGTCCGCCGGAACGACGATGGCGTAATGGAGTATCACCGTCAGGACGGTTGGGGGCATGCTTTTGCGCTGCCCGAAATCGGCGGTGAAGCACAGATTCTTGAAACGATCAGGATCACCGACGAGTTTCTGCAAGGCCGGGGCTTTATCGAAGGTGAATCCCCGGTAGGCGAGCCATTCGAACCGGCCGAGTACCGCGACCTGCTTACCGACGAAGAACGCGAACGGCCGCATGTCGTGGCCCGCAGCCATTCGCTGAAAAAATGGCCGTACATCGACGGCCAGTGGGAAGGAATCAAGGTCACCGACAACGGGTACGTCTACTTCAGCGTCAGCTCGCACGACTGGTTAAAGGCCGCGCAACTCTTCCGGTATTCGATCGCGGAAAACAAGGTGGAGCACCTTACGGATGTCGGCAAGGCATGCGGCGAAACGCGGTTGAACTCCCCGACCCAGGACAAGATTCACTCGGTGATGTTCGAGTACAAGGATGTTGTCTACTGCGGCACCACCGACGGCCATGCGTCGTATACCAAGCCGTACGAGGGCGGCTACTGGCTGGCCATCGACAAGCATACCGGGGCGGTTGAGAACATGGGCCGGACCATCACTCGCGACGGGCTGATCTGTGTCGGGTTCGACCCCGTCCGCAACCTGCTTTATGGCCTGGGCAACCACAAGGGCTTGCTCTCGGTGTTCGATCCGCAGACGCGGACCGAACGCATCCTCGGGTTCCCCTGGAAAGGCAGCGAGGCCGACTGGCCGCGCGGGCTGACCATGATGATTCCGGAAGACGGCCATGTCTACGGCTTCCGTCATCCACATTGCACCGTCTGGCATTACAATCCTGAAACCGGCAAGATCGACACGCTCGACATCGACATGCCGCTGCCCGCGGAACTGACCGGCGACAATGTGACCGACAAACTGCGCGAACAGTGGAAAAACAGTGCCGGACATCTCACGCTCTGGAACGAGCAGGACCAGTGCTTCTACTTCATCCGCAGCTTCGACGAGGCGCTGTCGCGGTTCTATCCTCCCAAAGACGGTGAAAAAGCCCGCATCGAAGTCATCCGCAGTCTGCATCCGGATATCCCGCGGCTCTGGGGCAATCGCACCGCATCGTGCGTGCTCAATATCCACGAACGGACCCTGTGGTACGTGGCGGCGACCGGCTGGGGCGGTGTGGCACACCTGGTGAGCTACAACCTCGACACCGATGAGTTCAACCATTACGGCCCGATCACCGTCGAGAAAGGCCGGCGGGTCAGCGAATGCCACAGCATGGACGTCGGCCCCGATGGCAAGCTATACCTGGTCGCCTTCGTCTACAGCATCGAAGGTGAAGATCCCGTGCGCCCCAACGCCATGCGCGGCAACTACCCGTTCCACCCCCGCCTGCTGGTCATCGACCCGGATACGGATGTGAAACGGTGATCGAGGCGGCACAAGCGGACAGCAGAATCTGTCTGAGCCGGACGAACACTCCCGCCGAGCCACGCCCGAACAGGCGGCGCGGAATGCGGCGCAGAAGGTGCGCAAAGGGGCTGGAAATCATCCGAAAGAGGAATTGACGGCACCGGCGGAAGACTGGGTAGATTCCAGGGATTGCAGCAACCATCCGGTTGCTGCGGGTTCGTTCACTGATGGAAAAGTGCCGACGGGTGGACTCGAACCACCGACCTAGGGCTTATGAATCCCTCGCTCTAACCGGCTGAGCTACGTCGGCGAAGCGGTGCATTGTATCGGCGAAGCGTGCGGTGGCAACAACTTGGCTCGGCGGTTCACGCCAGCGGATTGATGACCAGGCCGGTGGCGAGCTTGGGGTAGAAGTAGGTGCTCTTGGGCGGCATGACCTGGTCGGCCCGGGCGACGGCGGTGACCGATTCGAGCGGCGTGGGCTGCATGAGCACGCCCAGGCGCGTCGGCGCGTCGGCCTCGGCCATGGCGTGCATCTGGCGCAGGTCCGCGGTGTAGCGGTAACCGATCGCCTCGCCGCCGAAGTGCGGCCTCAGCAGCCGGTCGATGAACAACTCATGCAGCACCGCCACGTCCAGCAGCCGCCAGACCTCGGGCATGTCCGGCAGCAGCGCGGCCAGCGGGTCGGCGTCGAAGGTCAGCACCATCGTGCGATTGGTCGTCGGGTCGTACAGCCCCATCGCGTGGGGACCGGCCTCGGGCAACGCCGCGGCGAACGGGTCCAGCTCGTCCGGGCCGTGGGCCGCGGGATACAGAAACACATCATCGCGCGGTTCGATCACGTCCTGAAGCTTGTCGATCGAGAAATCTTTCAGATCGGTAATCACCCGGTGGGTGGGCAGCACGATCATGCCCGGATCCTCCACCGCGACCAGCACGAACAGGCAGCCCTCGGCGCCGGCCTGCCCGGGATGGGCGTTGTGATAGTTCAGCGCGGTGGTGTAGCGGTGATGGCCATCGGCGATGAACACATCGGTCGGCGCGAAGAAGGCCTGCAGCGCTTCGAGTGTTCGGGGGTCGTCGATGCGCCAGACGCGGTGTTCGACGCCGTCGCTGTCGGTCGTGCCGTGGAGATCGGGCGCCCGATTGAACGCGTCGCCGATCAGGCCGGCAACGGTTTGCTTCGGATCGTGGAAGACGCCGAAGATCGGCGAGAGCTGGGCGGCGGTGGCTTGCATGAGCTTGAGCCGATCGTCGGTGCCGGCCTTGATGGTTTTTTCGTGTCGCCAGATGCCGCCGCCGGGTCGGTTGAACGGTTCGACGCCCAGGGTCGCGAACAGGCCGCGGCGGCGGTGATCGGTGCCATCGGTGGTGTAGGCCTGCTCGTAGGCGTAGACGGCGGGGGCGGGGTCGCGCACCAGCAAACCTTGTTCGATCCAGCGCCGCAGGGTGTTACCGGCGTCGCGGTAGGCCGCGTCGGGCCCGACGGTCTTGGGCGGGGTGACCGGCAGGTCGATCTCGACGATGTTGTGTTCATCGCGTTCCAACAGCTTGCGCTTGGGGCCTTCGTCGAGCACGTCGTAAGGCGGGGCGATTGTGGTGGTCACGTCGCCGTCGTCGGTGGCGAAGCGCAGCGCGGCGAAAGGCATCAGCTTGGGCATGGCGATCTCGTCTGCTTGGTGGGGAAACCGGCGGTGGGTTAAGGTTAACGGCTCTAGCGTGTGATCGCCAAACCACCGGGTCCGGCCAGATCGTCGAAGCCGGCGGCGCGCGATTCGGTCGGGCCGGTCAGCAGCCGGGCCCGCTCGGCCAGCCAGTCGGCGGTGGCGGCGCATCCGCAGCCGCGGGCGGCGTCGGCCAGAAGCCGATGCATCGACGCCGATGCGGGCGGTGGCATCACCGCCGCCAGCCGCACCTTCTGCGGCAGCTTCGCCATCGCCTGCGTGTGGTAGCCGCATTGCAGTTCGTAGCGGGTTTGCAGTTCCAGCCGCTGCATCAGCTCCAGCAGGTCCAGCGACTCGTGCTCGAGTTCGCAGAGCATATACCACGCGGTCATCACGTCGCCGCGCTGCAGCGACGTGTCGGCCGCGAGCAGGCGGACCTTGGTGCGCACGCGGTCGCCCAGTTGCAGGCGTTCGGCGTCGAGCAGGGCGAAGCAGATGCTCGCCGCGTCGTCGGCGCGGCCCTGGCGATGGCGCAGCACCGCGAGCTGGTGATACAGCGCCGCCCGCACGCCGGTGTACAGCGTGAAACGCCGCAGCGCCTCGGCCAGCTGTCGCGCCTCGGCGTCCGGGGTCGCGACGTCG
>CAZUHK010000114.1:4808-8228 GCA_964620345.1 uncultured Planctomycetaceae bacterium
CGCCTCGGCCAGCGGACGCTCGGCGGCGTCGGGGTCGATCGGGCCGTGCACGAGCTGCTCGGCCTGCAGCGCCATCCGCGCGGTGCGATTGGAGATCGCGTTGGCCACCAGCCAGCCGACGATCGCGCCCATGACGCAGACCACCGGCACGATGGTCGAGGCCAGCGGCTCGAAAGCCGCGCCGAACCAGCCGACGATCAGCAGCACGAGCAAACCGCGCTTGGCTATCGCCGTCGCCGCGAGCTGCCGGTCAAGCAGGTCGATACTGAAGTGGATCGTCGGTGCGTCAGCCAATGCCGTCTCGCTCCATGACCTGTGCCAACGAATCGGCCGGGTGCAGGTCGCGCAGCGCGGCCAGGTCGGGCATGTCGGCGATCAGCCGGTCGGGATCGATCAGCAGCGTCGCGGCCCGCCACCAGTTGCCCGCTTCGGTCGGCCGGTCCGATCGGTGCGCGGCCAGGGCGATCAGGGCGTAGCCGTGGGCCGCCTCGCCGCCCAGCGGCGCCAGTGTCCGCCGCGGGTCTTCGTGCTCGGCCTGGGCCAGCGCATCGGCATGGTGGTTGGTCTTCATCTGTTGGTAGAGCTCGGCCAGAGCCGCGAGGGCCGCGGCGGTCGGGTCGTCGAGCGGGGCGCGTCGCAGGGCGCGGATCTCCGTGTCGGCGTCAACCAGGCGATCCTCGTGCAGCAGGGCCATCGCACGCTGGGCCCGCAACAGGTGGGCGGTGGGGTGGTCTTCGGGGATGTGGTCCAGCAGGTAATCCTGGGCCTCGATCGCCGGCTCCCACGCGCGCAGGGCCATGAGGTTCGCCCCCAGCAGCAGCACGCCCTGCACGTGCATGTCGGGCCAGCGTTGCAGGTCGGGCAGCAGGTGCCAGGCGACGCTCTCCGCGTCGCGCGGTCGGCGCAGGGCGGTCAGTTCCAGCACGCCGCGCACCCCGCGTTGCGCTTCGAACATCTTTCGCTTCTGACCGTGCAGCCAGACCACCAGCCCGCCCAGCAGCGCCCACGGCAGCATGGCGGTCACCGCCGACGGCGGGGCGAACAGCAGAACGAACAACCCCGCGACCAACACCCCCAGCGGCGCCAGGCGCGACCAGCGCGACGACCGCGGCGCATGCGCATCGACGTGCTGCCGCAACAGGTCCGCGTCGGGAAGATGGAACGTCGCAGCAATCATGTGTGCAGTTTAGGAAACCCCGGCACCGGCGGCTATTGGTCGAGGATGCCGGCGAGCTTGTCGGCGTTGTCGCGCGTCCAGCTTACCTTGCGCCGGACCATGGCCAGGAATGCCAGGCCGTCCATGCGGGCGAAGTTGCCGGTCTGGCCGATCGGGATCGCCGCCTCGGCGACCAGCGCCTCGATCATCAGCCAGGGGATCACGTCCAGCTCGCTCTGGGCGAGCTGCGAGACGCTGTCGTAGCCGATGAGCAACCGCTTGAAGCGCGACATGTCCAGGTAGTCGGGCCACTGGGTGGGGTCGTCGCCGCCGCCGATGATGGAAAACTGCAGCGCCCCGTTGGCCGAGTCGATCACGCGCGGCTGCTGGCGGGCGGCGTCGTAATCGATCACCGCGACCACGCGCTGGCCTCGGAAGAGCATGTTGCCCGGGTGCCAGTCGCTGTGGATGATCTGCGACGGCCAGTCGTGCATGCCGGCCTGCTCGACCTTTTCCGCCGCCTCGTTGTAGGCGTCGCGGGCGAAGCTCACCAGTTCTTCGATCTGCCTGGCGTCCTGTTCGGTCCGCGCGCGGACCTTGGCCAGGGCGTCGGGCATCTGGTCGATCGACGCGCGCACGGTGCGCGAGGCGTGGTACGAGCCGCGCGGCGGTTCGTACTCGCTGTCGAAGTCCTCCAGCAGCTTGTGAAACAGGCCAAGCGTCTTGCCCGAGTCCTGCGTGGCCTCGAGCGAGCCGTCGTACCCGGTGCCCTTGATGAACTCGAACAGCTCGTAAATCGTGTCCTTCCACTGGAGCATCGAGTTGTTGTCATCGCGCGTGCCGATCAGGTGGGGCAGGGGGAACTGCTTGGCCGCCAGGTGAAGCTGGATGGAATGACAGAACGCGACCTTGAACGGGTCGTCCTTGCCCCGGGCGCGGCGTTTGAGCAGGTAGACCTTGCCCCGGGCGCGGATCAGCAGCTTGGGCGCCCGGCGCGAGCCGCGCGGGTATTCCTGGATCGCGTCGATCGGGCCGATGTCGAAGTGGCTGAGCACGATCGCCAGCTCATCGGCGGCGAAGGTGTCGCGGTCGCCCTGGCTGCCGCCCGAGAGCATGCTGCCGGCGATGCTGACGGCCACCGACGGGCCGGGGTCGTTGGTTGGCGCGTTGCTCACTGCTTGAGTTCCCAACTGTCGGCCGTTCCCGCCCCGGTTGGAAAGAAGAGAATAAACACTTGCCCGCCCCCGGGCCAGCACTATTCGACGTTCTGCACCTGTTCCTTGATTCGGTCGATCGCCCCTTTGACTTCCACAATGGTGCGGCTGATCGTCGCGTCGTTGGCCTTGCTGCCGATCGTGTTGGCCTCGCGCAGCAGTTCCTGGGCGAGGAAATCCAGCGTGCGGCCGGCCGGCTCGCCGTCGTCGCGATGGAGGATCTGCTCGAACTGCCGCACGTGCGCGCCGATGCGCTGGGTCTCTTCGGAAATGTCGCAGCGTTCGGCGAAGACCGCGACCTCCTTGACCAACTCGACCTGGCTGACCTCGAGCTGGGCCCGGGCCATCAGGTCGTCGATCCGCGAACGCAGCCGCTGGTGATACTCCTCGACCACCTGCGGGGCGCGCTGGGCGATCAGATCGATCCGCCCGGAGACCTCGGCCAGGTGCTTGAGCAGGTCGTCGGCCAGGCCCCGGCCTTCGCGGTCGCGCATCGTGTTGAGCTTGTCGCACGCCTGGCCGGCCAGCTTGGTGATGATCGGGCGCGTGCGGTCCAGCAGGTCGGCCCGCGTGGGCGGCTGCAGCACGCCGGGCAGTTCCAGCAGCGAGCCGGCCTCGACGTTCAGCCCCAGCTCACGCACGCGCGACAGGTAATGCTCCAGCGCCGCCTCGTTGATCTCGTGCGCCGCCGACGCCGAGGCGTCCTGCACCACCGCGGTCAGCGTGACCGAGCCGCGGTTGATCCGCTTGCGCAACAGGGAATCGAGGTCGGCCTCGAGGCCGCCGATTTCTTCGGGCAGCCGGATCGACGCTTTGTAGTAGCGGTTGTTGATCGACCGCAGTTCGATGGCGTAGTGCACGCCATCGGCCTCGCAGGCCGCGTCGCCGAAGCCGGTCATGGATCGGATCAACGCATCACTCCGCGTTGTTGTCGTCTTCGTACTCGATCAACGGGGATTCGGGCCGATCGGTCGTTTGGTCGATCGTCGTGGTGGGTCCCTCGCCGGTCGGTGCCTGGGCATCGGCATCGGCGTCGGCATCGGCGTCGGC
>CAZUHK010000114.1:8328-10664 GCA_964620345.1 uncultured Planctomycetaceae bacterium
TCGGCATCGGCGTCGGCATCGGCGTCGGCGTCGGCGTTGTCGTTGTCGTCGGTCGGCTCGGCATCGCCGGGGGTGGTCGCGGGTTGGTCGGGGGTTTGGCCGTTGGTCGCGGGCGGCTGGGCACCGTTCTGGGGCGCCTGGACGGAGTTGGCGTTGTTCGCCGCGGGCGCGGTGCCGGCCGAATAGACCAGCGCGATGCCCAGGCCGATGAACGTGATAAACAGCACGACGGTGATCCAGGTCATCACGTCACCCACGCGAGCGCCGAACATGGCCTGGTCGGCCCCGCCGCCGCCACCGCCGCCGCCGAACGCCGCGGCCAGGCCGCCGCCCTTGGGCTTCTGGATCAGGATCACCAGGATCAGCACGACGCTGACCAGCACAAAGAAAAAGCCGCTGGCGAAGGTGTAACTGACCAACGCCGCCAGCCCCAGGTAGATCAGCAGGATGATCCCGAGGGTGATCGCCAGACCGCTAAAGATTCCGCCACGCATCGTGTCGCCTCGTCGATTGGTGGATTATCGCGCCGCTTCGCAGATGGCCAGGAAGTCGTCGGCCTTGAGCGCGGCGCCGCCGATCAGACCGCCGTCGATGTCCGGTTGGCCGAACAGTTCTTTCGCGTTGGCCGGCTTGACCGAGCCGCCGTACTGAATCCGCGTCGCGTTGCCGACCCGATCGCCGAAGATATCGCTCAGGCAGCCGCGGATGGCCTTGTGCGCGGCCTGCGCGTCTTCGGGGCTGGCCGTCTTGCCCGTGCCGATCGCCCAGACCGGTTCGTAGGCGATGGTCACCTTGCTCATCCGCCCCGCGTCCACGCCGGCCAGACCGTAGCAGAGCTGGCCGAAGTTGATGAAGTCGGTCTTTTTGGCCTCGCGCTGCTCGATCTTCTCGCCGATGCAGAGGATGACCTCGAAGCCGGCCTCGAGCGCGGCCAGCACCTTGTCGTTGAGCAGCGGATCGGTCTCGCCGATCACGTGACGCCGCTCGGAGTGGCCCACGAGTACGACCTTCACGCCCACGTCTTCGAGCATGCTCAGCGAGACCTCGCCGGTGTACGCGCCGTTGGGTTCGATGTAAAAATCCTGGGCCCCCAGCTTGATGTCGCTGCCCGCGGCGCACAGCACCTGGCCGACCTCGGCGAGATAGGGAAAGGCCGGGCAGATCGCGACATCGACGGCGTCGGTCGCCTTGAAGCCCTCGGCCAGTTGACGCGCCAGGTCGACCGCCTCGGTCTTGTGCAGGTTCATCTTCCAGTTGCCGCCGACAAACGGCTTACGCTCGGCCATGGGTCAAACTCCATCGGTATTCTGCGGGCGTGGGCACAGCCCGGGGCTGGGGGTCGAGCCGCGCAGTATAACGAATCGGGCCCGAGGCGAAAGGGCGCCGGCGGCTAGTCGCGGGAGGGCTTTTGCAGCCGTCGGGCATCGATGATGTCCTTGTCACGTCCGGAGGCGAGTTTGTTGCGGATCAATTCGTCGCGCCCGATGACTGGAACCCGCAAGTCCTCGGCCGTCCAGACGTGGCGGTTGACCCACGCCTGCTCGAAGTCAACTCCCGAGATCGTCGTCAGCAGATCAATTCGGAACGGCTTGCAGCCAAAGAACAGGACATTGCCGGGCGTCGAGAAATCCTCAAGCGACCACTCCGCCGTCGGCGCGCCGAACCGCTGCAGGGCGGACCAGACGCGTTTGGCATTGTCCGGCGTAGGTCGAACCCAGATGTCAAAGTCTTCGGTCGCGCGAGTGAAGCCGTGGGCCATCACGGCGTAGCCGCCAACCAGAAGATACTCAACTTCCAAGGCGTCGAATTCCGCCAGCAGATCTTTGAAGTCGGATGGGAGTTCGATCATTGGTCTGCATGCGATGCCCGATGACGGACAGTTGCCACCCCAGGCGCATCCGCTCGATCGGCGTAAGTGAATCGGTCATCGACCGCGGCGGTGGGCCGTTGAGCGTCGTCTTGCCAGCTTGCCAGTCCTTGCGAGCCATCGTTCCATTATATCGACTCGTTGGAGTCCCCGACGCCAAGCGGATACCATGCCCGGCTCGAAACTTCGCGAGCGCTCAAGCCATGCCCACCAGCAGCGACATCCGCCGGCAGTTCATCGACTTTTTCGTCGAGCGGCACGGCCACCGCTTCGTGCCGTCCAGCCCCGTCGTGCCCTTCGACGACCCCACGCTGCTGTTCGCCAACGCCGGCATGAACCAGTTCAAGCCCTACTTCCTGGGCACCGAAGACCCCGACCAACCCCGCGCGGCCAACACCCAGAAGTGCATCCGCGCCGGCGGCAAGCACAACGACCTCGACGACGTCGGCAAGGACACCTACCACCACAC
>CAZUHK010000115.1:0-10496 GCA_964620345.1 uncultured Planctomycetaceae bacterium
TCGAAGACCAGCACCAGCGCCGCGATGACCTGCACCAGCGACTTGCGCTGCTCGCCGTAGTTGGTGATCGGCGCCAGGTCGGGGTTGAACTCCGTGGTGATCGGTTGAAACTGCCACTGCTTGTTGATCATCAGCACCAGCAGGTAGGCGATCGTGATCGTCACCGCCAGCACGCGCACGAACGTGCTGGTGAACACCCAGCGGTAGAAGTAGTTGCCCCAGACCGCTACGGCCAGGGCGACCAGCACCGCGCCGCTGCCCAGGGCGATCACGGGCATGTCCAGCACGTCGCCGGCGGCGCTGATGACCTTGTGCCGCACGGTCAGCAGGAAGATCAGCGACCAGATCCACATCGACAGGCCGATCGCCCCGGCCACGCCCAGGTACTTGCCGATGACGAACAGGGGCCGGCCCACGGGCTTGGAGATGACCGTCAGCGCGGTCTTGTTTTCGATCTCGCGGTTGAGCACGCCGCTGGCCACCAGCGCCGCGGTGACCGTGCCGGCCGCGAGGATCGTGGCCAGGCCCATCACGATCATCTGCAGCGTGTCGTCGCTGAACGTGTAGGCGCTGGTCGCCGTGCCCAGCACGAACACCCCGCCGACCAGCAGCAGCAGCACGACGAAGATCGGCTGGCGGATCGCCTCGGTGAACGTGTTGCGCGCGATGGTGAAGATCGGTCCAAACATGGGGCGCCTGCTGACTGGCGAGCGGTCGGCTCGCGTGGGAATATTACGCGATCGCCGGACCCGTGTGTCCAGCGGCCGCGCCATCGACAGGAATTGTTCGCATGAGATACGACCAGCAGACCTACCAGCGCGGGCTGTCGGCCGCCCTGCTCGGCGGGGCGGTGCAGTTGGCCGTGGCCCTGATCCTGCTCGTCCTGGGCCTGTGGCTGGGCAGCCGCGTCGTGATCGCCGCGACCTGGCACGCCTTCGGCGGGCTGGGCATCTGGATCATGCTCGCGGTGATCTACCAGCAGTATCGCATGGTCCGCCTCGAAGCCCTCGAGGCCGACGAGCTGCGCCAGACCCAGGGCGCCGACAGCTCGATCTTCGAATCCGCCGCCGATGAACTCACCCTCGCCCAGCGCCGCCTCGAACGGCTGCAGACCTGGGGCCTGCCGATCATCTCCCTGCTCACCGCCGGCTACCTCATCGTCGCCGGCGCATGGCTGGCGCTGGCCCACCGCCCGCTGCTCGGGGCCGACGCGATGGTGCGCGACACGCTCGACCCGGACCCGCTGCTGGCGATGATCGTCGGCGCACCGGCGATCGAACGCCCCGGCTTCGTCCTGGCCTTGCTCATGGGCCTGTGGTTCCTCACCTTCGTCATCGCCCGCTACTTCGCCGGCATGACCCGCCAAAGCGAGTGGTCGCTGCTGCGCGGCGGGGCGGGCTACCTCATGGGCTCGAGCATCCTCGCGGTGGTCCTGGCGATCGGCTACGGCCTGCTGTTCCTGCCCTCCGCCGTCGTGCTCAAGTACCTGGCCGTCGCCATCCCTCTGCTCATGGTCCTGCTGGGCGCGGAGATGGCGATCAACCTCGTGCTCAACATCTACCGCCCGCGCAAGCCCGGCCAGATGCCCAAGCCCGCGTTCGACAGCCGGCTGCTGAGCTTGCTGACCACGCCCGAGTCGATCGCCCGGAGCATCAACGAAGCGCTCAACTACCAGTTCGGCTTCGAGGTCTCGCGGAGCTGGTTCTGGCAACTGTTCAGCCGGGCCTTCGGCTACCTCGTGCTGCTGGGCATGGCGGTGTTGATCGGCTTAAGCATGCTGGTCATCGTCGAACCCGACCAGCAGGCGGTGGTGACGCGGTTCGGCTCGCTCACCGGCGAGCCGCTGGAGCCGGGCCTGCACGTCAAGGCCCCCTGGCCGTTCGCCACGGCCACGCGGTACAACGTCACCGGGATTCGCCAGATCCGCATCGGCAGCGCCGAGGCGGGGCTGCGGCCGGGCGTGCCGATCCTCTGGACCAACGAGCACCACCAGGGCAAGCCGATCCACCTGATCACCGCCGCGCCGGCCCACGTGGATCAAGAGGACGACGCCCGGGCCGCGGCGCCCTCGATCTCGCTGGTCAACACCGAGGTGTTCATTCATTACCGCATCGGCGACGTGATGCAATACACCCGCTCGGCGACCGACCCCGATGCGCGGCTGGCGGCGATGGGCGAGCGGCTGCTGGGCCGATACCTGCTGCGGCGGGACGTGGATGCGTGGGTCGGCCCCGCGCGCCAGCAGGCCGGCCGCGAGCTGCGCGAGCAACTGCAGCGGCTGGTCGATCAGGAGAACCTGGGCCTGGAGATCGTCGACGTGCCGGTCGCGAGCATCCACCCGCCCCAGACCGTGGCCGATGCGTTTCATCTGACCGTCATCGCCGAGCAGGAAAAGCAAAGCGCCATCGAGATCGCCCGGCGCGAGGCGACGCAGATGCTGGCCAGCGCCGCGGGCACCGTCGATCAGGCCGAGCAGATCTCCGCGGCCGCGGCCCAGCTCGAGCGCCTGCGGGCCGACGGCGCCCCGGCCGAACAGATCGCCCGGCAGGCCCGGCAGGTCGAGCAACTGGTCTTCAACGCCGGCGGGGACGCGGCCCAACGCCTCGCCCAGGCCCGCGCCGAACGCTGGGACAAGGAAAACGTCGAGCGCGGCCAGGTCGCGCTCTACCAGGCCCAGCTCCTGGCCTTCCGCCAGGCCAGGGACTACTACAAGCTCCGCACCTACCTCAACGCCCTGGCCGAATCACTCGACGGCGCCCGCAAGTTCGTCCTGCTGGCCGACCGCGATCGGCTCATCCTCCGAGGCGACCTGACCGACCTGGGCCCGGGCCTGAACATCGACTTCGACGCAGAACAGTAAGAGCACACGACCATGAAAAATCTGTCCACCGTCATTCTCGGCCTGGTCATCATCCTCGTTCTGGGGCTGTACATGATCACCTTCCAGGTCGACTACAACCAGATCACCGTGGTCAAGACCTTCGGCAAGGCCGACGAGGCCTCGGTGTACTTCGGCTCGCCCGACCGTGCCACGGCCGGGGTGGTGGGCAACCTGCACTTCAAGTGGCCCCCGCCGATCCAGACCACCGCGACCTACGACGCCCGCGTGCAGTTGCTCGAGAGCCGGCTCGAACAGATGCAGACGGCCGACAAGAAGACGGTCATCCCCTCGATCTTCGTCGCGTGGCGGATCGACGATCCGCTGGCGTTTTACAAGGCGGTGCGCGCGGTCAAGGAAGCGCAGAAGCAACTGCTGGCGCGGTTGCGCGACGTGAAGACGGTGATCAGCGAATACACCTTCGACGAGCTGACCAACGCCGACCCGGCGAAGCTGCGGCTGGGCGAGGCCGAGCGGCGGATGCGCGATCAACTTCAGGCGGCGCTGCAAAGCCCGCGGGACCTGGGCATCACGATCCAGGCGGTGGGGATCAAGCGGCTGGTGCTGCCCGAAGGCGTGACGGAGAAGGTGTTCGAGCGGATGCGCAACACGCGCGAGGCGATCGCCGAGCGCGCCCGCGCCGAGGGCGCGGCCGCGGCCACGGGCATCCGCGGCCGGGCCAACAGCGCACGCGACCTGATCATGAACTTCGCCGCCAAACGCGCCGACGAGATCCGCGCCCGCGGCATCGAGGCCGCGGCCGAGGTCTACAAGCAGTTCGAGCAGGACGTCGAATTCGCCCAGTTCCTCAGAAAGATCAAGGCCCTGCGCGAAATCCTCGCCAAGCAGTCCACCCTCTTCGTCGATCCGGGCATGGTCCCGTTCGACGAATTCAAGATCGACCACGGCACCAACTGACCCCCCGGCCGCGCGGTGCCTCAAGCCCCGCGGCCCCACGGCACAAGCACCATGCCCGACGAACACAACCACAACCAAGACCACCGCGGCCACGGGCAGACGCACGACGACCCGTTCCACGTCCACCCCACCGGCGAGCTGGACACGGCCGACTTCGACCCGGCCAGCCGCTCGCTCGCCGAGGCGCTGCGCATCAGCTTCGGCATCCTCAAGGCGGTGGTGATCGTGCTGCTGATCGTCTTCGTCGGCGTCGGCGGCTACCGCAAGGTCGAAGAGGGGCAGGTCGGCGTGCGCGTGCGCCTGGGCGCGGTGCAGGGCGAGCGGACGCAGACCGGCTTCATCGTGGACCTGCTGGAGCCCGGCCCGCACTTCGCGCTGCCCGAGCCGATCGATCGCATCATCCTCGTGCCCACCAAACAACAGCTCACCGTGATTCAGCCGGTCGGCCGCGAGCAGACCGACCCGGAGACCGGCGAAGTCGTCGAGATGATCGACACCGGCTTCTGGTTCGAGCAGTCGCCCGAGCAGGCGGTGCTGCCGCTGGACGAGAAGCGCGTGCCGACCGGCGGGCTCAAGCCCGGGCGCGACGGGTCGCTGATCACCGCCGACCAGAACATCGTGCACGGCAAGTGGACGGTGAACTACTCGATCCCCGAGAAGGGCGCCGCGGCGTTCGCGATGAACGTGGGCGCGGCCGACGTGACCGAATCGCTCCGCCGCGCTGAAATGCTGGTCCGCCAGGTCACCCAGCGGGCGATCGTGCACGTGGTGGCGCAGACCAGCGTGGACGACTTCACGCTCGGTCGGGTCGATCGGGCGGCGATCCGCCTGCTGGCCAACGACACGCTGGAGCGGATGGACGCGGGCGTGCGGGTCGACGATGTGCTGCTGGACGCCTACACCCCGCCGCTCAATACGCGCGCGGCGTTCAACGCGGTGACCAGTGCGCTGTCCGAGCGAGACGCGGCGCGCACCGCCGCGGAAAAAGAGCGCGAGCAGATCCTCGCCGAGGCCGCGGGCGCCGGCTGGCGGGCGCTGCTGGCGGCGATCGACGATTACGAGCAGGCCCGCGAGCATCACCCGATCGACAGCCCGCAGGTCCAGGCCGCGGCCGAGGTGCTCGACCGGATGCTCGCCGACCCCGTGGCGCTGGCCGATTACGGCATCTCCGGCGCCGTGGCCGAGCTGATCCAGGCCGCCCAGAGCCAGCGGACCAATTTCAAGACACTCGTCGAGGCCGAGGCCAACACCTTTCAGAGCCAGTACCGCAAGTACACCGACGCCCAGGGCAACATCGACCAGCGACTTCGCCGGATCATGATCCAGCGGCTGTGGCAGGACACGGTCGAGCAGGTGTTCGCCGCGGCCGAGGAGGTGTTCTGGCTGCCGCGCGGCACGGATGAGCTGTACATCGAGTTCGGCCCGAACCCCGCGGTCCGCCGCGCCGCCGAGACCGACGCCCGCCGCCGCGCGATGCGGGAACAATGACCCGCCGCCGACGGCGCGTAAGATGACACCATGCCTCAAGCCGGCCCCAACGTGATCGAGACCCGCGGCCTGACCAAGGTCTTCAAAGACTTCTGGATGCGCCCGCGCGTCACCGCCGTGGACGCCCTGGACCTCTCGGTCCAGCCGCACCAGGTGTTCGGCCTGCTGGGGCCCAACGGCTCGGGCAAGTCCACCACCATCAAGATCATCCTGGGCCTGCTGTTCGCCACGCGCGGCCGATGCTCGGTCTTCGGCAAGCCGCCGACCGACGTGGCCATCAAAAAACGCATCGGCTACCTGCCCGAGGAGAGCTACCTCTATCGCTTCCTCAACGCCCGCGAGACGCTGGACTACTACGGCCGGCTGTTCGGCCAGGACCGCGCCACCCGCCACAAACGCATCGACATGCTGCTGGAGATGGTGGGCCTGCAAGCGGTGCAGCGCCGGCCGATCGGCGAATATTCCAAGGGCATGCAACGCCGCATCGGCATCGCCCAGGCCCTGATCAACGACCCGGACCTGCTGATTCTCGACGAGCCGACCACCGGCCTGGACCCCATCGGCACGCGGCAGATCAAAGACCTCATCCTCCACCTGCGGGACCGCGGCAAGACCGTGCTGCTGTCCAGCCACCTGCTGGCCGACGTCGAAGACGTCTGCGACCGCGTGAGCATCCTCTACGGCGGGCGCAAGCGGGCCGAGGGCACCGTCGAAGAGCTGCTGACCGTCGAGGGCACGAGCGTGATCGAGACCGATGAGCTGTCCGACATGACGCTGAGCAAGATCGAGCGGCTGATCGAAGCCGAGGAAGGCAAGGCGATCCGCAAGGTCGATCGGCCGCGTCAGAAGCTCGAGGCGTTGTTCCTGAACATCGTGCATGCCGCCCAGAGCGAGGGTGCGGCGACCAGCGGCGCGCGGGCCGGCGGGGCGGTGGCCGAGTTCCTCTCGCGCGACGCCCACCTGCCCGAGGGTGTCGATGGCAACGCACTGATCGACCAGCTCACCGGCCCCGAATCGCCCGCGGCGCCCGAGCCGGCGCCCGCGCCCGCCGCGCCCGCCGGGCCGGACGAGAACGTGCTCGACACGCTCACCGGCGAACCGGAACCCGAACCCGAACCCGAACCCGGCGAAAAGCACGACGAGTCCGACCGGCAATCGCCGACCCGGCCCGACCGGGCGGTGGACCGCGGCGTGCTGGACGACCTGATGGGCGGCGATGGGAAGCGGTCGTCGTGAGCGCCGCGCCGCCGCTGGTGCTGTCGCGACCCAAGGCCCGGCCGTGGCGCGCGCTGATCGTGAACCTGCTGGCGATCGCCCTGGGCGTGGCGCTGTTCTGGGTCGTGCTCAACTACGACATGCCGCTGCGCCGCTTCGCGGCGATCGTCGCGACCGCGTCGATGCTGTTGGGCGCGTTCTTCCTGCTGTATTCGATGGTGACCGCGGCGCTGGGCCCGCGCTCGACGGTGTGCGCGGTGGCCCGGGCGGTGCTGCTCGAAGCGATCCAGATGAAGATCGCGCTGGCGCTGCTGGTGGCGCTGCTGGCGATCATCGCCGCGGCGCCGTTCGTCGTCGGCGAAGGCGACAAGCTGCAGTACCGCATCCAGCAGTTTCTCACCTACACACTCAGCTTGAGCTCGCTGCTGATCGCGGCGGTGACGATCTTCGTCGGCTGCGCGACGCTCACGCGGGAGATCGAAGACAAGCAGATCTTCACGGTGATGTCCAAGCCCGTCCGCCGCGGGCCGTACCTGCTGGGCAAGTGGCTGGGGCTGGTGCTGCTTTCGGGGCTGCTGCTGAGCGTGGCGGCGCTGGCGATCTACGTGTTCGCTGTGTTCTTCCTCCAGCGTCAGCCGGCGATGGATTCGTTGGACCGCGTGGCGATCCGCAGCGAGCTGTTCACCGCGCGCATCGCCGCCGAGCCGCGCCCGCCCGACGCGGTGATGAACCGGATCCAGCAGCAGGCGACCGAGCGGCTCGAAGCGCTCAAGCAGAACCAGGGCGAGCTGTACATCCAGGAGCAGGGCGGCGAGCAGACCGTGCTCGACAGCTACATGAAGGACGCGATCACCGAGTGGCGCTCGATGGGCCCGTGGAACCAGGGCAAGGACAAGGCGGTGTTCGTGTTCGACCGGATGCTCGCGGCGCGCCAGCAGGCGCGGCGGGCGTTCGAGCGGCAAATGGACCAGGCCCTGGCCGAGCTGGAGCCGGCCGTGCGCCAGCGCATGCAAAGCGACAGCGAATTCAACCGCTACGTCCGCGGCCGGCTCTCGCAGGCGATCAACACCGCGGGGTTCGACGGCCAGTACGTGCAGCTCGAATACAAACTCCGCGCGACCGGCCAGACGCCCGACGACCACGTCCGCGTGCGTTTGGGCGCCAACGGCCGCTGGCTGGGTGACCCGATGCAGGCGCCCCAGAACATCCGACAGACGCTGCCGATCCCCGCCGAGTGGATCAGCGAACAAGGTCGGCTCGAAGTGCTGGTCCACAACTACAACCCCCAGGCCTCGATCTCCTTGCCCACGCGCGAGGGCATGAGCTTGCTGTACAAGGTCGACACGTTCACGCCCAACTACGTGCGGGCGGTGCTGATCATCTGGCTGAAGCTGGTGTTCATCGCGGCGCTGGCGCTGGCCGCGGGCACGTTCCTGGGCTTTCCCGTGGCCGTGCTGCTGACGATGCTCGTGACCATCAGCGCCGCGTCCAGCGGCTACATCCTCGAATCGCTCAATTACTACGCGGCGGACACCGGGCAAGGCGTGTCGCTGGTGACGCTGAGCATCAAGTACCTGGCGATGGGCTTTACCAAGCCACTGGAGCAGTTCAGCACGCTGCGATCGATCGAGCCGCTGGTCGAGGGCCGCTACGTGGCCTGGGCCCACGTGGGCCGCGCCGCGGTGTGGATCGGCGGGCTGTGGACCGCGCTGGCCGGTGTGGTCGGGTACCTGGTCTATCAACGCAAGGAACTGGCGAGGGTGCAGGTGTGAACATCGCGGATTTCGGATCTCGGATTTCGGATCGATCGCACCTCACCCCGGTCCGGTGCGTACCGGTCTGTAGCGCCGCGCTCCGCGTTCCGCAATGCGAGATCGAATGACGCGCAACAAGCTCATCACGCTGATCGCTTCGCTGACGGTATTGGTCGCGCTGGCCGGCTCGTCGCTGCTGGTGCCGACGATCAACGCCCAGCGGTCGGACCTGAACCTGGTCTACTCCGCGGACGTGACGCGGAACCTGCCGCCGAAGATGGCGCTGCTGCGGACGTTTCTGGGCAGCTTCAAGTCGATCGTCGCCAACGCGCTGTGGATGCGGGCCGAGTCGCTCAAGCAGGATGGCAAGTTCCACGAGGCGATGGAGCTGGCGCAGCTCATCAGCGACCTTCAGCCGCGGTTCTCCGAGGTCTGGTCGTTTTTGTCGTGGAACATGGCGTACAACATTTCGGTGGCCACGCACACCGAGCGTGAGCGGTGGATGTGGGTCAACCGCGGCATCGCGCTGCTGCGTGACAAGGGCATCCCGGCCAACCCGATGAGCACCAAGCTCTACCGGCAGTTGGGCTGGACGTTTCTGCACAAGGTCGGCCAGTTCTCGGATGACATGCACTGGTATTACAAGCAGAAGCTGGCCGAGCGCTGGCAACTGCTGCTGGGCCGGCCCGACCGGGGGCTGCGGCCGAAGCGGGACGCGGACGGCGAGCCGGTCGTCGGCCCCGATGGCGAGGCGGCGCAGGAGTACGGCGAGATCGCCGCGTTCCGCCCGATCGCCCTGATGGATCAGCAGTTCTTCGCCGACGACGTGCTGGACCGACGCATCCGCGAGCGGCTGATCGAGCTGGCGTCGGCGTCCCCGGAGCTGGCCGACCGGCTGGATGCGCTGCGCCTGACGGATCCATTCAACTTCGATCGCGCCGCGGCGCGGGCCATCGGGCGGATCGAGCCGCGCTACACCGATGTGCACGAGGCGCTGGCGCAGATGCGCGCGATCAACCGGCGGATGCTCGACCGCATGCAGCGCGACCCCGACAAGCTGCTGGCCGAGCGCTACCCCGAAGCCGCGGCGGCGCTGGCGCTGCTGGGCGACCTGGATTACGAGCTGAACAAAGCGCTGCTGCTGGACATCGGCCGGGCGCGGATGCGGATCGAAGCGCGGCAACTGGGCTACCCCGTCGGCGAGCCGCCGGCCGAGCAGGCGGCGAAGCTCGAGGCGCTCGAGGCGTGGCTGGGTGATGATGACCCGCGGGCCGCCGACGTGCGCGATCGCATCGTGATGCCCTACCTGCGGGCCAAGGTGCTGCGGCGGGACTACCACATGCGGCCGACGTTCGTGATGGAGCTGATGGACGGCCGGTGGCTGGCCCGAACGCCCGCCGCCCAGCCCCAGCCGGTGCCGCTGGACTTCCGCCACCCCGCGGCGCACGGGCTGTACTGGTCGGCCCTGGGCGTGCTGGTCGGCCAGGACCGCCGGGCACGCGATGAAGACTACCACTTCACCATGCTCAACACCGACCGGCAGGTGATCCACGCCCTGCAGGCGCTGACGCACAACGGCAGCGTCGCGCTGGACCCCTACACCGGCCACTACGCTCAACTGCCCGACCCGCGGTTCATCAACGGCTATCTCCAGGCCGTCGAAAGCGCCTACGACCGGATCGACCCGGCGAACGACAAGCCCGGGGTGATCCGCTCGTTCGAGGCGGGGATGGAAAACTTCCTGGCCTGGGCGGTGCGGCTGTGCTACTTCTGGGGCGCGCCCGACAAGGCCGAGCAGCTTTACCAGCGTCTGGGCCGCGAGTTCCGCAACAAGCCCGGCCGCATGGAACGCTACTCGCAGACGCTCGATCAGTTCATCGCCGAGGACATCCGCGAGGACATCAAATCGCTCGACGAGGCGCGCAAGGTCATCGGCGGACTGATCAACACCGCGTTCGAGCAGGGCTATGTGAACGGTCGGGCGGACGTGGCGCGGGCCCGCATGGATACGGCGCGCCAGGCGTACCGTTACTATCAGGAAAACCAGGCGCGATTCACGCCCAACGCCAGCCGGGAACGCATGGGCCTGCGGCCGTTCGGCCAGATGGCGGCCGGCGTCGCGGTCACGCTCGAGCAGATGGAACGCCATCCGCTGAGCGGACTTCGGCCCGACGCCGGGCAGCGCCCGCAGCGCCTCGACCAACCGGTTCAGCAGTCCGGCATCGGACACGGCAACAGCGCGC
>CAZUHK010000116.1:0-10461 GCA_964620345.1 uncultured Planctomycetaceae bacterium
ACTGGCCCAATGGCTCACCCGGCCAGCCGTGCAGCGGGAGTAGGACACGAGGGAAGACCCAGGGACGCGGTCAATTCATCTGCAGGTCGCTCATGGTGTCTTCGAGCACCTTGCTGAGCTCTTCGTTCTGACCGATGCGCATCATCTCGGCGAACAGCTTCATCGCCACCGCGCCCATTTTCTCCTTGTACTTCTCTTCGAGCGCGGCCTTCTTGTCCGCGGGCGGATCGCCGAGTTCTTCCATGCGGGCTTCGATCGACTTCATCCGCTCGCCCAGCTTCTCGAGCTTGGGCTTGGCGGCCTTGGCCGACGCTTCGTCATCGATGTCGCTGAGGATGTCGACCATCTCATCCATCACTTGCATCTGGTCTTCGGCGATGGCGTCGTGGCTGTCGCCGCCGCAGCCGGTCAGGGCCAGCATGATCGCCGCCGCAAGGGGAGCCGCCAGAAGTCGCTTGGTCATTGTGAGTCTCGCTTTCGTTAGGTGAGTGTAATGTCTTCTGCGCGCGCGAACATAGCAGGACCGAGCATAACAATGATGCGAGTCGCGGGCCAGCGCGTCGCGAATGTGCGATTAGAACTCAACGCTCGGGTCCGACCAGGTCTTCGGCGAGTTGAACGAGGCGTTCGAGGCGGACGGGCTTGTGCAGGTAGGCGTCCACGCCGAGCGTTTCAGCGTAGGCCTGATGGCGCTTGCCCTCGTTGGCGGTGATCATGATCACGTGCGGGGGCTTTTGCATCTGCTTGATCCGCTCGAGCACAAGAAAGCCGCTGCGCTTGGGCAGCATCATGTCCAGCACGACGAGCTGCGGGTTGTCCGTCTCGCACTTGTGCACGGCGGTGTTGCCATCGGAGCAGCGATCGGTCTGGGCGCCTTCGGCCTTGAGCGCGGCGTCAACCACCCCCAGCACGTCCGGGTCGTCGTCCACGATGAGAATCTTCGCGTCTTTCAAACGATTGCCGGTGTCGGCCATCAGGGTAAGTCTCCAAGCTAGGGGGACTTTGTATCATCCCCGTGCTTCGAGGCCGGGTCAAGGCCTCAGTCGTCGTCTGGGCGCTCTGAACAGGGCCGGCGCATCTGTCTATGCGGTGCTTGTTAGGGATTACGCCAAACGTTGAGCTGGGGTAGAACGGCTGTTCGGCGCGGGCGCGCTGACTTTAATTCAACCCTTCGCACGGAGGCGGGTCATGGATGGCGAGGGACGGGCACGACCTCAATATCGCGCAGTACATCACGCGGGGCTTGGGCATCCATGCCAAGGCGCCTTCCATCAGGCGTTCGCAGGTTAACCGCGAGGCCTCGCGTGAAGTCGACGAACACCTTCATTTACCGGGTAATCTTTCGGACGTGATCCATGAAGGCCGGCTGGAGCTTGGCCGGGTCGCCGAAGTGGCGGGCGAAGTCGGCGCGGAGCGTGTCGGCGTCGCGTTCGCCCGGCGGTTGGGTGGCCATGTATCGCACGTAGTCGCGCAGGCGCGGCAGGTGGTGGTTGTAGAGGAAGTGGAACAGCGCCCAGGATTGGGCGTAGGCGCCCAGGCGTTGGGCCTGATGTTCGGGCGGGATGGTGCGGGCGACGAAGTCGGGCAGGGCATCGACGTGGCTTTGCTTGAGCGCTTCGCGCAGCTCGTACTGGCGCGAGGGGTTGGGCTGGGTCGGGCCGAACGGCACCGCGGGGTTCATCGACTCAAACGCGCAGGCCAGGCCTTCGCTGAACCACATCGGATACGTGCGGCCGGGGCGTTGGATGCCGGAGTTGTGGGCGAGCTGATGGGCGGCCTCGTGGAGGGTCTGACGGATGTTGCCGTAGCTGGCGGCGACTTCGTATCGGCGCTTGGCGTTGGCGTAATCGCGCTGGGCCCGGGCGAGGGGGCCTCGCATGGCGGGATTGTTCGCCGCCTCGCCGGCCCAGCGCTCGACGTCGCTGCCGGTCTTTCGCATCTTCGTAAGCAGCTCTTCGAGCAAGGGGCTGGTGTGGTAGTTGAACATCGCCACGCGGTTGGTGCGTGAGGAGTAATACCCGCCGGACCATGCGTGGTTGAGCCGATCGACGCGCCGGGCGTACTGCAGGAAGTCGTCGTGCTGGCTGAAGAGGATCGCGACCATGCGTTGGCGGGGCGGGGTGGGCATGAAGCCATCGGCGCGAAGCTGGTCGTAGAACTTCTTGGTCGCGGTCTGGAGCAGGCGCGTGCGCGTCTGCGCCCAGGGGTGGGCGGCGTCGTAGAGGATCAGGTGGTGATCGGTCTGCTGCAGGTACCAGCCCTCGGGGAACTGCTCGGCGAGCCGCGCGGCCTGGGCCGGGTCATCGCCGATGCCGCGTTCGTTGTGAATCGCCCACAGCAGGCGGTAGCTGTCGGCGTGATCGGGCCGGCGCCGCAGCGCCGCACGAAGCAGCGTGTCGGCCTGGTTCCACTGCCGGGCCTTGGCCGATGCGACGGCTCGCTGATACAGCACATCGGCGACCGGCGCCGGCGGGGCCTGGGCCGCGGCGAGCCAGGCGAACCCCAGCACGCCGGCGATGGCGGCGGCGCGGCAGCTCATGTCGCGTCGGCCACCCGCCCGCTCACCAGCTCGCGCAGCTTGTTCAGGTCCGCGTCGAATCGGCGGATGCCCTCGGCCAGCTTCTCGGTCGCCATCGCATCGGCGTTGAGCATCCAGCGGAAGGCCTTCTGGTCCATGTCGATCTTCTGGTAATCGCTGGCCTTCGCCACCTCGACGCTCAGTGCCCGCTGGACGTCGCCGTCGCGCTCGGCCAGCTCCGCCAGCAGGTCCGGCGCGATCGTCAGCAGATCGCACCCGGCGAGCGCGACGACCTGGTCGGCCTTTCTGAAACTGGCGCCCATCACCTGGACCGGATGATCGAACTTCTTGAGGTAGTGGTAGATCTCCACGACCGACGCGACGCCCGGATCGTCGGCGATGGGGATATCCTCGACGCCTCGATCGGCCTTGTGCCAGTCGTAGATGCGGCCGACGAAGGGGCTGATGAGCGTCGCGCCGGCCCGGGCCGCGGCCACGGCCTGGCACAGCGAGAACATCAGCGTCATGTTGCAGTGGATGCCCTCGTCTTCGAGTTGATCGGCCACGACCATGCCCTCCCACGTGCTGGCAAGCTTGATCAGGATGCGCTCGCGGTCGATGCCGTTGGATTCGTACAGATCGATCAGCCGATGGGCCTTGCCCAGTGACCCGTCGATGTCGAAGCTCAACCGCGCATCGACCTCGGTGCTGACCCGGCCGGGGATGAGCTTGAGGATCTCCGAGCCGAAGTTCACGAACAGCTTGTCGATCGTCGCTTCCAGCCGCCAGAACGCGTCGTCCGACTGCGCTTGGCCAAACGCGATGGCCTCATCGACCAGCTCGCGGTAATCCGAATCCTGCGCCGCCTTGAACAACAGCGAAGGGTTGGTCGTCGCGTCCTGGGGCTGGTGCCGCTTGATCTGGTTGATCTCGCCGGTGTCGGCGACGATCGTGGTCATCCGGCGTAATTGGTCGAGCTGGTTCATCGTCGGGCCTCGGGGTGAACAATCTGAAAGTCGTGCGTGGTGTAGTATAGAACGCGCGATGGTTCGGGTTCGATCAGAAAGAAGTTGGCCTCGATGATGAGGCGAGCCAACGATGCGGCAATGACACAGGCAGACCATGGCACGGTCGTGCTCACCCACGCGCGGGGCCTGCACGCGCTGGCCGCGGCCCAATCGTTGGGCCGGCGCGGGCTGAGGGTGTACGGCTGCGACGAGGTGCCGTGGACGGCGCTGAGCTTCTCGCGGTACGTGCGCGACACGTTCGTGCACCGCTCGACCCGCGACGAACGGGCGTTCATCGATTCGCTGCGAAGCGAACTCGAACAACGCCGCCCCGCGGACGGCTCGCCGTACGTGCTGATGCCCACCCACCGGGAGACGCGGCTGCTGGCGGCGCACCGCGAATCATTGGCGGACGTGATCCGCATCGCCGCGCCGCCGCTGGAGGCGATCGACCGGGTGTTTCCGAAGGATCGGCTGATCCGCACGGCCGACGCGCTGGGCCTGCCCGCGCCGCGGACGTGGGTGATGGACGCCGAGGCCGATGCGGATGAGCGGATCGCGCAGGTCGATGCGTACCCGGTGCTGACCAAGCCGGCCAGCGCCGCGGGGGGCCGGGGCATCCGCCGGGCCGACGATGCGGATCAACTGCGCCGGGCGCTGCGCGAGGCGCGCGTCGAGGCGCCGGGCGGTCAGCGCGCGTGGCTGATTCAGGAGATGGTCGGCGGCGAGGACTACTGCTTCACCGCGTTGTTCGATTCGGGCCGGCTGGCGGCGCACATGACCTACCGCAACCTGCGCACGTTCCCCGGTGACGGCGGGCCGGGCGCGGTGCGTCAGACGGTCGACGCCCAGCCGTGCCGCGCGATCGCCGAGCGACTGATGGGCGAGCTCGAATGGCACGGCGTGGTGCAGGTCGATTTCCGCTGGACCGGCGAGGCCGACGATACGCCGCACCTGATCGAGGTGAACCCGCGGTTCTGGGCGGGGTTGTTCCAGTCGATGGAGTCGGGCGTGGATTACCCGTGGCTGTTGTATCGTTTGATGGTGGACGGCACGGCCCCCGCGGCGCCCGAGCCGACGGTCGGCACGCGCACGAAGGTGCCGGGGCTGACGCTGCTGTCGGTGATCGACGAGCTGACCGGTGACGAAGGCCACATGCAAGCGATGCGGCGCGAGGGGCGCGCAGCGCTGAAGCAACTGCGGGACGGCCGGTTCGGCGAGGGGCTGGGCGCGATGGCCGAGGCGGTGGGCCGGGCGGTCGATCTGGACGGGCGATGGCAGACGCTGCGGACGGCGCTGCGCGACGGCGAAGGCGCCGCGTGGGAGCTGTTCAGCAGCGACGATCCGGCGGTGTCCCTGGGCGTGATGTGGGTGCTGGCGTACGTGATGAAGACCGGCGAGCTGCCCGAGGAGATCAAGCGCGCCGGCTGAGCGAGGAGCGAACCTGCGACCCAAGCCGCACATCCTGATCTCGCTGTCCACCCGCTGGACGCACCGCGTGGGGCTGAGCATGTTCACCTACGGCCGGCTGGTCAGCCGCGCCGGCGCGGTGCCGATCCGCCTGCCGCTGCGCAAGCGCGACGACCCGCGACGCCGCGCCGCCCACGCCCGCTACCTGCTCGATCGATGCAGCGGGCTGATACTCGGCGGCGGGGTCGATGTCGATCCCTCGCGCTACGGCACGAACCCACCGACGGGCCCGATCGACCGACAGCGCGATGCATACGAGATCGAGCTGCTCGAAGCGGCGCGGGCGCGGGGGCTACCGCTGCTGGGCATCTGCCGCGGCTGCCAGTTGCTCAACGTCGTCGAGGGCGGCACGCTTCGCGACCTGCGCGCCGACGGTGCGATGGTGCGGCGGCACGGCAAGGCCGGGCGGCACGATGTCATTGTCGAGCCGGGGACGGAATTGGCCGACGCGATCGGCGACGATCGGATCGAGCGCGTGCGCTCGTACCACGGCCAGGCGGTCGAGCGCGTGGCCGATTCGCTGCGCCTCGCCGGCCGGGCCGACGACGGCGTGATCGAGGCGATCGAATGGGCCGACGACCAATGGTGGGCCGTGGGCGTGCAGTGGCACCCGGAGCTGATGCTCTTCAAACGCCCCGAGCACCGGCTGATCGATCGGCTGGTCGTCGCGTCGCGCCGGCGCGGGCGACATGGCTGACCGGGCAGTACACGCGGACGCACGGCGGCTGGCACGTGGGCTACACGCTTGACCCGGATCGGGCGAACATGGCCCATCGCCTGCCCGACCGACACGCCCTACTACGGGTTTGCCGAGCACGCGAGCAGATGGTGGGTCAACGGCTGTACGGTATCCTGCCCGGCGACGCCGACTGCAACGACCACGACACGCTTCGCAAGGAGCCACCCCCGCAAGCGCGTTCAAGCCGATCGCAGCGATCGAAGCGAATCAAACCGATTCACGCACCCGGACCTACCTCCCCACGGAGCGGACAACGCCGATGAATAATCCGGGGTAGCGCAGTTTCGCCGCGCGGGGAACGGGCAACTATTCGGGCAGTTCGCGATCGTCCCACGTTCCGGCCAGCCATTTGCCGTAGCTGTGGATCGGCAGTGAGAACATCGCGACCGACTGCACGCCGCTGCCGTAGGCCTCGCCGTCGGTCGGCACGACGGCGAAGCTGATCACGATCGATCCGTTTTCCCTGGCGAATGTCCGGTGTTGCTCGCCCAGCAGTTCCTTCAGCGCCAGCTTGCCCGAGGTGCGATGGGCCCGGCCTTTGGGCTGGAGCCGATCGGTGTGTTGCACCAGCACGGATCTGGAGACGCAGGTGATCGAACGGACGACGAGTGGCTTGTCGCCCGGCGGCTGCAGCACGTCCAGTCGCCACTGCAGCGCGTGCGTGTCGTCTGCACGGACGAACCAGGCCCGCACGGCCGGCGTGGCGACCAGCGAGGCGTGCGAGACCTTGGGCAGGTCAAACAACGCCTCGTCGTCGGCCCGGGCAGGAGCGTGGACGATCAACCCCGCGATGACAGCAAGCGGCAGCAACAACAACAATAAGGCAAGACGCATGTCGGCAGTTCCCTGATTGCGGACCGTGGGCAGCATAGCGTCCGCCGGAGCGTGTGCGGAACATGGATTCTTTGAAAGTTTCGCTCCGCCGAGCTGTTTTCAAGATTTCTGCCCGTGCCTGGCGATACGTATTAGGCCCTGCCTGGCTGGACGCTGCGCGAGCAAGCCAGGGAGGGCTTTTTCACGGGTGTTTATCGACCGAATCCGCTGCGTCGCTGCGGTGAGGCATTCGACAAGATCACCAAAGCATTCCTCAGCCAGCCGGGCCTGCCGTTCGCCGATCGGTATGGCTTCCGCTGGAACGCGGCGTTGGACATCCGCAGCATCAAGGCGGCGCTGCACCTGGCGCATCTGCGTTGCAAGAGTCCGGCGATGATGCATCGCGAGTTCTGGACCACGTTGCTGGCGTACAACCTCATCCGCAGCACCGCGGCCGCCGCCGCCCGGGTGCATGGCAAGCAGCCGCGCCAGATCAGCTTCACCGGCACGTGCCAATATGTGCTTAGTTCGTGGATGCTGATCTCGTGCGGCCTGATCCCGCCGCCCGCGCTGCGCCGCCATGCGCTGCAACTGCTCAGGCGGATCGCCCAATGCGAGGTGGCCAACCGACCCGGCCGCTTCGAACCGCGCGTGGTCAAACGAAGACCCAAGCCCCACCAACTGATGACCCGACCCAGAGATCAACTCAGAGCCGAGATGCGCAAACAAGCCACCTGACACGCCAGAACCGTGACAGTGCCATTCGTGTCGGGCATATCTCGTGTATCAGGGAATCCAAGCTGGCTTCGGCATCGAAATGGGCCACCCGGTGAACGGGTCGGGCAGCGGCGGCGGAAGCGTGCGGCGGCGATCCATGATACATTCGCGGTCGAATAATGCGTCTCGCTCCGCTTCGCTTCCGACGACATGAGAAAGGGCTGCAGCGACATGACGGATTGCCCCGACCTCAAAGCGTTCCTCGGCGTTGCGCGGTGCGAGAGCCGGGAGATCTTCGGCCGGGAGCGGTTCCCGAATCTGGTAACCACGGTCGACGGGACCGTGCTCGCCACGTGGGGGGCGACCGAGCTGGTCGCCTTGCGCAGCACCGACGGCGGGGCGAACTGGCAGCCGCCGGCGTCTATCGGTCCCGGGCTGCAGGCCGGCGGCACGATGATCGACCAGACCAGCGGCGATGCGCTTGGCTTTACCTACACCGGCGATCCGAAAAACCACAACTGGGACGGCCTTTCAGCGCGGCAGGTGTACCGCAGCACGGACGGCGGGCGGAACTGGCGGGCGGAAGCGGCGACGTATCACGCCGACGTGAACGGCCACGTGCCCGCGCTGCACTTCGCCGAGCACGGCATCACGCTCGAACACGGCCCCCGCGCCGGACGATTGCTCCGACCGGCGCGCGTCTACGGCAAAGCCGACGGCTACAACACCGCGATCTACAGCGACGACCACGGCCGAACGTGGCGCGCAAGCTCGCCGTTCCCGATCCGCGGCACGGGCGAAGGCGCCGTCGCCGAGCGGGTTGACGGGACGATCTACTACAGCTCGCGCAAGCACTTTTTCGACGAGGGCGAGCCGTGGCATGCCCGCCGCCCCTTCGCGCTCAGCCGCGACGGGGGCGAGACGTGGGTCGAGGCCGACTTTCACGCCCAGCTTCCCGACGGCCCGCGTTACCGGGGTGAAGCGCGTCAGGCCAACTGCTGGAACGGACATTTCGGCATGGCCGGGGGGCTGACGCGGCTGCCGGTCGCCGACCGCGACGTGTTCATCTACAGCAACGTCGATCAACCCGGGCACACACGCCACCGGATGTGCCTGTGGGCGAGCTTCGACGGCGGGGCGAGCTGGCCGATCAAGCGGCGGATCGACGACGGCCCCGCCGCCTACGCCTCGCTCGCCGCGGGTCGGCCCGGCACGCCCAGCGAGGGCTGGATCTACCTGCTGTTCGAACGCTGGCAGGACCGCAAGGGCGCGATCGGCGCCGACAGCGCCGCCCAATTCGTCCGTTGCAACCTCGCGTGGATCCTCGACGGCGAAGCGACCGGCGACGGCGAGATACCCGCGCCGCCGGCGGGCGCCATCTCCTGAACCCGCCGCCCGATCCGCCTCGCCCCTCATCGGCGATGGGCGACCCCGCTCCCCCCGCCTGCGCACAACCGCAACCGACCGACTGCTCAATGAGTCGTTCCTGAAAAACCCGCAATCTGGACGGCTTGGGGGAGCGTCGCGAACGGTGAACGCCACGCCGGTGGAGTGATTGCGGCTTGGAAGCGTCGCAGCAAGCTGACCAGCAGGCGGATTGGCGTGGCGCATGGCAACAGCCGCAGGAGCTTGCGGAGGTTGGCTGCGGCGGTGGCGAGGATCACGTTCATCGCATCGCCTTCGAGCCCCTTGAGGTAGCAGCGATTCATGCGGTGCTCGTGCTTGGCGTGCGCGAGCAACTCGGTCAGCTTCTGCGCGCCGATGCGCTGCCGCCACCGGGTCATGCTCGTCGGATGAATCGGCAACTCGTGCTGCATGTGCGTGTAGCCGCAGAAGTACTGCCAGTACGGATTCTCCACCCAACGTTCGACCACCGATTCATCGGATTCGTTGAAGGTGTGTTTGAGGTAGTGCAGCCCCACCATCAACCGCGTCGCCTTCGCCGGGGCGCCGGTGTGCTCGCAATAAAGTTCGCCGTACGCCGCGTCGAATGACTCGCAGTCGATCTGCTTGGCCAGCCCGATCAGCGGATGGTTGGGATTGAGCGGTTGATCGAAGTGGGCCTGGAACAGATCAAACGCATCCGTGACCGGGGTCTGGGGCTTCATCCGTGAGCTGCGTTTTGCAAGGTTCTGGCTCGTACGACGTCGCTACCTTGCAATCTACGCGCCAACCCAAACCCAAGTTCACCCTGCATTCAGCGATTCAGCAAAGATTTTCAGGGGCGACGAAGTATCCCAAGGCCGTCGAGTGCCTGGCCAAGGATCGCGAGGTGTTGCTGACGTTCTACGACTTCCCCGCCGAGCACTGGAAGCACCTGCGCACAACCAACCCGATCGAATCGACCTTCGCCACCGTCCGCCTGCGGCACCGGCGGACCAAAGGCAACGGCAGCCGACGCGCGTGCCTGGCCATGGTCTTCCGCCTGTGCCTGTCAGCCGAGAAACGCTGGCGGCGACTCAACGGCCACGAACTGATTCACGATGTCATCGCCGGCGTGACATTCACCGACGGCGAAAAACAACAAGCCGCCTGATCATGCCGTCCACAGGATTTGACAATAGCTCTTTGCGGAGGCCCTCGATTCAATAACGGAGAGGGTGGGATTCGAACCCACGATGACGTAAAACGCCATACCGGTTTTCGAGACCGGCGCCTTCAACCGCTCGGCCACCTCTCCTTACAAGCTCCTTATCATTGCATCGGCCGGTTTCTTCGTCAAATCCATTCTCCTCGCTGGACTTACGCTTACTACTACAACGCTATGAGCTGTCCCGGCGGCACCGACACAGGTCCTTCAGCTTGATCCCCAACTCGTGCAATTTGTGGAGTTTCCGCTTGCGGTAGCTGCGGTCGGCCTTGGCGTTACGCTGTTGGGTTAAGGTCAATTGCGCGCTGATCGCCTGGGCCCGTGCTCGCGAGCAGCGGCCCCACGCTGCCACAGCGGTGCCAGGTTCGATGCTGCGATCGACAGTTGGTTGATCGTCAGCATCGGATTTTTTCCCCTGCGTCTGCTGGAACTCGGCCAGGAACAGGTGACTGACGCAACTGATCAGCAAGTGTCGGCTAATTGCCTGATACTGGCGTGCCTCGAAGTGGTCCATGCCCGGTTTCAAGTCGCGAGCGTGTCGGCGTTGCAACACCTCGGGCCGGTGGGTTCAGACGAGGGTCGGTGCCTCCACTTCCGGGAGTGGCGT
>CAZUHK010000117.1:0-10359 GCA_964620345.1 uncultured Planctomycetaceae bacterium
AAGCTCCGCTACCACTACAACGTGCTGGAAAAGCAGTTCCGCGCGTACGTGCAGGAAGCGGCGCGGCGCAAGGGCAACACCGGCGAGAACCTGATCGTGATGCTCGAGCGGCGCCTGGACAACGTCATCCGCCGCCTGGGCTGGGCGCGGACCATCTGGCAGGCGCGGCAGGTTGTCGCCCACGGCAACATCACGGTCAACGGCCGCAAGGTCGATCGGCCCAGCTACCCGGTCAAGCACGGCGACCGGATCGCGGTCAAGCCGCGCAACCAGAAGTACATCCGCGAGAACATGGAATCGCTGCCGGGCCACGACGTGCAGGCGTGGCTGAGCTTCGATCCGTCGACGCTGACCGCCAACGTCGTGGCCGACCCCACGCCCGATCAGGTCCCGTTCGACGTGAACATGAACCTGATCATCGAGTTCTACCGCTAAGCGGACTTGTGGGCGGTGACCGACCTCGACGATTCGGCGCTGCACGCAGCGTCGCGGCCTGGCCGCGCACAGGGACAGATCATGATCCGCATGCAACCCAGCAGTTCGCCCCACGCCGCGGTGTGCGGCCTGCAATGGGGCGATGAGGGCAAAGGCAAGATCGTCGACCTGCTCACCGCAGACTTCGACGTGGTCGTCCGCTACAACGGCGGGGCCAACGCGGGCCACTCGGTCGAGATCGGCGACGAACGCTACGCCCTGCACCTGCTGCCCTCGGGCATCCTTTCACCGGGCAAGATCAACGTCATCGCCAACGGCGTCGTGCTCGACCCGATGCAACTGATCAGCGAGATCGACGGGATGAAACAGCGCGGCGTCCAGATCACCGACAACCTGCGCATCAGCAGCAGGGCGCACCTGGTCATGCCCTACCACAAGCTGCAGGACGCGCTGCTCGAAGGCGCGGTGAGCGCCTCGCGCGGCGATCACAAGAAGATCGGCACGACCGGCCGCGGCATCGGCCCGGCCTACTCGGACAAGATGCAACGCTCCACCGGCATCCGCGCCGGCGACCTGCTCGACCCCGCCCGCTTCACCGACAAGCTCCGCCACATCTGCGCGGTCAAAAACGCCATGCTCGCGCCCCTGGCCCAGATGGCCGGCGAGGACTGGACGCCGATCAACCACGAGCCGATCGCCCGGCAGTACCTCGACGCGGCCGATCGGCTGGGCGATTTCATCTGCGACACCACCGCCCTGCTGCACGACGCGGCCGACGCCGGCAAGAAGCTGCTGTTCGAAGGCGCCAACGGCTCGATGCTCGATATCGACCACGGCACCTACCCCTACGTGACCTCGAGCAACTGCGGGACGATCGGCGTCTACGCCGGCTCGGGCATGCCCGGCGGCACGATGGGTCGCGTGGTCGGCATCATGAAGGCCTACACCACGCGCGTCGGCGCCGGGCCGTTCGCCACCGAACTCGAAGATGAAGCGGGCGATCGCATTCGCAACCGCGGCAACGAGTTTGGCACGACCACCGGCCGCCCACGCCGCTGCGGCTGGCCGGACCTGGCCGTGGTGAAATACACCGCGGCGATCAACGGCGTGACCGAGCTGGCCGTGATGCTGTTGGACGTGCTCGCCGGGCTCGACCCGCTCAAGGTCTGCACCGGGTATCGGCTGGCCGGCCGCGAGATCAGCGCTTTTCCTGAAGACGCCGCGGCGCTGAGCAAGGTCGAGCCGATCTACCAGACGCTCGACGGCTTCGCCGAGGAAGTCACCCGATGCACGGCGTTTGACGCCCTGCCCGCCGGGGCCCGGGCCTACATCGAATTGATCGAACAAACCGTCGGCGTCCCGGTGAGCATCATCAGCGTCGGCCCCAAGCGCTCGCAGACCATCCACCGCGATTGACCCTTTAGACCCGCGACTTGTCGCGCTCTTCGATGACCGACACGCCCGCCCAACCCGACCGCCTGCCCCGGCACATCGCGATCGTGATGGACGGCAACGGCCGATGGGCCCAGCGGCAGGACAAGAGCCGCAACATGGGCCACGCCCGCGGTGCCCAGCGCGTGTTGCCGATCGTCGAAGCGTGCGCCGACCTGGGCGTGGGGGCGCTGTCGCTCTACGCGCTGTCCAGCGAAAACCTGATCCGCCGGCCCGAGGATGAAGTCGACGCGCTGATGGGCCTGTACGAGCAGTACCTTCAATCCGAGCGGCAGAAGCTGATCGACAACAACCTGCGCTTCATCCACCTGGGCCGGCGCGACGGGCTGACCGCGAGCGTGCTGCGCGAGCTGGACACGAGCATCCAAGTCACCGCTTCGAACACCGGCCTGGTGCTGGGCCTGGCGCTGAACTACGGCAGCCGCCAGGAGATTGTTGATGCGGTGCGCCGCATCGCCGTGGCCGACGTCGAGCCCGACCGGATCGACCAAAAGACGATCGAAGATCACCTGTACACCGCGGGCCTGCCGGAGGTGGACCTGTTGATCCGCACCGCCGGCGAGATGCGTGTGAGCAACTTTCTGTTGTGGCAGATCAGCTACGCCGAGATCTGGGTGACCCCGACGCTCTGGCCCGACTTCACCGAGGGCCACCTGCGCGAGGCGTTGCGCGACTTCGCCGGGCGCACGCGCCGCTTCGGTGCGGTGGTGAAGTAGCGCGCTCATTGGCCGCGGCGGCTCGCCGCGGTCCGCAATCAACATTCCACCAACGGCGCCTGCATCGGTTCCAGCGAGACTTCGCGCCCGACCGTCTTGGCCGGTCAGCCGATCGCGGCCGTCGGTCGCCGGCGTGATCGTGGGCGACCGGTTTGTCGTGCTCGCCCCGTTGGCGCCGCCGGGAGCGCATCGCTCCACATCGACCGCCGGGTTATCTTGGGGACCATGTTGAAGTACCGGATGATTTTCGGCCCGCTGATGATCGCGGCGATCCTCGGGATCGTCTGGGCCGACGCGCGGCTGGATGGCTGGCGGCTGACCGGCGTGTGGCAGGACGTGTTCCTTGGCCGCGACTATCCGCCGGCGGGGCTGCTGTTCGCGCTGCTGGCGGTGGGGCTGATCCCGCTGGCGGCGCGGGAGGTCGCGGCGATGTTCCGCGGCGTGGGCATCCCGGGCCACACCTGCCTGATCAGCGCCGCCAGCATCGTCGCCGCGCTGAGCTTGTACGCCACGCCGCGCGCCCTGATGGGCCCCACGGGCGCGACGATCATCGCCACCGTGCTCATCGGCGCTTTTCTGGTCACGCTCATCTGGCACTCGCGCGACACGAACCCCACCGGCGTGATCGCCGCGGCCGGCGCGACGATGTTCGCCATCGCCCTGCTGGGCCTGATGCCCGGCTTCTTCCTGACCATCCGACGCTGGCACTCGGGCTGGGTGCTGGTCGCCGTGATCCTCATCACCAAGTCCGGCGACATCGGCGCCTACTTCACCGGCCGGGCCATCGGCAAACACAAACTCATCCCCTGGCTCAGCCCGAAAAAAACCTGGGAAGGTCTGGCCGGCGCGATCGGCCTGTCGATCGGCGTGGCGATCCTCTTCGCCTGGATCAGCCAGGTCACCGACATCACCCACGTGTGGCGCACGATCGACGACCAGCGCGTGCTCGTCGAGGTCGGCTATTCCAAGGGCTGGGCGGCGGTCGCGGGGCTGCTGTTCGCACTGGTCGGCCACGCCGGCGACCTGATGGTCTCCCTGCTCAAACGCGACGCGGGGCTCAAGGACTCGGGTCGCTCCATCCCCGGCTTCGGCGGCATCCTCGACGTGCTCGACTCGCCCCTGCTGGTCGCCCCCGTGGCGTTCTGGATCCTCGAAGCCGCGGAAAAGGTCTAGCCCCAGCGGGGAATGACGAATGACGAATGCCCGGGTGACGAACGCCCAATCCTTCGCGCCGCCTCGCCCGGTTTCGTCATGCGGGCATTCGTCATTCGTCATTCTCTTGGTTACCATCGCCCCATGCCCCGACGGATCGACAAAGTCCTGCTGGATCGGCACACGATCGCGGCGCGGGTGGCGGATCTGGCCGACCAGATCGTCGGCGACTTCGCCAAGGACGTGGGCGATGCCGATCTCCATGCCGATCAGCCCAAGGAGCTCACGCTCGTGCCGCTGCTGACCGGCAGCATCATCTTCCTGGCCGATCTGATCCGCCAACTGCCGTTGATGATGCGGATTCGGCTGCTCAACGTCTCGGCCTACCCGGGCAAGGCCACGACCAACCAGGGCGTGACGATTCACGATGACCACGGCTACGAATCGCTGGCCGGCAAGCACGTGCTGATCGTCGACGACATCCTCGACTCCGGCCGCACCATCACCGCGGTGCGCAGCCGCATCGACACCCAGAACCCCGCGAGCGTGCGCGTCTGCGTGCTGCTGCGCAAGGCCATCGCCTCGGCCCGGGCGGTACACGCCGACTACGTCGGCTTCGACATCCCCGATGCGTTCGTCGTGGGCTACGGGCTGGATTACGATGGGTACTACCGCAATCTCCCCGAGGTGGTCACGCTGACCGCGGAGGCGATGCGTTGAGTCCGACGACGCTGGACAGGTCGAGCGCCGAGCCCGCCGCCGCGCCCACGGCCGTGACCCAGCCGCGCCGCCTGGCGTCGCAGGCCAATGGCGCCGAGCCGGTGCTGGGCCTTCCCATCGACCGCGCCGACGCGATGCTCCCGGCCGACCTGCTTCAGGGCGGCGAGGTCATCATCCTCATCCTCAAGCCCAGCCCCTGGTTCATCGTGCTCTCGTGCCTGGGCCACCTGACCGCGCTGGTGCTGATCACGATCGCGGTGTACGTGCTGGCGCGCTTCGAGTTCGCGTGGTGGTTGTCGCGCAACGACGCGGTCTTCGCCGGGGCCGTGACGATCCTGCTCCGCCTGGCTTGGCAGTTCCTCGAATGGCTGGGCCGCATCTATGTCCTGACCGACCGCCGCGTCATCCGACGCATGGGCGTGCTGCGCATCGCTACCTTCCAGACGCCCCTCAAGCACGTCCAGCACACCGAGTTGCTCCAACTGCTCCGCGAACGGCTGTTCGGCCTGGGCACGATCAGCTTCGCCACCTCCGGCACCGACCTGCCCGAGGCCTTCTGGCAAATGCTCGCCCGCCCCCAGGCCGTCCACCGCAAAATCGTCCAGACGATCAACCGATATACTTGAACGTTCACCCGCTGATTCGTTGGCCCGTTCACGCGATTCCACCCAAGCCCGGCCATGCAAGTCCGCGAGCGTGACCGAAATCAAGTTCCCCATCAACGAGTCAACGGATTAACGAGTTAACGGATTAACGGTTAACCAGCCAACGAATCAACGAATCACCGAGCATCCCCATGACCTTCAACCGAATCACCGTGATCGGCGACGGCGCGATGGCCACCGCGTGCGCCATGCTGCTCGACAGCCAGGGCGCCAAGGTCACCCTCTGGGGCCCGTTCGCCGAGCACGTGGTCGACATCGAACGCAAGCGCGAGAACGCCCGCTACCTGCCGGGCATCCCCCTGCCCCACGGCCTGCGCTTCACCGCCGACGAAGCCGAGGCGATGGCCACCGGGCCGGACTTGATCGTCTCGGCCATCCCCTCGCAGTTCAAGCGCAAGGTCTGGCAGCGGTTCGTCGGCCGGACCCCCGCGGGCGTGCCGATCGTCTCGGTCGCCAAGGGTATCGAGAACGACACGCGGCTGCGGCCCACGCAGGTGATCGCCGACGTGCTGGACACCCAGCACCCGCTGGCGGTGCTGTCGGGCCCGTCGATCGCCGGTGAGCTGGCCCGCTGCCTGCCGGCGACGGTGAGCGTCGCGGCCGAAGACGCCGAGCTCGCCGAGCAACTCCAGCGGCTGTTCACCACGCACTGGTTTCGGGTCTACACCAACGACGACCCGCTGGGCGTGGAGCTGGCCGGGGCGACGAAGAACGTGATCGCCCTGGCCGCGGGCATCCTCGACGGCCTGCAGGCCGGCTACAACGCCAAGAGCGCCCTGCTGTCGCGCGGCCTTGCGGAGATCGCGCGGCTGGGTTCGGCGATGGGCGCCAAGCCCGAGACCTTCTTCGGCGTGACGGGCGTGGGCGACCTGGCCACCACCTGCTTCTGCCCCGAAGGCCGCAACCGCTCCTGCGGCGAACTGCTGGGCAAGGGCGTCAAGCTCGACGCCGCGCTCGAACAGATCAAGGGCGTCGTCGAAGGCGTGGCCAGCGCCAAGGCCGTCTGCACGCTCGCCGAGCAGCACCAGGTCGAAATGCCCATCACCCAGGCCGTCCACGCCGTCCTCTTCGACGGCCTGGACCCGATCGAAGGCATCGGCCTGCTCATGCGCCGCCAACCCAAGGCCGAGCGCGTGGGCTGATACGCGCTCGCACACGGGCAACGCATCAAACCGAATGTCACTGACCCCGGCGCCAGCCCTTGCGGCAAGGCATGGCAATGGGACAAGACCGGGATGGGAATTGTGCTCGGTTGGCGCGATCGGCAGCCCGCCATCGCAAGCGGTGGCGTCCGGGGCACGGCCCCTGTGATGGCATCGCCTCTTCGGTGGTATATTCTATCGGTTGGTTCTTCGTGTCCCGCTTGGTGAATCATGCCCGACCGCAACACCTACGAATCTCCCCTGGCCACGCGGAATGCGTCGGCGGCGATGCAGGCGATCTGGTCGCCGAGGCGGAAGTTCGGCACGTGGCGCCGGCTGTGGCTGGCGCTGGCCGAGGCCCAGGCCGAGCTGGGCCTGGATGTCACCGACGCTCAACTCGCCGAGCTGCGCGAGCACCTGGACGACATCGACTTCGACGCCGCGGCCGAGTACGAGCGCAAGCTGCGCCACGACGTGATGGCCCATGTGCACGCGCTGGGCGACGCGGCCCCCGCGGCCCGGCCGATCATCCACCTCGGGGCGACCAGCCAGTTCGTCAACTGCAATACCGAATTGCTGCAGCTCCGCGATGCGCTGCAACTGGTCGCGGACAAGCTGGCCGCGGCGATCGACGCGCTGGGCCGCTTCGCCGCCGAGCATCGAGCGCTGCCCACGCTGGCGTTCACCCACTACCAGCCCGCCCAGCCGACGACCGTCGGCAAGCGCGCGACCGTCTGGGCGCAGGATCTGGCGATCGCGCTGCAGGAGATCGAGCATCGCATCGACTCGCTCCGCTTCCGCGGCGTCAAGGGCACGACCGGCACGCAGGCATCGTTCCTCGCCCTGTTCGACGGCGACCATGACAAGGTCGATCAGCTCGATCGTTTGGTCACCCAGAAGATGGGCTGGCCTCCGGAAAAGCGGTTCGCCGTCACCGCGCAGACGTACCCGCGCGTGGTTGACGGCCTGGTCGCCTCGTCGCTGGCCGCGGCCGCCGCGGCGTCGGCGAAGTTCGCCGGCGACCTGCGCCTGCTGGCCAACCGCAAGGAGATCGAAGAGCCGTTCGAGCAGAGTCAGATCGGCTCGTCGGCCATGCCGTACAAACGCAACCCGATGCGCTGCGAGCGGATCTGCGGCCTGGCGCGGTTTGTCATCGGTCAGACGCAGATCCCCTTCACCACCGCCGCCGAGCAGTGGCTGGAACGCACGCTCGACGACTCATCGGTGCGTCGGCTGAGTCTGCCCGAGCCGTTCCTCGCCCTCGACGGCGTGCTGGACCTGGTAATCAACGTCTCGCGGGGCCTGTTGGTGTACCCGCGGACGATCGCGGCGAACCTGGCCAGAGAGCTGCCGTTCATGGCGACCGAGAACCTGATGATGGCCGCGGTGCGGCGCGGAGCGGATCGGCAGCAAGTGCACGAGCTGATCCGCCAGCACGCCCAGGCCGCGGCGCTGCACGTGAAGCAGGACGCGGCGGACAACGACCTGCTCGACCGCCTGCGCAACGAAGCGGTGTTCCAGGGCATCGACCTGGCCGACGTGCTGGAACCGACGCGCTACGTCGGCCGCGCGCCGCAGCAGGTCGATGCGTTCATCGAACAGGTGGTCGAGCCCGTGCGGAAGCGGTACGCCCAATCGATTGGCGTCGGCGGCGCGGTGAACGTATAACCGCGCCAACCGGTCGATCAGTCAACCGGCCCACCGGCCAGCCCCGCGATATTTCACGAGTTGACTGATCGACCGATCGACTGGTTGGCCTCACCCATGGAACACCTGATCCCCGCCGAGTGGTTCATTGGCCAGCCGTGGTGGGCGCTGGTGCTCATCGGCGTCGCGGCGATGTACGCGGTGATCAAGGGCGCCGACTGGCTGGTCGAAGGCGCCAGCGGCATCGCGCTGCGCCTGGGCATGAGCAAGGTGATCGTGGGCGCCACAATCGTCTCGCTGGGCACGACCAGCCCCGAGTGCGCCGTGTCGGTCATGGCCGCGTGGCGCGGCGATGCCGGCCTGGCGCTGGGCAACGCGGTCGGCTCGATCATCGCCGACTCGGGCCTGATCTTCGGCATCGGTTGCCTGATGATGGCCCTGCCGGTCGACCGGTTCATACTCAACCGCCAGGGCTGGGTGCAGATCGGCTCGGGGTTCCTGCTGGCGGCGATGTGCTACGGCGCCTACGCGATCGCCGGCGACGACGCGCGGGTCGCCCGCTGGATGGGCGGCGTGCTGCTGGGCATCCTCCTGTGGTATCTCTGGGCGTCGGTGCGATGGGGCCGCAGACACGCCCAACTCGCCATCCACGCGCACGGCGAGGTAGGCGATATCGAAGAACACGCCATGCACCTGGCGCCCGGAAAGCTGGTTGCGTTGTTCATCCTCGGCCTGGTGCTGGTGATATTCGGCGGGCATGTGCTGATCGAGTGTGTGAAGGAAGGCGCCCTTCAGGCCGGCGTGCCCTCGGTCGTGATCGCCGCGACGATCGTCGCCTTCGGCACGAGCTTGCCGGAGCTCATGGTCGGCATCACCGCGATCCGCAAGGGCCACGCGGCGCTGCTGATCGGCAACGTCATCGGCGCCGACGTGCTCAACGTCCTGTTCGTCATCGGCGCCGCGGCGGTGGCGAAGGATCTGCCAATCGTTGAATCGGGCGCGGATGTCAAAACGCCCGCCATCCTGCTCCTGTTGCACCTGCCGACGATGCTGATCATTCTCACCGTGTTCCGCGTGGCGATCTTCCACGCCATCGCCCGAGGCCGATTCCATCGCGCCTGGGGCGTGCCCCTGCTGGCGCTCTACGCGGCGTACCTGGTGATGAACTTCGTGCTGAGCAGGTGAGCGCGGGCAACAACCGCAACCCCATCCCGCGCTCCGCCGCGCGAGGATGCACCCCATCACACCGGCCGGCCCGCGTCGGCCGCACGCTGGCCGGCCGCACGCTCGCGCAGCACGTCCATCATCTGCCGCGCTTCCTCGGCCATCTGGCTGTTGGGAAACTCGCGGATGATCTGCTCGCCCACGCCCAGCGCCTCGGTCCAGTCCCGATCGCTCACGGCCATGCGGAACCGCACCGCCACGTTCTCCCGCGCCTGGCTGATCACCCCGCGCGCCGTCTCAAGATACGCCTCGGCTTCCTGGGGCGTGAGGTACATGTCCAGTTCCTTGAGCAGCTCCATCGCCCGCTCGGTATGGCCGACCTCGCTGGCGCGGAGAAACTCCCGCTCCAGCTCGCGCTTGTGGTCCTCGCGGGCGTGTTCGAGCCGCCGCGGCAGGCCCGCGATCCGCGGGTCTTCGGGGTACAGCCGAAGCAGGCGGTCGATCTCCCGCCGAGCCGCGGTCCAGTCGTACTTGGCACAGATCGCGTCGATCCGCTGCACCGCCTCGTCGATCAACTGATCCCGCCGACGGGCGCGAGCATCGATGATCCGCTGGCGGTACTGCTCGGCCTCCTCGACGTAGCCGAACCCATCGGCCATCTCCTCGACCAGCGCCAGCGCCGCTTCGTAGTCCTGCTTCTCGATATCCTCGACGATCGCCTCGCGCAGGGCCTGCCGGTCTCGCTCGCGGTCGGCGGTGCGCCGGGCCAGCTCGGGCATCTGAATCCGTTCGTTGATCCGCCGGAGAATGTTCACCTGCTCGGCGCCAGCGGCGTCGTTCCGGGGCAGCCGTTGAACCACCGCGGCGGTCGCGGCGGCGATCACCACCGCCACCACGCCCAACGCCAGCACGGTGAACCGCCCCTCGGCCATCGCCAGGTAGATGCCCAGCGCCACCACGGCGATGCCCATCAGCAGCAGCACGCCGAACAGCACCGTGGTCCACAGGTCACCCTTGGATTGCTTTTCAGTCGCCATGTTCGCACTTCCCTTCGATGACCAGGCGTGGGTCGGCAGATGTGTCGCCCGTAATGTCGGACGCCTCCGAGTTGCACCTGATTGTATCCAAGGACCTTGCGAGGGGCGAGCGTCTGGAAACGTGCAGCATGAAGGCATGTAGCAGAATCTCATGGTTGCCCGTCGCCTCAGCCCCCAAACCGCACCCTCCGCACGCCCCAGCCCGTCGCTGTCCGCCCCACCCCCGGGC
>CAZUHK010000118.1:0-10210 GCA_964620345.1 uncultured Planctomycetaceae bacterium
CGGGCGGCGCGCCGATCAGCCGCGCCACGCTGTGCAGCTCCATGAACTCGCTCATGTCCAGCCGGACCATCGCGTCTTCGGTGTCGAACAGGAACTCGGCCAGCGCCTTGCACAGCTCGGTCTTGCCCACGCCGGTGGGCCCGAGGAACAGGAACGAACCGATCGGCCGGCGCGGGTCGCCCAGACCCGCGCGGCTGCGGCGCACCGCGTCGGCCACGGCGCGCACCGCATCGTCCTGCCCCACCACCCGCTGCCGAAGGTTGTCTTCCATCTTCAGCAGCTTGCTCTTTTCGCTTTCCATCAGCTTGCTGACCGGGATGCCGGTCCACTTGCTCACGACCTCGGCGATGTAGTCGGGCGTCACCTCTTCGCTCACCAGCGCGTCCTCGGCGCTCTGCTGATCGAGCTGCCGCTCGGCCTCGTCCAGCTCACGCTGCATCGCGGGCATCTGGGAGTACATGATCTCGCTGGCGCGTTCGAGGTTGCCCGCGCGCTGGGCCTGCTCCAGCTCGGTGCGCTTGGCGTCCAGCTCGCCCTTGAGCTGCCGGGTGCGATCGAGCAGGCCCTTCTCGCGCTCCCACCGCGCGTTGAGCTCGGCGTAGCGCTCGTTCAGATCGGCCAGTTGCCGCTGCACCTGCGAGAGCTGCTTTTTCGAACCCTCGTCGGTTTCCTTCTTCAGCGCCTCGCGCTCGATTTCGAGCTGCATCGTCCGCCGGCGGAGTTCGTCCAGCTCCGCGGGCATCGATTCGTTTTCGATCCGCAGGCGGCTGGCGGCTTCGTCGATCAGGTCGATCGCCTTGTCGGGCATGAAGCGGTCGGTGATGTAGCGGTGCGAAAGCTGCGCGGCGGCGACGAGCGCCGCGTCCTGGATCCGCACGCCGTGGTGCGCGTCGTACCGCGGCTTGAGCCCGCGCAGGATCGCGATCGTATCCTCGACGCTCGGCTCGCCGACGAAGATCGGCTGGAAGCGGCGCTCCAGCGCCGCGTCCTTCTCGATGTGCTGGCGGTACTCGTCGAGCGTGGTCGCGCCGATCATGCGCAGCTCGCCGCGCGCGAGCATCGGCTTGAGCAGGTTGCCCGCGTCGCTGGAGCCCTCGGTCTTGCCCAGGCCCACCACCGTGTGCAGCTCATCGACGAAGAGGATGACCTGCCCGTCGGCGGCGGTGACCTCGCGGAGCACGGCCTTGAGGCGCTCCTCGAACTCGCCACGGTACTTGGCCCCGGCGATCATCGCGCCCATGTCCAGCGCGATCAGCTTCCTGTTCTGTAGCGAGGCCGGCACGTCGCCGTTGGCGATGCGCAGCGCCATGCCCTCGACGATCGCGGTCTTGCCGACGCCGGCCTCGCCGATCAGCACGGGGTTGTTCTTCGTGCGGCGGCTGAGCACCTGCATGGTGCGGCGGATCTCATCGTCCCGGCCGATCACCGGATCGATCTTGCCCTGCGCCGCGGCTTCGACCAGGTCGCGGCCGTACTTCGCCAGCGCTTCGTAGGTGTCCTCGGCGTCGGGACTGGTGACGGTCTGGCCCTTGCGCATCTGGCCGATCGCATCGAGCAGGTGCTTGCGGTCGATACCGTTGACGCTCAGCGCCTCCTTCGCCTCGCACTTGACCTCGGCCAAGGCGATCAGCAGGTGCTCGGTGCTGACGTACTGGTCCTTGAGGTCGGTCGCTTCCTGCTGGGCTTTGCCGATCACCTGGCCGACCTCGCGTCCGGCCTGGGTGGAGCCGGCGCCGCTGACGGTGGGCTTTCGCTTCAGCTCGCTTTCGACGATCGACGCGAGGCGCGACGGGTCGGCGCCGACGCGCTGCACGAGCATCGCGGCGACGGAGTTGGGGTCTTCCAGCAACGCCGACAGCACGTGCATCGACCCGACCTCGCCGTGGCTCATGGTCTGGGCCTTGAGCTGCGCCGCGGCAAGCGCCTCTTGGGCTTTGGTGGTGAAACGGTCCATCGAGGACATGGCGGTACCTCCGGGAAGAACACGGGGGCGAACCGCATGCCTGAAGCGGCTACTCGATAGAATGCACGTAAACCACTGTAATATAAATGCTTAACCGTACCAGCTACGCAACAGAAAACCACAGGGAACTGCCGAACTGGCAGTCTGGGATTATCCGCCGGTCTGTTGTTCGACGGCCGCGGCGTTGACGTCGGCCGGCGCGGGGGCGGGGAACTTGAGGTAGGCGTTGATCGCCGGGCTGGTGGTGCGGCGGGGCTGAGGCGGGTCGAAGTGGATGGGCACGTCGGTTTTCGCGGCGACCAGGTCGCGGATCTTCTCGAGCCGACGGTGGGCTTCGGTCAGCGCCGGCCGGGGCAGGTTCGCGCGGTAGATCGCCTCGAAGTCGAACGCATCGGCGTCTTGCGCTCGCGCCGCTGGCTCGGGCGCCGCCGGCTGCGTGGGCCGCGCCGCGTCAAGCGGTTGGACAAGCCGCAGGGCCGGGGTCGAGTTGACCGGGTGGATCGCCATCGAACGCCATCAGTGTAGATCACCACACGATCGGCGTGCAACGACCGAATGAGTTACATTCTGGTTGATCGGTTGATCGGTACATCGGAGGGACGCGCACGCCATCGTCTTCCCGATTTACCGATTTACCGATTTACTGATTCACTGATTCACTGATTCACTGATTTACCGATCAACCAAGCCCCCTCACCCCAGGACCTGCTTGGCCCGGGGGAACGAGCCGAGCACGGTCAGGTGCAGGCAGTGTTCGCGGGCGTCGTCGAGCGCGGCCTGCATCGCGGGATTGTCGATGTGGCCTTCGCAATCGATGAAGAAGAAGTATTCCCAGTTGACCCGCTGGCTGGGGCGTTTGTCGATGTGGGTGAGGTTGATGCCGTGGCGGGCGAAGACGTTGATCACCTCGGCCAGCGCCCCGGGCTTATGGGCGGTGGTGAACATGATCGCGGTCTTGTCCTCGTCGGTCGGTTGGGTGGCGATGTGGCCGATGACGAAGAAGCGGGTGATGTTCTGCGGATTGTCTTCGATGTTCTCCGCGGCGACGGGTACGTCGTACAGCTCGGCGGCCAGCGCGGAGCTGATCGCCCCGGCGTCGGGCTCGTGCGCGGCGTGCTCGGCGGCCTTGGCGGTGGAGCTCACCGTCCGCCGATCCGCGTGGCGCAGGTGCGTCGAGAGCCACCGGCCGCACTGATCGAATGCCTCGGGGTGCGAGTAGATGCGCTTGACCGCGCCCAGCTCGCTTTGGCTGAGCAGGTTGTGGTGCACGTGGATGAGCACCTCGGCGCAGACGCGGACCTTGGTCTGCATGAAGCAATCGTGGGTCATCCGCACGCCTCCGCCGGTGGAGTTCTCGATCGGCACCAGGCCCACGTCGAGGTTGTCGCGCTCGACTTCTTCGAAGACGTGCGAGATGTCGTCCACCGCCTGGTAGTTGACCGACGTGCCGAAGAACTTTCGCGCCGCCAGGTGGCTGAACGACCCGGCGGGGCCGAGGTAGCCGACGCGCAGCGGCCGCTCGGCGGCGATACAGGCGGAGATGATCTCGCGGTAGATCGACTCGATCGCGCTGTCGGGCAGCGGGCCGCGGTTCAGGCCGTGCACCTTGTTCATCACCGCCCGCTCGCGATGGGGCACGTAGATCGGCGCGTCGTCGGTGTCTTTGATCCGGCCGATCTGGATCGCCGCGCGGGCGCGATCGTTGATGAGCTGGACGATCTGCCGATCGATGTCGTCGATCTGCTTGCGCCACGGGGCGAGAAGCTCGTCCTGGCTGGGGGTGGGGTCGGCCATGTGGATGCGGACGCGGCGAAACGTCGATAAGGTCGAACGAGCCGCCATTGTATGCCGACCACCAGGCCGGTCAACGCGGCGACTGCGGCGACCGCGCCGTGCGAGTTGCGGTTAGGATAGTCCGGGCCTTCGAGGGATCAGCCATGATCACGCACCTGCTTGTGAGCATCGCCGGCTTGACGCTGGCACAGACCAACCCGGCCGAGCTGGACCAGGTGAGCAAACAGCTCGATTCGGTCCGCTCGGCGGTGGATCGCCTGGCCGCGGCGTTGCCGATGTGGTTCGACATCGCGCTGGGGTTCGCGGCGTTGTGGGGGATCTTTCTGTGGCTGTTCGGCCGGCGGGTGGTGCGGCCGAGCATCACGTTCATCGCCCTGACGGCCGGGGCGATCGTCGGCGGGCTGGCCGGCCGGCAGATGGGCGACAACTCCGCGGTGATCGTGGCGGTGATCGTCGGCGGCATCGGCGCGGCGGTGCTGGTGTGGGCGACGTTTCGGCTGTGGGTCGCGGTGCTGCTGGCGGTGATGCTCGCGGCCGCGACGCCCTGGGCCGTGTTGGCCTGGCAGGGCGAGCCGATGCCCACCGCCCACCGGCCGCTGACCGACGCGGTGCGCGGCGCCGCCGACGACGCCCGCGGCGGCTTCTTGCCCGACCGCGGCATCTTCAGCCGGCCCGATGGCGAACCGACCGACGATGGCGCATCGCCAACCGATACCGACACGGGCACGGGCGAGCACTTGGCCGACCGCTTCGCGGGCGCCGCGGAGGAAACCTGGGCGGGGCTGCGGACCTGGTGGGCCGACGACCTGTCCGGCGGCACGCGCTGGCTGATCCTCGCGGGCGCGGGGGTCATGGCGGTGACGGGTTTCCTGATCGGGCTGATCTTCCCGAACCTCGCCGCGGCGATCGCCGCGGCGCTGGTCGGCAGTTCGCTGATGATCGCGGCGGTGCTGCGTTTGAGCGCCGCCTACGCCCCGGGCCTGCACGACCGGCTGCCGGCCACGCCGCGGGGCGTGCTGGTGACGCTGGTGGGCCTGACGATTATCGGAGCTTTGATTCAGTGGACCATTCTGGGCCGGCGCGCCGATAACTAACCCTGCGTCCGGCTCCGGCCGCGTGGCCGGGGTTGGACCGAGCCAGGGGGATCGTTGGAGGCACGCCATGTTCCTGCTTCTTGCCCAAGCCCAGAGCCCCGAGGGTGCCGAGCCGCAGTTGATCCTGCCGCGGATCTTCGAGCGCATCGACGCCCTGGCCCACCCCGATTCGCTCGTGGACACCCTGGCCCAGACCACGTGGGTGGTCGGCGCGATCTTCCTGTGCGTGGGGCTGTTGTGCATGCTCCAGGGCTACAAGCTGTACAAGGGTGTGGTCGTGCTGACCGCGCTGGGCATGGGGATCGTGCTGGGCTACAAGCTGGGCCAGCACATCCAGGCCGAGGCGATCGTCGCCGGTTGCCTGGGCGTGCTGCTGGCGGTGGCGGCCTGGCCGTTCATGAAGTTCGCCGTGGCGATGTGCGGCGGGCTGGCCGGCGCGTTCCTCGGCGCCAACGCCTGGTCGGCCATCGCCAACCACCTCAACACGCAATCCGGCGCCATCAACCTGCCCCCCGACGCCTACTGGGCCGGGGCACTGATCGGCCTGGTCTTCTTCGGCCTGCTCAGCTTCATCCTCTTCGAGCTGTCGGTCGTGATGTTCACCTCGCTGTCCGGCTCGGTCCTCGCCGTGCTGGGCATCGTCGCCCTGCTGCTGCAGGTCGCCGCCTGGCGCGAGGTCATCACCGACTCACTCAAGGCCAACCCCCTGATCATGCCGATGCTCATCGTCGTCCCCGCGGTGATCGGCCTGGTGCTCCAGTACCAGTTCGGCGGCTTACAGAAACAGCAACACGACGGGTGAGAGTTGATCGACGAAAGGTGATCGCTCAACTCCGGCCGTGAAGCAGCAGGACCGTTCGTCAACGGTCCAGTGCAGAAAAACGCCCCCGGGCTTACTCCCCCGCGGGCGTTTTTGCCTCGCAGCATCAGATGAGCCGAGAGCGGCAGATCTCGATCTGCCTGCCACACATTCAATCCCACGAAGCACACAAAGCCCCAAAGCTCACGAAGCAGACAGATATCGTTCTTCTTCGTGCTCTTGGCGTCTTCGTGATCTTTGTGGAAAATCCAGCGGGTTTGATCACTCCGCCCGGACGATCGAGCTCGCCTCGGCCGTGATCGCGCGGCCCGGTTGGGTCGGGGTGGGCAGGTCGGCGGCGGTGTCCGCCGAGGCGAACAGCCAGCCGGCCAGCACGCTCAGCAGCACCACCGCGATGGCGCTGATCGCCGCGGAGGTCGCCCGCCACGGCCGACGCGCCACCTCGACGCCCTCGCCCGGCTCGGGCAGGAAACAGGCGCCGATGATCCGCAGGTAGTACACCGCGCCGATCGCCGAGGCCAGCACCAGCAGCACCGCCAGCCAGACGTGGCCGGCCGACACCGCGGCACCCAGCAGGTAGAGCTTGCCCCAGAAGCCGATGATCGGCGGCAGGCCGGCCAGCGAGAACACGCACACCGCCATCACCGCGGCCATGGCCGGCTGGCGCTGAACCAGGCCGCGCAGGTCGTCATAAGTGTCGGCTTCCTCGCCGCGAGCTTTGAGGATGCCCAGCACCGCGAACGCCCCGAGGTTCATCACGCCGTAGGCCACGAGGTAGAACAGCACCGCGCCCAGGCCGCTGGCCGCCTCGCCCCGGCCCGCCGCGCCGTGGGCCGCGATCAGCCCCACCAGCATGTAGCCGCTGTGCGCGATCGACGAGTAGGCCAGCACGCGCTTGAGGTTGGTCTGCCGCAGCGCCATCGTGTTGCCGATGAACATTGTGGCCACGGCCATGACCCACAGCAGCCAGACGATCGCCTGCCCCGCGTCGCCGATCGGCCGCCACGTCCAGCCGACCAGCGACAGCACGGCCATGAGCGCGACGAAGCCGGCGGTCTTGGGCACGAAGGCCAGAAACGCGGTGACCGGCGTGGCGGCGCCTTCATAAACATCGGCCGCGTAAAAATGCATCGGCGCCGCGGCGACCTTGAACGCCAGGCCCGCGATCGCCAGCAGCATCCCGATCAGCCCCAGCGTGTTCAGCCCGTCGGTCGCGATCGCCCGCGTGATGCCGATCAGCTCCGTGCCGCCCAATGGCGTGAACATCGTCGTGCCCGTCGCGCCGTACAAAAGCGCGAAGCCGTACAGGAAGATCGCCGCGGCGAACGCGCCCAGGAAGAAATACTTCACCCCCGCCTCGGGCGCCTCGGCCTTCTCGCGCGCGGTCGAAACCATCACGTACGTCGGCAGACTCGTCAGCTCCAGCGCCAGGAACAGCCAGATCAGATCGTCGGCGGTGACGCACAGCATCGCGCCGACCAGCGAGAGCAGGAAGAAGCCGTAAAACTCGCCCCGGCTGACCAGCGTCACGTCGAACGTACCGCCCGCTCGCGTGTCGCCGGCGTACTCGCCCGGGGTCTCGGCGGCGCCCATCAGCAGCAGCAGCCCCACGCCGACGATCGCGAGCTTCACGAAATAAGCGATCGGCACGAGCGCCGGCAGGCCCATCGACTCGCCGAAGATCACGCACAGACCGGCGAGCACCAGGCCCATCGCGCTCAGCCAAACCGTGCTGCGCCGGATCGCCGCGTTCGGGCTCAGCCCCATGATCATCACCACGAACGCCACGGCGAGCATGACGATCTCGGGCACCAGCATCGCGATCTTGTCGAGCATGTTCACTGCCGAACCTCCGGTTCGGAATGACCAATGTCAAATGTCAAATGACCAATGCCTCGATCACCGGCCTCGACGATTGGTGATTGGAGATTCGTCATTGGTAATTCCGCGACGCGGCGTTCTTCGAGCAAGCTGTTCGCCGCGGCGGTGGTCTTGGCGATCGACGGTTCGAGCGTGGTCAGGATGATATTGGGAAACAGCCCCAGCACCAGGCACGCGGCGGCCAGGGGCGTGAGCACGGCGATCTCGCGCGTGTTCAGATCGTCCACCTTGCCCGCGTACTCGGCCGGCTCGCGCGTCGGGCCCAGGATCACCCGGCCGACCATGTAGAGGATGTAGATCGCCGCGAGGATCAGGCCCAGCGCCCCCACCGCCGCGAACTCCCAGCCCAGCACGTCGTGCGCGGTGAACGCGCCCAGCAACGTGAGAAACTCACCGACGAACCCGTTGAGGCCCGGCAGCCCCACGCTGGCCATGCAGAAGAACACCATGAACGTCGACCACACCGGCAGCACCTTGCCCAGGCCCGCGATCTGATCCATGTCGCGCGTGTGGTAGCGCTCGTAGAGCATGCCTACGCACAGGAACAACGCCCCGGTCGACAGCCCGTGGTTAATCATGTACATCACCGACCCGCCCACGCCCTGCGGGTTGAGCGCGAACAGCCCTAGCACGCAGAAGCCCAGGTGGCTGATCGACGAGTAGGCCACGAGCTTCTTGATGTCCTGCTGCACCCAGCAGATCAGCGCGGCATACAGGATGCCGATCACGCTGAAGATACCGATCAGCGGGGCGTATTCGATCACCGCGGCCGGCACCATCGGCAGGGCGAACCGCAGCAGGCCGTACGTGCCGAGCTTCAGCAGCACGCCGGCGAGGATCACGCTGCCCGCGGTCGGCGCCTCGGTGTGCGCCAGCGGCAGCCAGGTGTGCACGGGGAACAGCGGCACCTTCACCGCGAACCCCGCCAGCAGCGCCCCCAGCACCCACGCCTGCTGCGTGGGGTCCATCGTCTGCGCCGTCGCGGTCAGGTCGGCGATCGAAAAGCTCCAGGCGCCGTGCGCCGCGGCGTGCATCCAGGCGACGTACACGATGCCCGCGAAGGTCAACAGCGAGCCGGTCAGCGTGTAGATGAAAAACTTCTTGCTCGCCCACAGCCGGTTGTCCGATCCGAAGATGCCGATCAGGAAATACAGCGGGATCAGCGTCAGCTCGAAGCAGATGTAGAAGAAGATCACGTCGCGCGCCACGAACACGCCGGTCATCGCCGCCTGCAACACCAGCAGCCACATGAAGAACTCTTTGTGCCGCGTGTGGACCGCGCTGAACGAACCGAGCACGGTGATGGGCATGATGAACGTGGTGAGCATCACCAGCCACAGCGAGATCGCATCGACGCCCAGGCGCAGGTTGATGCCCAGGCCGGGGATCCATCGGGCCAGGTACGAAAGCTGATCGGCGTGACCGGCGTTGAGCCAGTCGAACCGGCCGCAGGCCGCGACGCTGATCGCGAACGTCACCAGCGTGACGATCAGCGCCATCGTCTTGACGATATCGCCGCGCCCGCGCGGCAACGCCAGCAGCCCCAGGCCCCCGAGCAGCGGCAGCAGAACCAGCAAAGGAAGTAACCAGCTATTGCTCATGCGTCATCCGTCGGTAAGCCAGTCGAACGCCAAGGCGCGAAGATCACACGAAGGACGCAAAGCGGAAAACAAAACAATTCCTTTCGCGGCCTTTGCGTGTGCTTTGTGTCCTTTGCGTTCATTTTCTTCATCTCATCACTCACGGGTTGATCACCAGCACCCACAGCACGACCGCGACGATCAGCAGCAGGCCCACGCCCATGTAGGTCGCGTAGCCCTGCAGCCGGCCGCGGGTGGTCGCCGCCTGCGCCTCGGCCGCGGCGCGGGGCGCGTGCTGAACCACGCCGTCGTAAATCAATCCGTCCAGAATCATCCGATCGATCACCAGGTAACACAGGTAGCCGATGCCCCGCAGCGGCATCACGATCAGCCAGTGGTAGATCTCATCGATGTAGTACTTGTTGTAGAGCACCAGCGCGATCGGCTGGAGTTGGCCGGCCAGGTTCGCCGCCAGGCCGCGGTTGAACCAGAACAGCCACCCGGCCAGGGCGATCATCACCAGCGCCCCACCGCCGGAGATCACGCCGACCATGCCGTGGCTGACGTAGCCCGGATCGCCCTTGTGCAGCGCGTGCGGGTTGGCCGCGGCGGCGCTGGATTGGCTGATCGAATCCTGCATCCACCCGCCGAAGAACACGCCGGCAAAGATCGCTCCGGCCGCGAGGATCAGCAGCGGCGCGTTCATCAGCCACGGCATCTCGTGCGGGCCGTGGTGGTGGTGCTCGTCGTGGCCGTGGTCATCGTCGGCGTGGCCGGCGTCTTTGAACAGGTAAGGGTGCTGCGTGGGCGAGTAGCCGTGGTGCTCATCGCCCATCTCGAACTTTTCTTGGCCCATGAAGACGCTGAACCACAGGCGGAAGGTATAGAACGCGGTGAGCAGGGCCGTGATCACGCCGACCCAGCCGACCCACGTGAGGCCCGGGGTGTTCAGCGCGTCGTAGAGGATCTGGTCTTTGGAGTAGAAGCCCGCGGTGAACGGCACGCCGGCCAGCGCCAGGCAGCCGGCGAACATCAGCCAGCAGGTGATCGGCATCTTGTGCCGCAGGCCCGACATCTT
>CAZUHK010000119.1:0-10114 GCA_964620345.1 uncultured Planctomycetaceae bacterium
CCGTCGGTGGGTTACACCAAGGTGACGGCGTTGGCGCAATCGGACACGTATGTGGCGATGGCGCACTACCGTAACTGCCTTGGTGCGTTCACGGTGGGCACGGCCGATGATGCAACAGACCAGGTGACGCTGACCGAAGACCCGGGCACGCTGACGCCGGGTCAGTACTACATCCGGGTGACCAGCGGTGCCGCGATGGGTCGCTGGTTCACGGTGGCTACAAGCAGCGGCGTGCTGCTGAATGTGGTCGAGGGCGCCAACGACGAGACGTCAGCGGCGGACCTTGGCGGTCTGGCCGGTGGCGACGAGGTGGAGGTCGTTCAGCACTGGACGCTGAGCAGCGTGTTTCCTCCGAACCTCCTGAAGCTGACGTTCAAGGCCGAGGAAACGCCGCAGGACGGTCTCGCCAGCGCGCCGGTTCAGATTCTGCTTCCCAACCCCCCGGTGCCGGGTGTGAACAAGGCGGCGCGTCGCAATTTCGTGTTCATCGACGCGCCCGGATTCAACGTGTTCAACTGGTTTGACGTAGACGCCGCGACACCAGGTAACGAGTTGGACGACTTCGTGATCCAGCCGCATGAACCGTTCATCGTCCGCAACCTCTGTCCGATCGATACTGGTGAGCCGGACGATCCGGCGACGGTGGTGGACGAATCGACCGGCGACCTTCAGTTTTTCTCGATGGGTCAGTGCAAGACGATCAAGGTCGGGCAACTGATCCCGCAGGCAACGCTTGAAAACGATTTTGCGATCACGCTGCTCAATGGCACGCCGGTGCGTCTGAATCAGACCAACCTGTTCACGTCGGGCGCGTTCGCGCCGGTGACGGATCTGGGGGCGGGCATTAGCGGCCAAGGTGACCGTCTGTTCCGCCTGGACAACTCGGTGCGTGCGTTCAACAAGGTGGCCAGCCAGGAGCTCTTGTTCGCCGACGACTCGAACTTCGGCATCTCCAACTGGTTCGACACCAACTCAGTGGCGCCCGGTGGTGAGGTGGACGACCTGCAGTTGAACTGCGGCGAGTTCCTCATCATCCGCAAGCAAGCTGAAGCCCAGAGCGGCGAAGTCCTCTATACCCGCGACCCGCTGTCCGCAGGACCGTGAGTCGGTAAGCGCGTTGGCCAGTCATACAAACTACGGTGGTGTTCGCCCCCGTGTGTTTCGAGCGAGCAATGATGCTTTGTGACAAGGGCTGCGGCGGATTGACGGCGCTGGGGAGACCGCCCCTCACGCCGCTTCGCTGTCGGTTGCAGTGTCTTGATCGTCGGCCTGATCGGCGCTTGCGGTCTGCGGCGTGTATTCCTCGCCGACGACGCGGCCGTCGGTGGTTTTGACCTGCGGCACGGGGTTGTGCTTGACGTGGTTCTTCCAGGCCGTCTCCAGTTGCTTCTGCTTGTCCTCTTCGAGCTTGGTAAAGCCCACGCGGCCGCGGCACTTGGGGAACGTCGAGCAGCTCAGCCACAGCCCGCGCTTGCCCTCGCGCAGGTACAGCGGGCTCTGGCACTTGGGGCATTCGACGTCCGTCGTCAGCGGCGGGGGGGTGGGCAGCTTGACGTGGCCCTTCTTGTCCAGGTTCACCACACCCTTGCACTCGGGGTAGTTCGAGCAGGACAGGAACGGCCCGTACCGGCCCTTGCGGAGCTGCATCGGGTGCTCGCCACACTCGGGGCAGAGGACGTCGGTGTGCTCCGGCGGGGCGGGCTTGCCCTCGCGGTCGATCGGCGCGGCCCACTTGCACTCGGGGTAGCGGCTGCACGAGAGGAACTTGCCGTTCTTCCCGAAGCGGTACACCGCCGGCGCGCCGCAGTCGCCGCACTCATAGGGCGATGGCTCCACCTCGGCCTTGGCGTGCGATAAGTCCTCGTGGGCCTGGCTGAGGTTCTCCTGGAACGGGTCGTAGAACTTGTGCAGGAACTGAACCCAGTCGTGGTGCTGCTCTTCAACCGCGTCGAGCTCCTCTTCCATCCATCGCGTGTAGCCCACGTCCATGATCTTGGGAAACGCCTCGGTGAGCTTGTCGGTCACCACCTCGCCCAGGTCGGTCGCGTGGAAGCGGTTCTGGATTTTCTCGGCGTACTTGCGATCCTGGATGACCTGGATGATCGCCGCGTAGGTGCTGGGCCGGCCGATGCCTTCGCTCTCGAGTTTCCTGACCAGCGAGGCCTCGGTGTAGCGGGCCGGGGGGCTGGTGAAGTGCTGCGTGGGGGTGAGGTCCAGCGGGCCGACGGGCTGGTCGGCCCGGATCGAGGGGAGGATCGGCTCGTTCTCCGCCGCGGGCCGGCCGGCGACCTTGTAAAACCCGTCAAACACCAGCGTGCGCCCGTTGCCGCGAAACAGCAGCTCGCGCCCGTCGCGGCCGGCGCCGGCGATGTGAAACGTGGTCGTGTCCCACTGCGCGTGGGTCATCTGGCCGGCGACGAACCGCTGCCAGATCAGCCGGTACAGCTTGTACTGCCGCTCGTCGAGCGACCGCTTGATCGCCGCGTCGTCGGGCGAGTGGCGGACATCGGTGGGGCGGATCGCCTCGTGGGCCTCCTGCGCATCGCGGTTGCGCGAGGCGTAGAAGTTTGGCTTGTCCGGCAGGTAGTCGCCGCCGAAGTTGCCGTCGATGTAATCGCGGGCCATGCCCAGCGCCTCGCCGGACAGGTGGGTCGAATCGGTACGCATGTAGGTGATCAGGCCGACCAAACCCTCGCCCGCGATGTCGATGCCCTCGTAGAGCTGCTGGGCGATGCGCATGGTCTGCGAAGCGGCAAAGCCCAGCGCGTTGGCCGCGGCCTGCTGAAGCGTGCTGGTGATGAACGGCGCCGGCGGCTTGCTCTGAGTGCGCTTGGTCTGGACCGACTTGATCTTCCAGTCGATATCGGCCGACGCGGTGCCGATCAGCCCCACCCGATGCTTGGCCGGGCCCTTGGCCTTGGGGTCTTGGGTTTCCTTGCGGTCTTCGAGGTCGAAGCCGGCGTTGTGGGCGATGGTCAGGGCGTCGTCGGCGTTGTCCGCGGCGAACTTCTCGCCGCCGACCTCGATCAGCTCGGCGGTCAGCCCGTCGTGCTCGGCCAGCCAGGCGTACTTTTCTTTGAGCGTGCGGCCTTCGGTCGGTCGGCCCTTGCCCTTGGCCGGGGCCTCGGCCAGCCACCGCCGCCACGCCGCGGCGAGCTTGTCGGCCGCGCCGGTGTCCGTGGTGAAGTAGCCGCTGAGCTTCCAGTATTCGTCGGGCGTGAAGGCGCGGATCTCACGCTCGCGCTCGACCACCAGCCGCACCGCCACGCTCTGGACGCGGCCGGCGCTCAAGCCCCCGGCCACCTTCTTCCACAGCAGCGGCGAAACCTGGTAGCCCACGATGCGATCGAGAATCCGCCGCGCCTGCTGGGCGTTGACCTTGTCCATGTCCAGCGGGCGCGGATGCTCGAACGCCCGGCGGATCTCCTCCTTGGTGATCGCGTTGAACACCACGCGCTTGGCCTGGGCCGGGTTCAGGCCCAGCGCCTCGGCCACGTGCCAGGCGATCGCCTCGCCCTCGCGATCCAGGTCGGTCGCCAGCCAGACGCCCGAGGCCTTTTTCGCCGTGCGCTTCAGGTCGGTCACGGTCTTGCCCTTGCCCTGGATCACCTCGTAGGTCGGGGCGAAGTCGTGCTCGAGATCGACGCCGGGCACCGGGGCCTTGACGCCCTTGGGGTTGGACTTGGGCAAGTCGCGCACGTGGCCGACGCTGGCGGTGACGATGTAGTCGGGGCCCAGGTACTTGTTGATCGTCCGGGCCTTGGCCGGCGACTCGACGATGACCAGTTGCTTGCCCTCGGCGTTGGGCGCGCGGCCGTTGCCGCCGCGCCGGCTGGTCTGCTTGCTGGTTTTCTTTGCCGTTTTCTTGGCCATGCGGTCCACTTATGTAGATGCGATGCATTGGCGACTATCGGCCGACTGGCCGGTCGCGTTTCACGGCAATCCTATTGGCCTGCCGGGGGCCAAGACTTGAATCGCAAGGACGGGCTTTGTCAAGCGTGATCTGTAAATTGCTGTGAATGCGATGGTTGCGTGATTCTACAATTCGCCCGTTTCGCGCTTGACTTGATCGACGGCCTGCCGCGCGATCTGCTCGAACGGCTGCTCGGCCGACTCAAACCAGCGCACACCGCGGAATCGCTTGAGCCAGGTGCGCTGGGCCTTGGCGTAGCGGCGGGTGTCGATCTTGGTCTGCTCGAAGCATTCGTCCAGCGTCAGCCGGCCGGCCAGGTGGTCGAGCGCCTGCTTGGTGCCCAGGGCTTCGCGGGCCTGGGGGCCCAGCAGGCCGGCGACTTCGAGGCGACGGGTTTCATCCACCAGCGACTCGGTTTCGGGCGCCAAGCCGCAAGCGGCGGGGAAGAACATCGCCTTGACGCGGGCGTTGATGCGGCGGTTGATCGCCTCGATCGGCCAGCGCAGGCCGATCAAGATCGGATCGTGGTGGTAGTTTCGATTTTCGATTTTCGATTTTTCATTCGCCGCGCTGTCCCATTGCGCTTGCTGTTCGCTGATGGGCTTGCCGGTGGCGCGGTGCACCTCGAGGGCGCGGATGATGCGCTTGTGGTCGTTGCGGTGGATGCGCTCGGCGGCGGCGGGATCCACTGCGGCCAGTCGGGCGTGCAACTTTGGCGCGGGCGCCTCGGCGACCGATTCGCGGAAGGCCGGGTCGGCCGGGGGGCCGTCGAACATCCCTTCGAGCAGGGCCTTGAGGTAAAGGTTCGTGCCGCCCACCACGATCGGCAGCTTGCCCGCCGCGTGCAGGTCGGCGATCAACTGCTCGGCCCGCGCCAGCCAGTCTGCAACGGTCCATCGCTCGGTGGGTTCAACGCAATCGATCAGGTGGTGCGGCGCCGCGGCGCGTTGTGCGGCGGTGGGCTTGGCGGTGCCGGCGTCGAGATGACGGTACACCTGCATCGAGTCGGCGTTGATGATCTGGCCATCGCACCGCTGAGCGATCGCCACGGCCAGTTCGCTCTTGCCCCCGGCCGTGGGGCCGAGGATCACCACGATGCGGTCGTGTCGCGCCATACGGCGGTGATGTTAGCGGCGTTTGGCGATGAAGCCGAGCAGGAACAGCAGGATCAACGCGCCCACCACCGCGGCGATGAGCTGGCCCAGCAGATTGTCCGGGCCCAGGCCGATCAGCGAGAAAAGAAACCCGCCGAGGATCGCGCCCAGCACGCCGACCACGAGGTTGCCCACGATGCCGAACCCGCTGCCCTTGGTCAGCAAGCCGGCGATGAAGCCCGCGGCCAGGCCCAGCAGAATGAACCAGAGAAATTCCATGCGATGTCTCCCGTAGAGGTGCAATGCGATCGGCATATCCTACCAAGTTCGCGTCACGCGCGGCCGGTGAGCCGGTCGGTGAAGGTCCACTGGTAGCCGCGGCCGATCATGCGGCGAAGCAGGCCGACCTGGCCGGTGTGGTACGTCCAGTGCCAGGTCTGGTGCATCAGCACGCCGCGCACGCTCACCGCGTCCAGGGGCGTGTCGGTGCGGATCGCGTCGATGTCGGTAATGCCCGAGAGCACCGGCCGGGTGTATTGCTCGCGCACGGTGCGGGCGTTGGCGATCAGTCGTTCGGCGTCGGCTTCGATCCGGGCGAACGCCTCGGCCGGCATCGCCGCCCGCACCGCATCGGGCAGCGGCACGCCGGTGAACTTTTCGATCCAGTGCGCCTCGGCCCAGGTCATGTGGCTGACCAGCACCTGAATGCTGTTGGCACAACCCTCGGGCAGCGCGTGCAGCTCGGCCTCGCCCAGGTCGGCGATCAGGTCGATCAGCCGCTCCAGCAGTTCATCGAGCAACGCGACCACCACCGCGGCCTCGGCGCTGGCTAAGCCCGCGGCGGGCGCGATCTGGTAGTTTCGCGGTCGGCCTTGTTTCGCCCCGTCGCTCATCGCTCATCACCCGTCGCTTTGACCAGCACCTTCCGCGTGCGCGGGCCGTCGAACTCGCAGAGGTAAACGCCCTGCCACGTGCCCAGCACCAGTCGGCCCGATTCGATCAGCACCGTCACGCTCGAACCCATCATCGACGCCTTGACGTGACTGGCCGAGTTGCCCTCGGCGTGCTGGTAGAACGGCTGTCGCCAAGGCACCATCTGGTTGAGTTGCTCGATCATGTCGTGCTGCACATCCGGGTCGGCGTTCTCGTTGATCGTCACCCCCGCGGTGGTGTGGGGCACGTAGACGACCACGCTGCCGGTCTCGATGCCGGCCTCGCCGACCACGTCCTGCACGCGATGAGTGATGTCGATAAACTGGTCGCGGTTCGCGGTTTCGACGGCGAGCGTCTGCATGGACGCATGATAACATGGCGGTGGTCCACCTCGAACCCAAGCCCCGATGACCACGCCCCGCCCTGAGCATTCCGGCCCGCAGTTTGAGCGTGACGCCTGGATCAACCTCAACGGCGAATGGACGTTCACGTTCGCCCCCGACAAGTCCGGCCGCGAGCGCGGCTTGCCGCTTCGCGAGGGCTTGGGGCGCAAGATCATCGTGCCGTTCTGCCCAGAGTCGGAACGGTCGGGCGTGGGGCATACCGATTTCATCGAGGCGATGTGGTATCACCGCACGATCCGCGTGCCGGACGATTGGGCCGGCCGGCGCGTGCCGCTGCACCTGGGCGCGGTGGATTACGAGGCAGAGGTTTACATCGACGGCCACAGCGTCGGCCTTCACTGCGGCGGCACCGTTGGATTCACGTGCGACATCACGCGATGGGCGCGGTGGAATCCCGAACAGGCCCGCCGGGCCGACCGGTCCGGCAGTTGGGGCTACGGTGACGACCCGACCAGCGCAGAGGATTGTCGGCGGCGCATAAAGGGTCTGACCGATGCGATCGTCGATCACCCCAACTGGTCGGGCTATTGTTACGTGCAGCTGCCCGACGTCGAGCAGGAGCAGAACGGCGTATACTTCTACGACCGCTCACCGAAGTTCGACGCCGACCGACTGGGCGCGATCTTCGATCGCAAGCCCGATTGGTCGGCGTGGTGAGGTGAATCGATGAACGGCCGACAGCGCACCACGGAACTGACCAACGGCAATCGACACGATGGTCTGCCTCTGATGCCGATCACCATGATGTTCGCATCCGACGTGATCGGCGTGCCCTACCGCCAATACGCGGTCGATCACACGAAGCTGGTCGAAGGCCAGTTGCGCACCGCCGAGCGATTCGGGTTCGACTATGTGTCGGTGATCAGCGACCCGGCGCGCGAAGCCGCCGACTGCGGCGCGACCATCTATTACCCCGACGATGCGCCCCCGGCGATCGACGAAGCCGGTGCGTTGCTGGCCGACCCCGCGGCGCTGGCGACGTTGCGAGCACCTGATCCGATGGCCCACGGCTCGCGCATGCGTGATCGCGTTGATGCCGTAGAGCAACTGCGTCGGCGCGTCGGCGATGATCTGTTGGTCGAGGGCTGGATCGAGGGCCCGTGCGCCCAGGCCGCTGATCTGCGCGGCATCAACAGTCTGATGATGGACTTCATCGATGACCCGGCGTTTGTCAACGACCTGCTCGACTTTATTGTCGACATGGAACTGACCTTCGCCGTGGCGCAGGTCAAAGCCGGCGCGCACTTGGTGGGTATCGGTGACGCGGCCGCATCGCTGATCGGCCCGACGATTTACGAGCAGTTCATCCGCCGGCGTCAGCAGAAGCTTGTCGACGGCATACATGGCCTGGGCGCCGCCGTGCGTCTGCACATCTGCGGCAACACGCAGCCGCTGCTTGAGGGCATCGGGACGCTGGGCTGCGACATCGTCGACCTCGATTCGATGGTGTCGATGGCCGAGGCGCGGCGGGCGGTCGGTGGCGACACGGCGTTGCTTGGCAACATCGATCCCGTGGGCGTGCTGCGCAACGGCGAGCCGGCGGTGATCCTCGACGCCTTGGCCAAGTGCGCCGCGGCGGCGGGCCGGCCGTATGTCGTGGGCGCCGGATGCGAGATCCCCCGCGACACACCACACGCCAACGTCCATGCCATGGCCGGGTTCGCGTTGGCCGACCGATCCTGAGTCTTCGTTCTCCCGCCCTTGCCTCCAAGACTTGCTCAGGTCGGCGGTGGTCCGGTTTGCAGGCGGCGCAGTGCGTCCGTAAATTAGAGCAGCGACCCCGCAGCCCGTAACCCAAGGATATCCCCATGGCCAAGAAGACCATTGACGACCTGGACCTTTCCGGCAAGACGGTGCTGATGCGCGTGGACTTCAACGTCCCGCTGAACGAAGAAGGCGTGATCACCGATGACCGCCGAATCGAAATGGCCCTGCCGACGATCAACGGCGTGCTGAGCGATGGCGGGTCCGTCATCCTCATGAGCCACCTGGGGCGGCCCAAAGGCGAGGGCTACGAAGCGGAATACTCCCTGGAACCCGTCGCCGATCGGCTGAGCGCGATGCTTGTCAAGGATGTGACCTTCGTCAAGGACTGCATCGGCCCGGACGTCGAGGCGGCGCTGGAACACCTGCCCGAGGGCGGTGTGATGCTGCTGGAAAACCTCCGCTTTCACAAAGAAGAGAAAAAAGGCGATGAGGCGTTCGCCGCGCAACTGGCCAAGCTCGCCGACGTTTACTGCAACAACGCCTTCGGCACCTGCCATCGCACCGATGCGTCGATGGTCGCCGTACCAAAGGCGATGAAGGACGCCGGTAAGCCCTGCGTGCTGGGTTACCTGGTCGACAAGGAGATCAAGTACCTGACCGATGCCATTGCCAACCCCCAGCGCCCCTTCGTCGCGATCCTCGGCGGGGCGAAGGTCTCGGACAAGATCAACGTCATCGACAACCTGCTGGGCATCTGCGACAAGGTCTTGATCGGCGGGGCGATGGCCTACACCTTTTCGCTCGCCCAGGGCGGCAAGGTCGGCGATTCGCTGGTCGAACCCGACAAGGTCGATCTGGCCACGCGGTTGCTCCAAAACGGCGAGGAAAAGCTCGTGCGGCCGGTCGACACCCATTGCGGCGACGACTTCAACGGCAATTGCAACAAGCAGGTCGTCGAGGCCGGCCGGATACCCGACGGCTGGCAGGGCCTGGACATCGGCCCGACCACCATCCAGCAGTATCAGCAGATTGTCCGCGGGGCCAAGACCATCGTGTGGAACGGCCCGATGGGCGTGTTCGAGATGCCACCGTTCGACGAAGGCACCAGGCAGGTCGCCCAGGCCATCGCCGACTCGGACTCGGTGAGCATCATCGGCGGCGGCGACAGCGCCGCGGCCGTGCAGCAGCTCGGCTTCGCCGACCGGGTCAGCCACGTCAGCACCGGCGGCGGGGCGTCGCTGGCCATGCTCGAAGGCCAGAAGTTCCAAGCCGTCGAACTGCTCGACGAGAAATAGCCCACACCGGCATGAAGAACGAAAGTCGTAAAGACGCGGCCCCGAATCCGTGACGCGGCATGGGCATGGACGGTTCACGCCTGACACGGCTTATCCCCCAACACGCCCGGTGCGACTCGAACGCACGACCTGCGGCTTAGAAGGCCGCTGCGCGATTCCGCAAACGATTCAATGCCAGCGGGTTACGAGCCAGCGGATTCGGCCGTCAACAGTAGCGTCAGCAGTAGCCACGCGAAACCATGCGACACCGCGGCGATCGCCAAGGCCTTGGCGGGGCTGGCCGAGGCCGACCGCCGGGCGGTGGTCGAGCATGTCCGGGCGCTGGCGGGCATGTCGGCCAGGCGGCGGTCGGCGGTGTTGACGCTCACGACCGATCGGTAGCGACCGGCGTCGCCGACGCGCACAACGCCCGTTCGACGCCGGGGAAGGGGGGCGATCACCGGCAGCCACATCAACGGCTTGTCGGGGTGAAGCAATATGAGGGGTCGCAGATCAACCTATGCCCCGTCGAGCACCTCCTCCTGCTCAAGGGTGGCCAGGGCTTGCCGCCCGTCGGCCAGCGTCTCGCCGCCGGCGCTTCGAATCGGGTTGATCAGGCCCGCGCCTACCTCGGCGAACGCGTCGCTCGCTCCATGGCCATGGAGCGTCAGGCGATGCTCGCCGAACGGCAGGTTCGTCGTGATCAGGATGCTTGCCCGCTCATATCGCTCGGCGTAACCGTTCACACTCCTTGGCGAGTTGGCAGGGGATGATCCGATAACCATGGCA
>CAZUHK010000120.1:0-3770 GCA_964620345.1 uncultured Planctomycetaceae bacterium
GCTCGACTCATCGGACGTGGCGATCCAGCCGTCGTCGTAGTGCGCCTCTCCGACGAGGGCGGCGTTGAACTGCGAGCTGATCGAGGCCCACATCGTCGTGGCCAGTTGCGCGTCGATCTCGCCCTTGTCGGTGGTATGGTTGACCGCGATCTCCGCCAGGCGGTAGCGGGCGAAGGTCACGCCGGTCTCCGCGGCGGCCAGCGCGCGGTTGGCGCGGTGGGTGGTGTCGGCGCTGCGCAGGTTGCCCTGGGCGACCAGCGCCATCGCCGCGGCCAGCGACGCGAAGACCGCCAGGAACAGCATCGCCATCAGCAGCGCAAAGCCGTTGGGCCGGGCAGCGGGTTTGGGATTCATCGCCGAAGCTCCTTGGCCTCCAACAACGTTGCGCCCGCCTGGATCGAGGGGGTCGGTCGCGCTCACGGCCCGGCGGCCGCGAGCCAGCTCAGCCGCGTCACTTCCCGCATCGCGCCCGTTTCGGTGCGGGAGACGATCACGGTCATCCGCAGCACGTCGGTCGCGCCGGGGCTGACCGGCGAACCGGTGATGTCGCTGGGCGAGACCGGCTCGGCAATCACGAACTGCTGCCATTGCGGGAGGTCCGCGATGCTCTGCCGCAGGGCGTTGATCGGCGGGCTGAAGGTCACGCCCGCCCCGCCGCCGCCGGCGAAGTCGTCCAGGTCGTCGTATTGGGTCACGCTGGCTTCGTCGGTCTCCGGGCCGAACGCCAGCGCGCCGGTCACCGGATCGACCGCGGGCAGGCCGAGCATGGTCTCGCGAATCTCATTGGCCAGCGACAGGCCCATGGTGATCGCCTCGGCCGCGTCGTTCTGCCGGTGAAACGCCTGCTGCGCGGCCACGATCGACAACACGCCGGTCGCCAGGATCACACCGGCGATCAGCGATTCGATGAGCGTAAAACCGTTGGGGGCGGGTGCGTTCATTTCACCAGACTGCTCATCTTGAAGATCGGCAGGATGATGGCCATCGCGATGAAGCCGACGATCGAACCCATGATGACGATCATGATCGGCTCGATCATGCCGGTCACGGTCTTGATCGCCTCGCGCAGGCGCTTGGCGTAGTAAACGGAGATTTCGTCGAGCACCTCGCCGAGCTTGCCCGATTCTTCGCCGGCGCTGACCATCTGCACGACGCTTCGGGGCAGCAGCGTGGTCTTCATCAGCTCGAAGCTGATCTTCTTGCCCTGCTTGACCGCCCCGTGTACGCGGCGCCAGAGGTTGCGGTAGAACTGGTTGCCGGAGATCTCGCCGGTGATCGCGAGGGTGTCGAGCATCGGGACGCCGGCGTTGACCAGCTCGCCCATGGTGTGCAGCGAGCGGGAGATGTACAGGGCCCGGAACATCTTTTCGAAGATCGGCGTGCGGAGCTTGGCGATGTCGAACCATCGGCCGCCGGTCTCGGTCTTGCTCACGTAGACGCCGGCCACGGCCGCGACAAGCAGGCCGAGCACGACGGTCCACCAATACTGCACCATGAACGCCGAGAGGTCCATGAGAAACAGCGTGGGCCAGGGCAGCACGTCTTCCTTGCCCTTGAAGACGGCGCCGAACTTGGGCAGCACGAACGTGAGCAGGAAGATCGTGACGCCGATCGCCATCACCGCGATGGTGACCGGGTAGATCATCGCCCCGCGGACCATCGAGCGGGTCTCGATCTGCTGAGCGAGGTACGCGGCGATGCGGTCGAGCATGCGGGCGAACGAGCCGGACATCTCCGACGCCCGCACCATGTTCACATACAGCGGGTTGAAGTACTTGGGGTGCCTGGTCAGGGCTTCGGAGAAGCTCTTGCCGCCCTCGACGTCTTCCTTGATCTGCTCGAGCATCTTGCGGAACTTGACGTTCTCGACCTGCTCGGCGATGCCCTCGATCGCGGCGCGGATGCTGATGCCGGCGCGGATCATCACGGCCAGTTGCGTGGTGAAGTTGAGGATGTCTTTCTGCGACGGCCCGGAGGTCTGGTTCATGGCCCGCAGCTTGTCCATGAACGTCTGCTCGCCGCCCTGCACGGCGTTGAGCTGGATGACCCGGCCCCGGGGGCGCAACTGTTGCGAGGCGTCGTTGGCGTTGGCGGCCTGAATCACCCCCGCGGTGACGTTGCCCCCGCCGGCGTCGAGCTGGTACTTGAAGTGCGGCATCGTTCTTTGGTTCGGTTTGCTACAGGGGCAAACTTCAATGCCCCGCGGGGCGATGGCGTCAAGCGGCGTTCATCGTGCCGGCTGTGCGGGTTATGCCGACTCGCACGCCGCCTCGCTCACGCCGCGAGGGTGCGGGCGAGTTTGTCGGGGTGAACCGCCTTGGAGATCGCGTCCTCCTTGCTGATCATGCCGTTGAAGAACAGCGAGGCGATCGCGTTGTCCAGCAGTTGCATGCCCAGGGCGCGGTTGGTTTCGATGACGTTGGGAATCTCGAACGTGCGGCTCTCGCGGACGAGGTTGCGCACCGCCGGCGTGGCGACCATCACCTCCAGCGCGGGGACCATGCCGGGCTGATCGACGCGCTTGAACAACTGCTGGGAGACCACGGCCTGCAGGGTGTTGGCGAGCATGGCGCGGATCTGGTTCTGCTGGCCGTAGGGGTACATGTCGACGATGCGTTCGATGGTCGAGGCCGCGGAGTTGGTGTGCAGGGTGGAGAGCACGAGGTGGCCGGTCTCGGCGGCGGTGATGGCGGCGGCGGTGGTTTCCAGGTCGCGCATTTCGCCGACGAGGATGATGTCCGGATCCTGGCGCAGCGCGTGCTTGAGGCCGCTGGCGAAGGTCGGCAGGTCGGCGCCCAGCTCGCGCTGCTCGATGACGCTCTTGTCGCTCTTGAAGGCGTATTCGATCGGGTCTTCAAGGGTGAGGATGTGCTTGTGGTAGCGGAGGTTCATCTCCTGGATCATCGCGGCGAGGGTGGTGGACTTGCCCGAGCCGGTCGCCCCGGTGACCAGGACCAACCCGCGGGGCAGATAGGTCATCTTCGAGATGGCCTCGGGCAGGTTCAGGTCGGACAGCGGCGGGATGTCCTCCTTGATCGAGCGCATCGCGATGCCCGGCCCGTGGCGGTGCTGGTGGGCGTTGACGCGGAAGCGGCCCAGGCGATCGACGGCGTAGGAGAAGTCCGAATCCTTGTGTTCCTCGAAACGTTTGAGTTGCTCGGGCCCGGCCATGTGCTTGACCATCGCCAGCGCGTCCTCGCGCCCCAGCACGCCGTAGCCCTCGATCGGCTGCATCTTGGTGTGCACGCGGATCATCGGCGGGTGACCGGCGACCAGGTGGATGTCCGATGCATCGGTCTTCATCGCGACGCGCAGCAGCGTGTCGACGTTGAAGTCGGTCTTGCCGTCGGCGACGTCGGCGAGCGATTGGCCGGCGTCGGCGATCTCGGCGTCCAGGTCCAGGTCCAGGTCGGTGAAATCCAGGTCGCTCATCGTGCTACTCCTAAATGGTCGACGCGGTGACGCGCAGCACTTCTTCCATGGTGGTCACGCCAGCCGCGACCTTCTCGAAGCCCGCGACGCGCAGCGTCTTCATGCCCCGCTCGACGCAGGTGCGGCGGAATTCGGTGACGTTCGGCCGCCGCGCGATCGCGTCGCGCAGCGTGTCGTCGAGCACCAGCAGTTCGTACAAACCGACGCGGCCCGAGTAGCCGGTCTGGTGACACTTGGGGCAACCGGCACCCTTGAGCACGGTCGCGGCGCTGAGCCCGTGCATGTCCAGCGCCTCGCGCAGCGTGTCGTCGGGCGTGATCTCCTGCTTGCAGTGCTCG
>CAZUHK010000120.1:3780-10079 GCA_964620345.1 uncultured Planctomycetaceae bacterium
GCTCGCAGATGCGCCGGACCAGTCGCTGGGCGAGCACGGCGTTGACCGCGGCGCCGATGAGGAACGGCTCGACGCCGATGTTGAGCAGCCGCGTCACCGAGCTGGGCGCGTCGTTGGTGTGCAGCGTCGAGAGCACCAGGTGACCGGTCATCGCCGCCTGAATGGCGATGCGCGAGGTGTCGGGGTCGCGGATTTCGCCGACGAGGATCACATCCGGGTCTTGTCGCAGCAGCGACCGCAGGGCGCCGGCGAAGGTCATGCCGATCTTCTCGTGAACCTGCACCTGGTTGATCGCGTCCAGGTGATACTCGATCGGGTCTTCCACGGTGGAGATGTTGAGCTTGTTGCGGTCCATCGTGCCCAGCGAGGCGTAGAGCGTGGTGGACTTGCCCGAGCCGGTCGGCCCGGTCACCAGCACGATGCCGTGGGGCTGATTGATGTGATGGTTCCAGATCGTCAGCGTGTCCTGGGGCATGCCCAGCGCTTCGAGCGGCACCTTGATCGACTTGCCGTCGAGGATGCGCATGACGGCCTTCTCGCCCTGGCCGGTCGGCAGGGTGCTCAAGCGCAGGTCGAGCTTGCGGCCGTGTACGACGGCGCGGATGCGGCCGTCCTGCGGCAGGCGGCGCTCGGAGATGTCGAGGTTCGCCATGATCTTCAGGCGCGACACGATCGCCGCGTGCATGCCGTGCGGTGGGTTCATCGACTCGAACAGCACGCCGTCGATGCGGTAGCGGATGCGAAGGCGCTTTTCCTGCGGCTCGATGTGAATGTCCGACGCGCCGCTCTTCACCGCGTCGTAGATCAGGTAATTCACGAAGCGGATGACCGGGCTCTGCCCGGCCTGCTTCTCGAGATCGACGTCTTCCTCGATGTCGTCGACCACTTCGACATCGTCCTCGGCGATGTCCTTGATGATGTCGTCGACTTCCATGTCCGGGGCGTCTTGCTCGGTCATCGCCTCGGCGACGGCGGCGATGTCGCCGGCGGTGACGAGCACGACCTTGACGGGCTTTCCCAGGCGGCGGCGGACATCGTCGATCATGAACAGTCGCTGCGGGTCGGTCACGCCGACCACGACGCGACTGCCCGCCTCGCGCAGCGGCAGCACGCCGTTGGCCTTGCAGTAGTCCAGGCCCAGGCGGTTGAGATATCGCGGCTCGACGCCGTCGGGCTCGACGCGCTCGAACGCGAGGTTCGCCAGCTCCGCGGTGAGGCGCTGCACCGCCGCCTCATCGACGCCCTGTTCGATCAGCACGTCGCCCAGCCGCTTGCCCGGGCTCTGGCGGAGCACGTTGCGCGCCTGGGTGAGCAGGGCGGCGTCGATCACGCCCTGTGCGATCAGCAACTGACCGAGGTCGGACGTGTCGTCCGGCGGTGGGGGGGCGGGCGCCGCGGCCGGGGAATCGGGCGCGGTCGATGCCTGCGTCGGGTTGTGGGACTCGTCGGAGCTCATAACGGTCAGTGGCGGTGCAGGTCGGGCTGATCCATCGACAGGCGGTAGGTGTTGCCCTCGGCGGTGAGGGTCACGGTCATCGGCTCGATCGACGTCACGGTGAAGCTGCCGATCCGATCGCTGGCCCGCACGACCTTGCCGCTGATCACCGCCATGGGCCGGCGGCCGTTCATCACCGTCTGCAGCCGCAACTGGTCGAACTCGGTGCGCAGCTTCTGCAGCCGCGCCTCGCGCTGGCGGTCGGCGAACGAAGCCACGGGCTTGTTCGGCTGGGGCGCATCGACCACCGGCCGGGCCTCGGGGAACAGAGCGAACGGGTTTTTCTGCACGAAGTGGATGGGCACCTGCTGTTCGGCGGGGTTGGCCATGAAACGGGCGATGACCGCGTCGGTGTCGGCCCGCAGCAGCTTGGCTCTTGGATCATCGGGGTCGGCCGCGGCGCCCACGCCGAGCTGCGCCAGCGCGGTTTCGATCTTCAGCTCGACGTCGCCGATGGATTGATCGATTCGAGCCGCGCCGCCCTTGCGCATGGCGATCAGGGCGCCGGTCGCGACGACCAGCACCAGGCCCAGCAGCAGCAGGCCTTCGTTGATCTTGCGTCGGCCGCCGCCGGGGGTTTCCATGCCGAACGCCGCGTCCAGCTCGTTGCCCTGGCCCGGCCAGCGCTTTTCGCCGCCGCCGTCGCTCGACGATTCGGTCCCGGGGCCGTCGGGGGCGCCGGGGGTCATGGCTTGCCAGCTTCCTTCATCGCTCATCGCTCACGCTCCTTTGCCGCCGGCCTTCTCGAAGAAGATGCTCAGCGTGAAGCTCGCCTTCATGTGGCCTTGGGTGTCCTTGAGCTTGATCAGTTTCATCTCCGGGATGCGGGTGATGCGGCTGAGGCGTTCGAGGTCCAGCAGGAAGCTGTAGTAGCCGTCGAAGTCGCCGAGGATTTCCATCTTGATCGGCAGCTCGTTGTGCATCGCCGACTCGACGGGCTTTTCGGTGCGGATGCTCTTGGGCCGCAGCCCGTGCTCGCTGGCCAGCCGCCACACTTCCTTGAGGATGACTTCGACCTCCTTCTCCGCCGGCAGCTTCGCCTCGAACATCGAGATCGCTTCGTCGAGCTTCTGGATCTCGTTGCCCAGGTCTTGGATGTGGCGGGTCACCTCGAGCTTGTCGAGCTTGGCCTGCTTGGCCGCGTTCTCGCGGCGGACCTGGTCGATCTCCTCGTTGACCGGCTCGAAGACGAACATGAACGCCGCCACCGGCAGGCCCAGCAGCACCATGAAGAACAGGATTTCGCGGTAGCCCAGTCGCATGGGTCAGTCCTCCAGTCCGGCTTGGTCGTTGACGTCCACGGTGCCGAACATCTGGGTCGGCTTGTCACGATCGACGGTGAGCGGCTCGATGGCGCGGATGTCGGCTTGGGGGTCGAGCGTCATGTCGATCCGAAAGCGGCGCATCGAGATGTCTTCCTGGCGCGTTTCCTCGGAGTAGGCCAGGTCGACGCTGTCCAGCAGGGAGCATCGGGCCAGCGACGTCATGTATTGGGCGACCTGGATGTCGGTCGGCGCCAGGCCGATGAGTTGGATGTCGACCCGGAATCGGGGCACCTGGGGCTGGGGGTCGGCCGCGTCGGCTTCGCCCTCGGCTTTGCCCGCCGCGGCGCTGGCCGCGGCCAGCGCCGAGCCCCGCGGCGCGTTGAACGCCACCCCGCCGTCGACCTGCTTGCTGTTGAGTTCCAGCTCCACCAGCGTCAGCGACGCGGGCATGCGATTGATCAGCTCGGCCAGCAGGTTGCTGCGCGGTACCGGCTCGATCAGCGTGGTGGTCACCTGGGCCTTGCGCAACAGCCGCTTCTTTTGCGTCTGCAGCTCGTCGAGCTGGCTGATGCGCTTGGCCGCCTCGGTGAACGCGGCGTTGATCGACTGCTGCTGTTCGAGCACTTCGGCGCGCTGGCGGCTGGTCACGAAGTATGCGCCCAGCACGCCCGCGAGCACCACGCCGAACAGCGACAGGCAGATCAGGTTCGTCCGCATTTCCACGCGGCGCTCGATGTAGTCTTCCGGCAGGAAGCTCATGTCCTTTTCGGCCATGCGGTTGACTCCTACAAATTGGCCGGCAACTGACACAGGCCCAGGGGCACGGCCCATCCGGGCTGGGGTTTGCGAAGGTCCACGCCGTGCGGCGGTTTGGCGGTGCGGCTGCGGCCCACGCGGCACAGCGGGTCGCCCAACTGCGCCGGCAGCTTCAGCGCCTGCGCGATCCGCCGGCACATCGCCCGCTGGTTCGCCTCGCCGCCGAGGAACACCACCGAATCGATCCGCCGATGCGCGAACATCGATGCGTGATAGCCCATGCACAACTGCAGCTCATCGACCAGGCATTCGAGCATCTCGCCGCCGGCGGGGATCATCTCGTGGCCCGGTTCGCCCGGCCGGATCGGCCCGCTCGATGGCGCCCGGCCGTGGGGCTTGGGCGTGGCCATCGGCGCGTCGGTCGCCGTGCCCCCGCCGTCGGTCCGCATCGTCTGGCGCCGGGGCTGCTTGAGGGTCGAGCCGCTGAGTTCCTGGTCGGCCTGGCGCCGGCGGCGCTGCCGGGCCTCTTCCAGTTCGATGCCCAGCTCGTCGGCGAAGTGGCGATCGAGGTGTTCCCCGGCGACCTGGATCAGCTTGGCGAAGACCAGCTTCGGGCCGTGGGCGACCATCGCCTTGCTCGTGCGGTATCCGACGTCGACGAACAGCGTGGTGCGCTTCTCATCGCCGGCCCGGCGGAACAGGTGGTCAAAGGCCCGCAGGATCGCGGTCGGCTCGCCGTGCATGCCCACCGCGCGCAGCCGCGCGGCCTTGAGGATGTCGATGTGGTGCAGCACCGCCTGTCGGCCCGCGGCCATGCAGATCATCTCCTGCTTGCCGCCGACCGGCCCGACGTCCACGTGACGGATCACGCAGCACGATGGATCGACCGGCAGCTTGCCCGCCAGTTCCTCGGCCAGCTTCTGCTCGACCGGGATGCCATCGCCGCCGGCCAGCTTCACGTGCTGCACGAACGTCAGCGACGAGGGGATCGAGGCGATCGCGCGGCGGCCCTTGAAGCCCGCGGCCTTGACCAGCTCGGCCACCGACTGGGTGAGAAACTCTCGCCGCTTGGCCGTGTGCTGACGGATATCATGGGGCACCACCTTGCCCCCGGCCGCGACGACCCTGGGCAGACCGTCCTGATCGAACTCGACCTGCAGCAGCTTGAGCTGGTCGGTGCCGAAGTCCACCGCGATCGGGCTGAGGTGGTTGGTGTTCAATCCCAGGCGCATGAGCCGCGTTCCCTGACTGACTTCGCCACGGCGGCGAACGCAACGTCCCTGCTCGTGGCGTCCAAGCCAGGGCGTCCCGGACAGTCGTGTCCGGGATGGCGCGACCGTGCCCAGTGGGCCGGATCGCTTTGCGTCCCCGCCTCGCGACGGGTTTGCCGATGTTCGTATGTTCGACCGGATGGAACCTACGATTCAGCCGGGGGCCGCTCAAAACAATCGCTCAACGTTTTGCCCACGTTTCGACCTGCCCGACCCGCACCATCGGTACAACCGTCTCAGACGGACCGGTCGGCCGGGGCGGATTGCGCATCAGGAGTGGGGGGCTGGCCGGCTGACGTTCAGGCGGAGACGCCCAGCAGGGCCGCGAGGTAGCCGAAGATCGGCTCGCGGAGAACGATGACGATCGCGCTGGCCAGCGCCAGGTGCGGGCCGTAGGGGATGATGCGGACCTCGCGTTGGAGCACCCGGGCCAGCCCGGCCGAGCCGACCGCCCAGGCCAGACCGAAGAACGGGGCGATGAAGAACGCCACGACCGGCTCGCGCCAGCCGGTCACCGCGCCGACCGCGGCCATCAGGTGCACGTCGCCCAGGCCCATCGCCTCCTTGCCGAACGCCAGCGTGCCCAGCACGCGCGTGGCCCAGACCACCGCGCCGCCGGCCAGGTAGCCCAGCGCCACGCCCGCCAGCGCATGCAACCACACCGGCACGCTCGCCTGTGACACCTCGATCGCCGAGCCCAGCACCGCGCCCATCACCGGGAACGCGAGAAACAGGCATTCCTTGAGCACCTCCCGCCGGGGGTGCGGGTGAGCCAGGAACGCATCGGGCGCCTCGTCCTGCTCGGCCTCGACCGGCGCCTCGTCAAAACTCCGCGGCAGCACGCCCAGCCAGGCGAGCACCACCGCGACGATCAGGCCCGCCAGCCCGCCAAGGGCCATGGGCACGTGGTCCAGGCCGATGACCGGGATGGCGTGGCCGGTCGGGTGGAAGACGCGCACGTCGATGTAAGGCGCGACCGACATCGCCACCGCCGCGGCGCCCGCGATCCACCAGGTGACGGTCAGCGGGATGACGTAGTACCGCGCGTCGATCAGCACGCAGATCAGCAACCCCGCCCAGAGCACGAGGTAGGCCAGGAACGGCGCGGCGGTGGGGCCGAAGCCCGCCTCGGCGTACACCGGCCGAAGGCCCGTGAAGTAACAGATCGCGAACCACCCGCCGAACAGCAGCGCGGTCAACGCCTCGATCAACGGATACTGGACGCTGATGCGCGCCCGGCACGCCCGGCACTTGCCGCCCAGCCAGAACCACGCGAGCACGGGGATGTTGTCGAACCAGCGGATCGGCTTGCCGCACGTCGGGCAGTGCGATCCGGGGCGCGACAGCGACTGGCCCGTCGGCAACCGGTACGCCACCACGTTGAGAAAACTGCCGACGCAGGCGCCGACGAGCGTGAAGAAGATCAGATAGACGTGGTCGAGCGTCATAGGCATTGGGAAATGACGAATGACGATTATCCAATGACCAACGCCCCGATACGGCGCGTGCGCC
>CAZUHK010000121.1:0-10026 GCA_964620345.1 uncultured Planctomycetaceae bacterium
CGACACGCTCGACATCGACCTCGAGCGCAGGATGATCGACATCGACGCGATCCTCGACGCCGATGAGCTGTTCCTGACCAACTCGAGCTGGCAGGTGCTGCCGGTCGTGCGCGTCGAAGACACGCCGATCGCCGATGGCAAGCCCGGCGAGCTGACGCGCACGCTCCGCGGCAAGCTGCTCGACCTGATCGCCGAGGAAACGGGTTAGCCACGAAGGCGCGAAGAACACGAAGTCAGAGGAAAATGTTGCGTACCGGATGAACAGAATGGGCCGGATGCAAACCAGAGAACTCGTGGACGGTCCTGCTGATCCTGTTCATTTTATTGAGCGCTGCTTGCCTTTGCTTCGTGTTCTTCGCGCCTTCGTGGCAAGTCATGTCTGATCTGGTCTTCCATCACGGTGCGTTGGGCGATGGGGTGTTGATCTGGCCGCTGTTGCGGGCGTGGGCGCCGTGCGCGCTGGTCGCGCGGCACAGCCGGGCACGGCTGGCGGCGCGGTGGATTCAAGGCGTGCGTGCGATCGACGGGGATTCGGCCGCGGCCACGGCGCTGTTCGGGTCGGGCGATCTGCCCGTCGGCCCGCTGCGCGATCGACTCACCCAAGCCCGGCGGATCGTCAGTTTCCTCAGCGATGGCGATGATGCGTGGGCGGCGAACGTGCGCCGGCTGGCGCCCGGCGCCGAGCTGATCTGCCTGGCCGCACGACCCGATGAATCGCGCGACACGCACGTGCATCAGTTCCACCTTGAGCAACTGCGGCTCGCCGGCGTCGCGGTCGAACCGCTTCATCCCCCGGCCCGGGCCAACCGCGACGGGCCGGTCGTCATCCACCCCGGCTCCGGCGGGGCGGGCAAGTGCTGGCCGGCCGATCGCTTCGAGGCGCTGGTGGGCCACCTGGCCGCGATCGGCCGCGAGGCGATCGTCGCGCTGGGCGAGGCGGAGCTCGAACGCTGGCCGGCCGATCGGCTCGCGCGATGGCGCGGCGTGTGCGAGGTCGTCACGTCGGCCGACGTGATCGCGCTGTCGGAGCTGATCGCGCGGGCGTCGGTTTACATCGGCAACGATTCGGGCCCGACGCACCTGGCGGCGCAACTGGGCGTGCCGACGCTCGCGCTGTTCGGCCCGACCGACCCGCGCGTGTGGCGACCGATCGGCCCGGCGGTGCGCGTGCTGGCCCCGCCGACGGCGCGGTCGATGGATTGGCTGGCGCCCGAGGTCGTCGCCGAAGCCGCGGCGCGGTGGTGAGCTCAGGGCTCGTCCTGCGGCTGGCCGACCCGGGCCGCTCGAACGTTGGCGCGCGTCAGCACCATCGGCGGCTTGCCGGCGCGGCGGCGGATCCAGTTGATCGCCCGCGGCACGCCCGGTCGCGTCGCCAGCCACCGCTGCAGCGCGTACTTGCGAGGCAGGTCCAGCAGGATCAGCCCCACCACCATCGTCACCAGCCCCGGGCCCGGCAGCACGAGCATCGTGATGCCCGCGACCAGCAGCGCCGCGCCCAGCAGGTTCTTCATCGCCCGCACCGCCAGACGCAGCACCGGGTGGTGCCTGGCGATCGACGGCGCCGGCCGGCGGTCGTGCGCGAAGTAGTCGGCCGGCAGGCGCGCCAGGATGATCGGCGCGGCGATGGCGCTGCCGATGATCGTCAGCAGCGATACCCCCAGCATCGCCGTGACCAGACCCGGATGGTCGTGCATCCATTGCCACAGCGGCTGCAAGACGGACCAGTCGATCGCGGCGAGCGGTGAGGTCATGCCTCACCACGATACGCGCTGGGCGATCGGCCGGTGCGATGCTTGAACTGGCGGCTGAAGAACGCCACGTCGCGGTAGCCCAGGGCCGCGGCGATCTGGCTGACGGTCAGCGGCGAGTCGGCCAGCAGTTGGCCGGCGCGTTCGATGCGCACGTTGATCTGATGTTCCTGCGGGCTGCATCCGGTCTGCTCTCGAAAGATGCGTGTGAAGTGATCGGGGCTGTAGCCGGCCTCGGCCGCGAGGCACGCGACGGGCCAGGGCTGATCGGGCGCTTCGGCGATCTTCGCGACGGCGGCGGCGGCGATGTCGTGATGGTGGCGCTGGGTGCCGGTGATCGCGGCGCGCGGCCCGGCGGTGATGTCCATCAGCAGGCCGCGCATCAGCGTCGCGGCGATGGGCCGGGCCTTATCGGTGGCGCCGAGCGCGCGCACGCGGCGCATCACCGCATCGACCGCGGCGATGTCCAACACGGTGTGCACCTCGGCCGGCAGCTCGCCGCGGCGCACCGGCCGGCCGGTGCGCCGGTCGGTCAGGCAAAAGTGCTGGAAGCTGACGCCCAGCCGATCGCGGCGATCCTGCTCGGCCAAGTACAAACCCCCGGGCCGGGCCCAGATGCACACGCCCGGCCGAAGGTCGATCGTCGCGTCGCGCAGCCGCATCGTGCCCCGCCCGGCCCAGACCAGCCAAAGATCGCAGTCCGCCAGCCGATCCGACCATCGTCGATCCAGCCGCCAGCCCGGCTCGCAGCGCACGCGCCCGGCCAGCCCCGGCTCGATCCTCAGTCGGTCCCATCGCAACGCCATGGGCACATGATATCGGATGAATGCAACACTTGGGCGCGTCGCCACAGCGCCGCGCCGCGGCGGTGGGGGCATAATGTGCCTGGAGGTTCACTCATGGCCAACCCACCTGCCCCTCGCGGCACCCGTCCGGTTCGCAAGGGTCGTATCGCGTTCGACGGCCACGGCCCGGGTCAGTACGACCCGAAGCTGTATCAGCCGATCGACAGCGTCGAGCCGTTGCCCGGCTGGGACGCGCTGACCGACGCGCACGTCGAGCAGTACCGCCAGCTCGGGTTCATCGCGATCGCCGATGCATTCGATGCCCAGCGGGTCGACGCGGCGCACCGCGTGCTGGACGATGTGATCGCCGACCCGCCCGAAGACTTTGACGGACTGATGTTCGAGGCCGCGGCCGCCGAGCGGCTGGACGAACTGACGATGGACGAGCGATTTGATGCGGTGCGCAAGCTGATGCGCTTCGGCGAGCATGCGCCGGCCCTGTCGGCGCTGGGGCGCGACGAGCGGCTGCTCGCGATGGTCCGCCGGCTGCTCGGCGATCGTGAGCCGCGGATGTTTCAGGACATGGCGCTGCTCAAGGGCCCCGGCGGGCGCGAAAAGCCCTGGCACCAGGACCATGCGTACTTCAACCTCGAGATCGGCCAGCCGGTCGTGGGCGTGTGGATCGCGCTGGATGAGGCGACCGTCGCCAACGGCTGCATGCAGGTGGTTCCCGGCTCGCATCGCGACGGCCCGGTGGTGCATTTTCAGCGGCGGGACTGGCAGATCTGCGACACGATGGTCCGGGCCGACGAATCGGTCGCCGCGCCGCTGAAGCCCGGCGGGCTGCTGCTGTTCGACGGCCTGCTGCACCACGGCACGCCGCACAACCTCACCAAGCAACGCCGCCGCGCCGTGCAGTTCCACTACTGCGCCGCCGACGCGCAATGGGTCGAACCGAACGATCGGCTCGCGGTGTTCGGCGAAGAAGGCAAGGACGTGGAGTGCTAGCAGGTGCATCGGTTGATCGGGAAATCGGTTGGTCGGCCGGAAGCGGCGCAACCACGACCGATCAACCGATCAACCGATTTCCCGAGTAACCATCCATGCAATGGACGCGCGACCAGTACCTGGCTTTGATGTGCTTCGAGGATTTTCCGCGGCCGATGTTTGTCGAGCCGTTCGGGCCGCTGCTCGGCCTGGACACCGAATGGCGCGCGCAGGGGGCGAGCGAAGATGAGATCGCGCTGACCGCGTTCGACTTCGATTACGTGCCGTGGGTCGGTGCCGGCGGGAATTGCGGCCCCCTGGGCCTGCCCCACACGCAGGTGGTCAGCGAGGACGAAGCGTTCCGCATCGAGCGTGACGGCCTCGGGCGGATACTGCAACTGGACAAGCGCACCGCGACGATCGCCCTGCCCACCACTTTCCCCGTGGCGACCATGGACGACTGGCGGGCGATCAAGCGGCACTGGGCGTTCGACGAAGCGCGCATCGTGGTGGCTGGAATCGACCGCGCCATCGCCGCGCGCGAGCAAGGCCAACTCGTGCGGGCCAACATCCCCGGTGCATACGACACGCTGCGCAACCTGATGGGCGAGGAGGCCGCGGCCCTGGCCTGCTACGACCAGCCGGAGCTGGTGGACGACATCCTCACCACGCTGCGCGACACGGCGCTGGCGGTGTTGCAGCGCGTCAGCGACCGCGTGCGGATCGACCAGCTCAGCGTGCACGAGGACATGGCCGGCCGCAGCGGCCCGCTGCTGGGCCCGACGCAGATGCAGCGGTTTGTCCGGCCCTACTTCCGCCGGGTGTGGGACATGCTGCGCTCGCGCGGCACGGTGATCTTCGACATGGACACCGATGGCAACGTCAACGCGATCCTCGACGACCTGCTGGACAGCGGCATCAACCACCTGCACCCGATGGAGCCGGCCGCGGGCATGGACATCGTCGCGGTGCGCAAGCAGTACGGCCAGCGGCTGACGTTTCTCGGCGGCATCGACAAGTTCGCCATCGCGCGCGGCCGCGATGCGATCGACGCCGAGCTGGCGTACAAGCTGCAATCGCCGCTGCGCGACGGTGGGGGCGTTGCGTTCGGCCTGGACCACCGCATCCCCAACGGCACGCCGATCGAGCTGTACCGCTACTACGTCGATACCGCGCGCGACATGCTCGGCCTGCCGCCGCGCGACGGCGAACACCAGGGCTGGGCTCGGATGGCGATGTGAGCGAGTCTTTGCCGCGCCCCGTGAAAAAGCGAGACCCGGGCAGAACGCCACGGGCCTCGCCTGATCAGGGGGTCGAAGTGAGCGGCCCGGGTTCGGGGCCGCGGCCCGCGCGGGGCGGGCGTCTGGTTCCCCGGCTCAGCCGCCCGCGAGTTCTCGGTCCCGCTCGGCCACGAGTTTGCCATCGTTGGGTGCCAGGTCTTCGTGGGGCACGGGCGCGGCTTCGGGCTTGGGGATGATCATGATCGGCCGGGGCCGGGCCGGGGCCGGCTCGGCGGCGCGGCGGGGGGCGACGACGATGCGGGCGCGGTTGGCGCCGCCGAGCTGTTCGGTCGCCGCGCGATAGCTGCGGTAGCTCAGCGCGTTGACCTGTTCGCTCGTCGTGCCGGTCAGCGCCAGGTGCAGGCGCTGGGCCTTGACCAGCGAGTGGTTTTCATCCAGGCCGTTGGGCCCGTGCAGCTTCTGCAAAGGGTCGATGTAGGTCGAGAGCACGATGCCCGAGCCACCGTCGCTCAGCGGCCGGGCGGAGTCTTCGCCGAGCACGACCTTGACCAGGTGCGGATGCACCGGCTGGGCGGCCAGGGAGCGCGACACCTCGACCTCGCGGTGCATCCGCAGCGGCAGAACGATGCGGGTGCCGGGCGTGAACAGCGGCAGGTTGGTGTTGGGCGTGAACAGGACGCGCGGGGAGGAATGCACGACGTTGGCGTCCACCGGGAAGCTGGGCGCGTAGGGCGTGCCCGCCTCGTGGGCCGGCGTGGCGGTGCTCTGGGCGCCGACCACGTTGGGCAGGGCCAGGGGGACCAGGGCGACCAGGGCGAGGATGGCGATGCTGCGGCCGATCATGTCTGCGTCCTTTCTCTTTGCTCGCCTCCGGGCGGCGGTGCGTCTTTCGCCTGCGGGCGACGGTCGTCTTCAAACCCGGCCGGGCGATACATCTGGCCCGGTCGGCGTTCCTCCACGACGGTGCCAGTGCAGCGAATCGCGTGCGCCTCGGCTTGCCACTTGACGTAAGCCGGGGCCGCGGCGCGGCTTGCGTTCGATGCGCGCCGGCAGGCATGACATCGGGCCGCGCCGGATGTGGCGTGGGGGCAACATCACCGACCCCGCGGCGTTGTCGCCGGGGCACTTCGGGGCGGCGTGGTCGCGGCGCGTCGCACGCCCCGCCGCCAGCCGATATCCTTGGCCGCCATGACCCACGACGAACTGGCCCAGCGCATCGCCGAGGTCGCCCTGCTGCGCGGCCAATTCACCCTACGCAGCGGGCGCACCAGCAATTACTATCTCGACAAGTACCTGTTCAGCACCCAGCCGGACGTGCTCGCCGCCCTGGGCGAGCGGTTCGCCGGGCACGCCGATGCATCGATCGACGTGCTGGCCGGGGCGGAGCTGGGCGGCATCCCGCTGGTCGCCGCCGCGTCGCTGGCCTCGGGCAAGCGGTGCGTATTCATCCGCAATCAGAAGAAGGACTACGGCACGGCCAAACAGCTCGAGGGCCGGCTCAACCCCGGCGACCGCGTGCTGCTGGTCGAAGATGTGTGCACCACCGGCGGGCAGATCCTCGAAGCCGCGAAGGTCATCGAAGCCGCCGGCGCGACGGTCGCGAAAATCGTCGGCACCATCGACCGCGAAGAAGGGGCGCGGCAGAACATCGAAGCCGCCGGGTATGAGTTCGTCGCGCTGTTCACCAAGCGCGACCTGGGCGTGGATGAATGATCCATGACAAACATCCAATGACCAGTCAAGCACCAATGACCAATCACCCATCGCACATTGGCGCTTGGTCATTCGTGGGTCATCGCCGCCGCATGCCGGGGCTGGCTGAATGAGCCGCACCTCCCCCAAGGCCCGGCTCTCCTCACCGGCGGCGCGCTGGGTCGGCTTTGTCGTGGCGATCGCGCTGCTGGCCTGGGCGATTTATTACGCGATCGCCAAGGCCGACTTCAGCGCGCTGCGCGACGCCGAGGCCGGGTCGATCGCGCTGCTGTTGATCGTGATGCCCTTGAGCGCGTTGATGTTGCCGGGCTTTCTGTTCTGGCTGACCAACCGGCCGTTCGCCGACCCGGCCCGACCGCTGCGCCATCACGAGATGCAGGCGTTGATCGCGGCCAGCGGCCTGCTCAACTACACGCCGATCAAGGCCGGGCTGATCGGCCGGCTGGCCTACCTCAAGCACCGTCACGGCATCGCGTACGGCGCGTCGGTCATCATCTTCGCGATGACCAGCGTGGCGCTGCTCTCGGCCCTGGCCGCGGCCGCGGGCGCGACGCTGTGGCGAGGCCGGCTCGACGCGCTGTGGGCCGCGGCGCTGATCGGCATCGCCCTGCCCGCCGCCGCGGTCGGCACGCTGTTCGTCCAGCGCACCCTGCCGGCGCCCGGCGCGGCGAGCGACCCGGATGAAAAACGCCTGCGACACTCCTACGCCTGGACGTTCGGCCACCTGCTGATCTGGATCGGCATCGGCATGCTCACCCTGACCGTCACCGCGGCGCGGTTCCACATCGTCATCCGCATGCTCGACAAGACCGTCGAGACGACCGACCTGGTGCTCATCGCGGTGCTGCACATCTTCTGCTCGGTCCTGCCGCTCAACGGCCTGGGCATGCGCGAGGCGCTGATGGGCCTGTTCTTCGGCGGCGAAGCGCCCGAGGCGTTCATCGCCATCGCCCTGATCGACCGCGCCGCCGAGACGCTGGTCATCCTCGTCATGGGCCTGGCGGCGATCTGGCTGCTCAAGCGGCGCATGGCGTTCGCGATCACCGATGCGTCAACCGGATCGCGCCAGGCCGACGATGCACGCTGATCGCCCGGTCGTTCGGCCGGGGCGCGCTGCCCTTGCGGTTAAGATGCGCCGCATGCGGCCGATCGTGGGGATCAGTTGCGATGTGATCGTGCAGCCGCGCACGCTCGGCGGCGCGGCGCTGGGCGGCGGGCGGGGGGCGCGGCGTCATGCGCTGCCGGTCGATTACGCTCGCGCGGTGCATGCCGCGGGTGGCGCGGCGGTGCTGCTGCCGCACCACGTCGAGGCGATCGATGCGTACCTCGCGCGGTGCGATGCGTTCGTCCTGGCCGGGGGCGACGACCCGGACACCACCGCCTTCGGCGCCCCGCCGCACGAGGATGCCGTGCTGATCGACGCCGACCGCCAGCGGTTCGAGCTGGCGCTGCTGGGGGCGCTGGACGCCGCGGCCCAACCGGTTCTGGGCGTGTGCCTGGGCATGCAACTGATGGCCCTGCACCACGGGGGCCGACTGTGCCAGTCGATCGGCGACGCCCACGGCCCGGCGGCCGCCGCGCGCCACGCCGACGCCGACCACGCGATCACCGCCGACCCCGCCGCGCCGCTGCCGGCCGGCGCGACGGTGTACAGTTGCCATCGCCAGGCGATCAGCGACCCGGGCGCGATGACGATCGCCGCACGCTGCGCCGACGATGACCTGATCGAAGCGATCGCCCTGCCCGGCCAGCGGTTCTACCTGGGCGTGCAGTGGCACCCCGAACGCAGCATCGAGCCGGCCGTCGGCGTCGATCTGTTCGGCGCGTTGATCGCGAGCGTTTAGCCGGCCGGCGGGTCGGTCGCGTCGGTTTCGGTCGAGCGGGCGATCACCCAGCGCAATTCGATCATGCTCATCAGCCGCGCGGCGGCGGCGTAGGCGATCGCGCCGATCGCGACGGCCCCGCCGAGCACGCCGACGGTCGCCGGCCAGCTCCCGGCCGGGTCGAACCGCCAGGCGACCCACGCCCACACCGCCGCGCCCATCGCGGTGCTCGCCGCGGCGGTCGTCGCCCAGCTTCGCCACACCGCGGCGTCCGTCGGCCGATCGACGTGGCGGCGGACCAGCATCAGCAGGATCAACACCTGCAACACCTGGCACGCCGCGGTCGCCCAGGCCAGGCCCGCGGCGCCCAGGGGCCAGATCAGCGTGAGGTTGAGCGCCAGATTCAGCGCGACGAGCATCGCCGCGACGCGGGCCGGCGTCTGCGCCCGGCCCTGTGCGTAGAAGGCGCGGACCAGCACGTGGTTCATCGAGTAGGCCCACACCGCCGCGGCGTAGCCCAGCAGCACCCAGGCGATGCGGGCGGCGTCGCCGGCGTCGATCGCGCCCACGTCGTGGTAGATCGCCCGGCAAAGCGGGTGGCGCACGAGGATCAGCCCGACGCTCGCGGGCAGGCCGATGAAGACCGTCAGGCGCAGGCCCCGGCGCAGGGTTTGGCCGAACGCGGCGCGATCGTCGGCCACGCGCGACAGGGCGGGGAAGATGGCCGTGGCCACGGCGATGCCGAACACGCCCAGCGGGAACTCGTACAGCCGGGCCGCGGCGCCCAGCACGGCGACGGCGCCGACGTCGATCGGGTAAGGCCGGCCCAGCCAGCCGATGGTCGCGCCCGCCGGGCCGGAAAAGCCCATCGCGATCACCACGTCGAGCAAGGCGTTGATCTGAAAGACCGCCAGGCCGAACACCACCGCGAACCACTGCCGCTTCATCGCCGCGGCCGGCCCGCGCACGGCCGGGTCGGTGCTCAGTGTGCGATGGTCCAGGCCGCGCAGCGACACGCCCGCCCGGCGCAGCGCCAGCCGACTGACCAGCAGTTGCACGATGCCCGCGGCGACCACGGCCAGGGCCAGCAGCAACGTGATGCGCCCCGGCGTGGCGCCCAGCGCGACGTGGGCGATCAGCGCGGTGCCGATCAGCGCGAGGTTGAGGATGACCGGCAGCGCGCTGGGCAGGCCGAAGCGGCCGTGGACCTGAAGCATCGCGCCCAGGATCGCCACGGCGCAGATCAGCGGGGCATACCAGATCGTGATCGCGGTCAGCAGCAGGGCGGTGTTGCCGCGCGGCCCCAGCGGCCGGGCCCAGTGGCCGGCGACGAACAGCGCCGCCGCGGCGATCAGCGCCACGGCCAGCAGGCCCAGCAGCAGCCGGCGCAGCAGGAACGCGGCGAAGCGGCGCGCCGCGGCCGGGTCGTCGCGGTCCAGCTTGGTGTACTGCGGCACGAACGCCCCGGCCAGCGCCCCCTCGCCGAACAATCGGCGGAACAGATTGGGAACCACGAACGCCACCGCGAACGCATCGAACATCGCCCCGAAGCCCAGCGCGAACGCCAGCGCCCAGTCGCGCACCAGGCCGAAGCATCGGCTGACCAGCGTCAGCCCGCTCATCACCCGCGCGTGATCGACAAAGTCGCGCACCGGCCGGCCAAGCCACCGCACGAACGCCCACCCCCCGCCGCCCACCGCCAGGCCCAGGTAGGAGGCGATCAGGTCGC
>CAZUHK010000122.1:0-9957 GCA_964620345.1 uncultured Planctomycetaceae bacterium
TGTGAGTGGGTGTGAGTGGGCGCGGACGGCATCACACCTTGCCCTTCGGGACAAGGTGGGGCACCCGACAGACGCGACGCGACGCTGCAACCTGCTCGGTGAACGACGCGGGACGTCCCGCGCCGCGATGCCGCGAGCGGCGAGACGGCGGATCAGACCAGTTCCTTTTCCGCCAGCCAGCGCTCGGCGTCGATCGCGGCCTTGCAGCCCATGCCCGCGGCGGTCACCGCCTGGCGGTAGACATGGTCCGACACGTCGCCGGCGGCGAAGACGCCTTCGACGTTGGTGTAGGTGTAAAACGGGTGGGTGAGTTTGATGTAGCCGGTGTCGTCCATATCGAGCTGGCCATGGAGGAAGCCGGTGATGGGCGTGTGCCCGATGGCGAGGAACAGGCCGGCCACGGTCAGGTCGCGCTGCTCGCCGCTGTGGGTATCCTCGAGCTTCACGCCGGTGACCACATCATCGCCGAGCACGTCGATGACCTGGCAGTTCCAGAGGATTTCGACCTTGTCGTTCTTGAACAGGCGTTGCTGCATGATCTTGCTGGCGCGTAGCTCATCGCGGCGGTGGATGACGTAGACCTTGCTGGCGAACTTGGTCAGGTACATCGCCTCTTCGACCGCGGTGTCCCCGCCGCCGACCACGGCCAGCTCCTTATCGCGGAACATCGGCAGGGCTCCATCGCACACCGCGCAGGCGCTGACGCCCCCGCCGCTCTGGGCCAGGCGATGCTCGTTGTCGAGGCCCAGCCAGTTGGCCTTGGCGCCGGTCGCGACGATCACCGCGTGGGCGTCGACCTCCAAGCCGTGGTCGCCGACCACGTGGAACGGCCGCTTGCTCAGGTCGACCGACTGAACGTTCTGGAAGTTTTTGTAGAGCGTGTCGTCGCCCAGTTCATCGAGCGACTTGACCCCATCGTCGGTGACCACGCGGGTGCCGAAGCGCATCGCCTGCTGATAGAACAGGTGCATCATCTGGGGGCCCATGAGGCCCTGGGGGAAGCCGGGGTAGTTTTCGACATCGGTGGTGAGCATGAGCTGGCCGCCGGGCAGCAGGTCTTTGCCCGAGGGCCGGCCTGGGAAGACCATGGGCTTGAGCTGGGCGCGGGCGGCGTAGATCGCGGCGGTCCAGCCCGCGGGGCCCGAGCCGATGATGACGACGTTCTCGACGTTGGCGGCGTTGTCTGACATGGAACTGGCTCAACCTTTCTTGAGTGCGGATGATAGCGGCCGGCGCGGACGCTGTCTTACCGGCAATGGTGAATCGTTACAATGCCGATCGTGACCAATCGCCTTGCTCAGCGGAGGGCAACATGACCACGCTCCAGGCCGATGCATACCAGATCGAGCGCGCCACCGGCCGCTGCGCCGCGACGGGGCGCGAGCTGCGGCCGGGCCAGCGCATCGTCACCGCGTTGATCGACGATGGCCGAACCCTGCGCCGCGCCGACTTCACCGAGCACGCCTGGCAGCACGGCACGCGGCCGATGCACGTGTTCGGCTTCTGGGTCGGCGCGGTGCCCGAGCCCAACGCCAAGCCGCGCGTCTTCGTCGACGACGAGGTGTTGATGAACCTGCTGCGCCGCCTCGAGGACGCCGACCAGCCCGATCGGCTGGCCTTCCGCTTCGTGCTGGCGCTGATTCTGATGCGGAAGAAGCTGCTGCGCTACGACCGCACCGAGCGCCGACCGGTCGAGGCCGACGACCAGGCCGGGCCGGCCGAGGCCCAGTGGTGGATCCTCACCCCCAAGGCCGACCTGAGCAAAGGCCCGCTTGGAAAATGGAAGCAGGACGAGACGATCGCGGTGCTCGATCCCCACCTCGACGACGAGCAGATCCGCAATGTCACCGAACAGCTCGGCCAGATTCTCCACGCGGAATTGTGAACCGATGGCGGTGCGCGACCGCTTGAGGTCAGAGTTGAGAGCCACGAAGGTCACGAAGAGCACAAAGATCACGAAGAAGAGACAAGCGTCTTGAGGTGGGTAATGAACAGATTCTGCTTTGTGTCCTTCGTGGCCTTCGTGTGCTTCGTGGTTGTCTTGTGCATCGGCTGCGAGCCGGTGAAGACCCGCGGCGACGGCGCACCGACGCTGGGGCGCATGACGTACGAGCAGGTCCGCGCCGCGTACAACGATCGCATCGCGCCGATCGACACGCTTTGGGTGCGCAGCGTCGTGGAGATCCGCTGGACCGATGAGGAGGGCGACCGGCACTTCGAGCAGGGCGACGGCCCGCTGATCGTCCGCCGGCCCAGCGAGCTGGCGCTGGCCATCGGCAAGCTCGGCAACACGCGCTTCTGGCTGGGCTGCGATGCCAAACGCTACTGGCTGTTCGACCTGGAAGACCCGCGCACCGCCTACGTCGGCGAGCAGGACAACATCGCCCGCGCCGCGCAGCAGGTGTTGCCCCTGCCCATCCGCCCCGACCAGCTCATCGGGCTGATCGGCCTGCAGCCGCTGCCCGACGCCGCCGGGGCGACCGTCGAGGCCCAGACCGAGCATTACCGGGTCACCCTCCCGGCCAGCCCGGCGCTGGGGGGCCTCGAGGCCCGCATGAAGATCGACACCGACTTCAAGCCCGTGCATATCGCGTTGCTCGACGCCCAGCGGCGCACGATCGTCGACGCCACGCTGGAGAGCTTCACCCGCATGCGCCTCGAAGGCCGGCCGCCGGGCGCCTGGCCGTGGATGCCCCAGCGCGTGCACGTCGTGCTCGGCCAGGGCGAGGCGCAGATCACGCTGTTCATGCGCGACCCGGCCGAGGGCGGCGACAAGGTCAGGGACGTGCAGTTCGACTTCGAGCGCCTGGTCAAGGCCCACCAAATCGCGCCCGACCGCGTGATCGACGTGGACCAGCCGCCGGCCGAGCCGCGCTGAGCCGCCGAACAACGCTGGGCAACGCCGAGCGACGCCGTGCGGCGGGTGTGAGCATGAAGTATGCTCGCCGCGATGATTCGACGACTGTTGATGCGGGGCCTGTTGATCGCGCTGGCCGGCGTGGCGATGGCGCAGGCCGCGCCGCGCGCCGCGGCGCCCACGCTGTTCGCCGCGGGCGATGGCGACGGGCTGTGGGTGGTGCGTGTGGTCGAGGATGGGAAGTTTGTCGTCAGCCATCGGACGACCGGCGACAAGGCCGGCGTGCTGCGCCCGGCGCTGCGATCGGGTGGCCGGCCCATCGCCGCCGCGGGCACCGGCAAACGCCTGGACCTGGTCTACGCCGGGGGCACGGCCCAGTCCGTCCGATTCCGATTCGACGCTCAGCTCAACCTGCCCCGCTTCGAGGTCAACCAGCACCCGCCCCTGCCGCCGGGCGTGCGCGTGCTCGATCTGGCCGCGGCCGAGTCCAGCCCCGTCCTGCTGGTGAGGCGCGACAGGCGCGACGACGAAGACCCTCGCCGCGAGCTGCTCAGCCCCGCCGGCGTCAGATGGCACGCCACAGCCCTGCCCGAGGCGATCGACGACGATGCCCCGATCCGCCTGATCGCCGGCGGCGCCACGCTCACGCTCCTGGCACGCGACGCCGACGGCTCGCTCACCGCCCACCGCCACGCCGACGACCGCTGGACCGCCCGACCGATCGACCTGACGGTGAGCGAACGCTTCGCCGCCGCCCACGCCTGGGGGCAACTGCTCATCATCGACCCGACCGACGACGACCGGCTCGCGCTGCGCCTGGTCGACCGCGACCGCGTGCTGGACGCCGGCCGCATCGCCCCGCCGCCCGACGCCGACGCCGACACACGCTGGATCGCCACCGGCTACGCCGATCACGCCGCGCTGCTGTTCGACCTCGACCCGCCCACGCTCGTGATGCGCGACCTGCGCCGCCCGCCCGATGCGAGGCCGGCCACGCTGTCCCTGCGCGTCGAGCCGTGGCCGGCCTGGGCAACCAATCAGCAGTACATCACCTACGGCCTGTTCTTCGTGCTGCTGGTGACGATGGTGCTGGCCCTGCGCCCGGGCAATCGGCCCTGGCAGATCAAGCTGCCCGACACGCTCGCCATCGCGCCGATGAGCCGGCGCGTCGCCGCGCTGGCGATCGACCTGGCACCGGCGATGATCCTCACCATGGCCATCGTGCGAATCGCCGACCCGCTGGCCGTCCTCGGGCCGTGGCTGAGCTTCTCGGACAACTGGGCGGCGAAGGTGCCGGCCCTGCTGGTCGTGGCGATCACCTGCGTGCACGGCACGGTCGGCGAGATGATCGCCGGCCAGTCGCTGGGCAAGCGCCTCGTCGGCATCCGCGTGACCGACTACGAAGGCCGCCGCCCGGGCATCGGCGCGATCGCCGCGCGCAACGCCGTCAAGCTGCTCGAACTGCTGCTGTGGCCCCTGGCCCTGACCGTGGTGCTCTCGCCCACCCGTCAGCGCATGGGCGACCAGGCCGCGCGAACCCTCGTCGCCCACGACGCCCCGCCGCCCCAGCCCGACGAGCAAGCCGAAGATGCCCGCGAGTGATCGCCGAATCTTACCGCCCACCCCGGCCCGGCAATAGCATGACCCAACCGACATCGCGGGGCGCAGCGCAGCTTGGTTAGCGCGCCTGACTGGGGGGTCAGGAGGTCGAAGATTTTAATCCTCTCGCCCCGATTCGCCAAAGGCGAATAGAGCAGGAGAGAGGAGAAAGTAGACAGTAGAGAAGAGGCAGACGCTTTTATGGGCACACCAACGTCCACGAACGCCAGGGCCTCTCCTGCGGTCTACTTTCTCCTTTCCACTTTCTGGGACAGGGGATAGCCCCGATCTCCAACAGGGCTTCAAAGCGCTCCGCGATCGTAATCAACTCGATCTCACCTTCGAGGCCATCGTGGTTCGTCACCCCGACACGTTCAATGGTGATGCCGTTGAGGCGGCGCAGTGGCGGTTAGATCATCCGCACGACCTACTGTAAGTCGATGCTGCGTAGCCAGCGCCTGCAGTTGACCGGCGACGCTCGCGATGGATAATCGTGATGTCGGTTGGTAGCCCGTTTCCGCGGGCGGCCGGCAACTGAGCCGATTTACGTTACACATCACAAGACTTAAACTGCATGGCCCTGACCCAGCAATTGCTCGCTCGTGACCCAGCATTTGCCCGGTCATCGAGCAAGCGTCGCCAGAGGGTTTCGACGCCATGACAGTCGCCCCGATTGGAAGGCCGCCTGTGGGCGGTTTTTTAATGGAGCGGGGGGGGCGGCTGACATCATCGTCGACGCTCACTTGCTCTGTTGCTTCGCCCAACTGTCGCGCAGGGTGGTGGTGCGGTTGAACACGGGCCGGCCCGGCTGGCCGTCGGGGTCGGGCGTGAAGTAGCCGATGCGCTCGAACTGGCAGTGCTCGCCGACGGTCGCCTCGGCCAGGGCCGGCTCGCAGTATGCGGTGACGCTCCGCAGCGATTGGGTGTTCACGTTGTCCAGCCAACTGCCGCCATCGGGGGCATCCAGCGGGTTCTCGGCGGTGAACAGATGGTCGTACAGCCGCACCTGGGCCGGGATGGCGTGCGCGGCGCTGACCCAGTGCAGCGTACCCTTGACCTTGCGGACGTTGCCCTGGGCATCCGGCGGGGGGTTGTCGCCGCCGCGCGTCTGCGGGTCGTGCGTGCAGCGCAGCTCGACGATGTTGCCCGCGTCGTCTTTCACCACGTCGGTACACGTGACCCAGTAGCCGTAGCGCAGGCGCACCTCGCGGCCGGGGGCGAGGCGGAAAAACTTTTTAGGCGCATCTTCCATGAAGTCGTCGCGCTCGATGAACAGCTCGCGGCTGAACGGCACCTGCCGGCTGCCGGCCGCGTCGTCCTCGGGGTTGTTCACCGCGTCCATCATCTCGACCATGTCTTCGGGGTAATCGGTGATGACGAGCTTGATCGGATCGAGCACGGCCATGCGGCGCAGGGCCTTTTTGTTCAGGTCGTCGCGGAGCACCTGTTCGAGCTTGGCGAACTGGATGTTGTTGACGCGCTTGGCGATGCCGGCCTCTTCCCAGAATCGGCGGATCGCCTGCGGCGTGTACCCGCGCCGCCGCATGCCGCGCAGCGTCGTGGTGCGCGGGTCGTCGAAGTCGGCGATATGGCCGGCGTTCATCAGCTCGATCAGCCGCCGCTTGGACGCGATCGTATAAGTGATGTTGCCCCGGGCGAACTCGATCTGCCGCGGCCGGTACTCGGCGTGGGGGCTGGTGGCGCCCAGCTCGATCAGCCGATCCAGAAACCAGTCGTACAGCGGCCGGTGGTCCTCGAACTCCAGCGAGCACAGCGAGTGGGTCACGCCCTCGACCCAGTCGCTCTGGCCGTGCGCCCAGTCGTACGAGGGGTAGATGCACCACTGATTGCCCACGTGCGGGTGCTGGGCGTGGAGGACGCGGTACATGATCGGGTCGCGCAGGTTCATGTTCGGCGCGGCCATGTCGATCTTCGCCCGCAGCACGCGCGCCCCATCGGCGAAGTCGCCGCCGCGCATCCGCTCCAGCAGCTCGACGTTCTGCTCGATCGGCCGATCGCGGTGGGGCGACGGCGTGCCCGGCGCCTTGAGCGTGCCGCGCGACTGACTGATCTGCTCGGGGTTCGGCTCATCCACGTACGCCAGGCCGGCGCGGGTAAGCATCATCGCCCACTCGTAGAGCTGACCGAAGTAGTCGCTGGCGTGACATTCGTTCTGCCACCGGTGGCCCAGCCACGCGACGTCCTCGCGGATCGCGTCGATGTAGCGTTGCTCTTCGGTCAGCGGGTTGGTGTCGTCGAAGCGGAGGTTGGTGTGGCCGGCGAAATCCTGTGCGATCGAGAAGTTGATGCCGATCGCCTTGGCGTGGCCGATGTGCAGATAGGCGTTGGGCTCGGGGGGAAAGCGGGTGACGACGCGGTCGTACCGGCCGGCGTCGAGGTCTTCGCGGATGGCCTGGCGGATGAAATCCAGCGGCTTGTCGGTGTCGTTGGGCATCGGATGAAAACCACGAAGGAGTGTTTGGACCGAACCGGATCGACCGGATCGACAAGATCGCCCGGATCATTCGCCGGTGAACAAGAACCGGCATTCGTGGGGTTCAACCTGGTTGCGGACCACCCACTTGAACCACACCCTAGCCGCGTGATTGTGAAACAGTCGCTCGATCAACTTCCATTCGATCTTCTCGCACAAAAGCCGATCGTTGTCCAGTCCCCGCCCCGATCGATCGGCGGCGAGGCGCGATTGTTGCCGACCCGGCCGTTCGATCGGACATGGCGTCACCGCCCCGCCCATGTCGGCCGTCACAGCCCAAACGGTCGCCGTCAAGGTTGGAGGTTGCCGATGCGGTTGTCATTGAGAGTCGGTCGGCGCCTTGCGTTTGGGTCAAACCATCTGCCACGGCCCCGCGGCATCAATGGCGAATTCGACGCCGCCCGCGCACTCGCGGCCTTTGACTTCGGCTCCACTAAGCAGGTTCTTGAGCCCCGTGCCACGGGCCAGTTCCGTGGGCACGACGACTGTCTTCCACAGAGCTTTATGGTCGGGCACAACCACGATGTCGTCGAGCACCGCGATGCCGTCCGCGATGCCGCGTGCCTGCCGACAACCCCGTTGGGCGACGGCTTGGCATAGCCAGCGGTTCATGGGGTCGGCGGCCACGTCGCGGTAAAAGCCGGATTCCAAGGTGCGGTGGAGATCCGCCTGTGGTTTGATAAACGGAAAAGCGCCGCTGACGTCTTGAGTCCAGCACGACCGCCAGACCAAGCGGCGTGGTCCGGCGTGGGCGAGGCGATGCATCAGTTCGTGCCCGGATCTTTCGCCGTGAGTGGGATTGTCGACCGCGAAGGCGTTGCTCACGCGTTCGGTACTGATGCCCTCGCCCCACATGAAAAAGTCGGGGTTGTGCTTCTTGCCCAAGCGGTAGATCTCTTCATACAGACTGGACGGGCCGGCGATCGCTTCGCCGGGGAAATTGAGCCAGTCTTTGGAAGCCGCAGAGAAATTGGGTGGATAGGGCTGGAATGCGCTATCCCAGAAAATACCGGTAATGCCCAGATCGTTGATCGTGTAATCGATCCACTTGTGCATGTCCTGGCGATAACCGGGGCTCAGCGCATCGCAGATCCGAAAGACGTTGTTGCCCACCGCGCGTTCGTCGATGCCTTTCATCGCCCAGTTGTCGCGCCATAGCGTCGGGCCACCGGCGCCGAGTTTGCCGTAACGGGCCATCCACATGTAGGTGTGACCACCGCGGTTGTGGATGAAATCGACCAGTTGCCGCGCGCCGTCATCGCCACCGAGATGTGGCGACGCCTTGCGTGAACGCGCTTCGCAGTCCGCACCGGCCAGCGGCAGGTCGTGAATCGACAAGCCGAATCCCTTCACCCCGCAGTCGTCCATCAGCAATTTCACGCCTTCGCGGGCCTTTTCGAAATTCATGTCCGGCTGCCAAAAAGTGTGCAGCCAGAACCAGCAGGTGTTGTACCACCACGCCGGCGGCTCTTGGTACAGATCGAAGAAGTTGGCCATGCAGCGATCGGCTTCTTCCAAGCCCTTGCCGTAGTAAATCGAGACGTCGGGCAGGCAAAGCAAGTCGTGGACCTTCATGTCCCGGTACGGAAGAAAACGGAAGGACTGGCCATCTTCGCGATACTCGATTTCGCCGCCGATGTCCGGGTGACGCACGACGATCCATACCCAACTCTGGTCAACCGGGTCGAAATACAGGGCGCCGGGCACCGTGCTCTGGCCGGGAAAGGTGGTGCGAAAACTGGTTTTCAGCCAGGGCAAGACCGCTTTGATCGGGCCTTCTTCCAGGGAGACATGCTCGCGCGGCCCACTGCCGCCGATGGCCACGGCGCGCATGCGGGTATCGGGACCGAACAGGCCGGTCGGCGCGCACAGCACTTTCACCGACTTGATCAGATCCGGCGCTTCGATCGGCACGTTCCAAAGGTCGTCCAGTGGCTTGGTGTAATCACCCCAGGGCACGCGCGCCAGGGTGTGGCGAAAGTGCACCGCGTTGGTCGGGCCGATGTGATTGCCCTGACCACCGGGCACGACAACCCTTTCCAGACGGTAGCGGGCACCGGTGAGATAACCCTCCCAGCACTTGATATCGAAAACCGTCTTCAGCCCGCCCCAGCAATCCGCGTGATCGACGACCTCGGTGGGGACCGCGGTGTTGTTCAGTTCGAATTCGTGACCGGCACCGAATTCGAGCACCGTCCGATCCCGGACAGTGTCATGAATCCGCAGAATCTGACCCGTCGTGTCATCCAGCTTGATTTCTATTCGCAAGGGGTACTGCTCACAAAAAAGACTTGTCCGAAGACGGGGGCTTATACCGGCAACTCCACACGATTCCTGTGCCTGTATTGTCCTGCGATGCGGCTGGCCACAAGAACCATAAGACGATGATTCTGGAACTTCCAGGCATCCTCGTCAAGAGGCAAGCGGGGTTTGCCGTGAAGTGTTTGCCACCACGCGTGAACGGTAGCGGCTTTCGCTTTGCCGCGGGTTGGAGAACACAGAGCAGGACCGGTGCATTCCCGTTCGCCTCGGCACGCCGTTCAGGCGTGGGCTGGTCCTTCCCCGCATCACCACGATGATAAAATCCGATACGCGAGTCGATGCCCGCTATGTCAACCAAGCGGCTGGCCAGGCCCTGTTCGGCCAAAGTGGCGCGACTTCCGACGCAACCGAAGGTGGACAGGACACAAGCAAACCTCGTAAACTCAGCGATCAACAGCAGCTAGCCACCTTAGCTCAATTGGCAGAGCACCGCTTTTGTAAAGCGAAGGTTGCCGGTTCGATTCCGGCAGGTGGCTTTGGACTCGCAGGCAGCGAGATCGGGCACAACCGCGCACCGGAGTCCAACGCTCAACGCTCAACGTCCGTCATCGCCACCGTCCAGATGCGTTTGAGAGGCAGCTCCGCCCGCAAGTCGTCGGGGAGTTTGCTGTAGCCCGAATTATTAGCCGTTGGTAACCGTTCACACTCCTTGGCGAGTTGGCAGGGGATGATCCGATAACCATGG
>CAZUHK010000123.1:0-9955 GCA_964620345.1 uncultured Planctomycetaceae bacterium
CCATGGTTATCGGATCATCCCCTGCCAACTCGCCAAGGAGTGTGAACGGTTACGACTTCTCCGACACCGGCGAACTGATGCACATCCTCCACCTCGGCGAACTCGGCATCGACGCGTTCAGGAAGCGGTATCTCAAAGCCAAGGATTAGCTGCTAACACTCAGCCCGCGCTTGAAGAAGTCGAAGCGCATCGCGCGCTTCGCGTCGTAGAGCGTCTGCTCCGCGACCGCGTTGGCCTTCGCCGCGCCGGCCTTGAGTATGTCCAGCACGTCGTCGTCGCTGACCCCGGCGCGGCGGGTGCGGATCGGGTCGAGGAAGTCGTTGAGCGCGCGGCCCAGTTCTTTCTTGCAGTCGCCATCGCCGGCCTTGCCCGCGGCGTAGTCGGCCTTGAGTTCATCGACCTTCGCGGCGTCGGGGTGGAAGATGTGCAGGTATTCGAAGACGGTGTTGCCCTCGATCACCGGCGGGTCGTCCATGGTGCCGCGGCCGGTGTATATCTTGTTGCACTTTTTCTGCACCTGCTTGGGCGTGTCGTTCAAGAGGATCGCGTTGCCCAGGGACTTGCTCATCTTGTGCGTGCCGTCGGTGCCGGTGAGGCGGGAGATGCGGCCGATCTTCGCCTGAGGGATGGGGAACACGCCGCCGCCGGCCGGGTGGTCTTCGTCGGCGACGTCGCCCGACACGCCGCAGTAGGTCTGGTTGAACCGCCGGGCGATCTCGCGGGTCATTTCGATGTGCGGCACCTGGTCTTCGCCGACGGGCACCAGGTCGGCGCGAAAGCTCAGAATGTCCGCGATCTGGCCGACGGCGTACATCAGGAAGCCGAAGCTGTACTTGTCCTCCAGGCCCTTGACGCGGATCTCGTCCTTGATCGTCGGATTTTTCATCAGCCGGCCGAAGCCCAGGAGCATCGCGAAGTACCACGTCAGCTCGGCGATCGCGGGCACCTCGCTCTGCAGGACGAACGTGCTCTTGCGCGGGTCCATGCCGACGCTGATCCAGTCCTTGACGATCTCGATCGTGTCGCGTCGGACCTCGTCGGTCTTGTCTGAGCGCGTGGTCAGGGCGTGGACGTTGGCGATGAGGAAGTAGCAGTCGTACTGGTCTTGCAGGGCGACGCGGTTTTCCAGCGAGCCGACGTAGTGGCCCAGGTGCAGCGAGCCGGTGGGCGTGTCGCCGGTCAGGATGCGCGGCTTGGCGTGGGTCATGATGCGATGTTGTAGCGTGTGAGGAAGGGGATTACCACAGCGTCACGGGGGCCGAACCAGACCCCAGAGGCGGTGTTTTTTCTATCCGGCCATTCTGCTGCGTCTGTGTTCGCCTGCGCGCCGCTGCGGTGATCTTCTCAACCCACGATGCCCGATGCCTCGCCGAACCTGCCGGTGTAGACCCATTCGTGCAGCGGCATGCGGGTGCGTGGGCCCTTGTCGCGCTGGGCGAGTTCTTCGTTGTCGAAGCTCGCGGGGTCGGCGGCGTGGCCGATGGCGATGGCGGTCATCGGGTCGAAGCCCTCGGGGATCTTGTAGGTCACTCTGCAGGCGGTCATGTCGATCCCGGCCATCTGATGCACGTGCAGGCCCAGCGCCTGGGCCTGGAGGGTCAGGTTCGCCGCGGCCAGGCCCACGTCGTGCTCGCACACCCGGTTGGGCTTGTCGTTCTTGCTGAACGTGCGCCTGGTGGTGGTGATGATCAGTGCCCCGGCGTTGTGGGCCCAGGCGCGGTTGGGCTCGACCAGGCAGCCGAGCATCGCCTGGAAGGCCTGTTCATCCTCGCGCACGGCGAGGATGAATCGCCACGGCTGTTCGTTGTAGCTCGACGCGGCCCAGCGCGCCGCTTCGAGGCAGCTTCGCAACTTTTCGCGGTCGATCGGTTTGGGATCAAAGGCGTACGGGCTGTACCGCTCGGCCAGGACCGGGAGGATGGGGTGGTCGGGTTGGGCGATCTTTTCGGGGTTGATGTTCATGCGGGCATTGTTCGCCGGTTTGTGCAGGGGGGCAAGCATCGTCGTGGAATCGTCGCGGCGCCGTGCGGTATGATGCTCGACGAGGTGACTTCATGCGTGCGATGGCGATTCACGAGACCGGCCAAGCGGACAAGCTGCAACTGATCGAGCTGGACCGGCCCGAGCCGACCGGCCGCGACCTGCTGATCGAAGTGAACGCGGTCGCGCTCAACCCGGTCGATTACAAGGTGCGTTCGAGCGGGCTGGGGATGGACCGGCAGTTCCCGCTGGTGCTGGGCTACGACGTGTGCGGCACGGTCGTGGGCCTCGGGCCGGACTGCCAGCGGTTCAAGGCCGGCGACCTGATCTACGCCTCGCCGTCGATCGGGCGCAACGGCGCGTACGCCCAGTACGTGCTGGTGGACGAACGAACCGCGGCGCTCAAGCCCGAGACGCTGAGCGTGGTCGAGTCCGCGGCGCTGCCGCTGGTGACGCTGACCGCGTGGGAATCGCTGCACAGCCGGGCGCGGATGCACCCGGGCGAGACGGTGTTCATCCAGGGCGGCGCCGGCGGCGTGGGGCACATCGCCCTGCAACTTTGCCGCGCCCACGGCAACCGCACCATCACCACCGCCGGCCGCGACGAATCGATCAAGCTCTGCAAACAGTGCGGCGCCGACGAGGTGATCAACTACCGCGAAGCCGACGTGGTCGAGCAAATCAAGCAACTGACCGACGGCCAAGGCGTGTCGGTCGCGCTGGACTGCGTCGGCGGCGAGGCGCTGATCGAATGTTTCCACGCGATCGGCATCAACGGCCGGGTCGTGTCGATCGTGCATACAAAGACCGACCAGGTGCACGAGCTGCTGTTCAGAAAGAACGCGACGCTGCACCTGGAGTTCATGGGCGTCCCGCCGATCTACGGGATCAACATGGAAAGCCACGGCGAGATCCTCACGACCGCCGCCGAGCTCGCCGACGCCGGCAAGCTCAAGCCGCACGTGGCCAAGACGATCACGCTCGAACAGATCCCCGACGCCCACCGCGAACTCGAAGACCGCCACGTGACCGGCAAGATCGTGTGCGTGGTGGGGGAGTAGAGGCGAAGAGACGGAGAGAAAATTCGGGCGATGGAATGTCTGTTACTTCGTCTCTGCGTCTCTGCTTTTCTACGTCTCTCTGCTCAACACCGTCAGCTCGAAGCCGTTGCCCACGGGCACATCGCAACTGACCGCGCCGGGCAGGCCGCGGACGTGGTGGACGTACGGCGCCATCCGCTCGGCGAGGTTGCCGGTGTTGTCCGCGATGATGATCGCGCGCGGCGCGAGCTTGTCCATCAGCAGGCGCAGGTATTCGACCGCTTCTTCCTTCGTCGCGTCGATGAAGACGAAGTCGATCGGCTCGGCCGGCTGTAGCGTCGGCAGCACCTGCAGCGCGTCGCCGGGGTGGATGGTGACGGTGTCGATCAGCCCGGCCTCGGTGAGGTGAGCGGTCGCGGCGTTGACCTTCTTGTCGGCTCGCTCGACCGCGTGCAGGTGGCCGTGCGCCTCGCGCAGCGCCGCGGCCAGGTGCAGCGTCGAGTACCCGTAGCTCACGCCGATTTCGACACCGCTGCGGCACCGCACGATCCGCACGATCTGCGAAAGCACCAGCGCCTGGTCTTTGGGGATCTGCCAGTGATCGTTCACCTCGTGCCGCAGGGCATCGACGCGGTCCATCACGGATTGGATCGGATCGTTGAACATTTGTGTGATCTCGATTCACCGCGGAGGCGCGAAGGGCGCGCCAAGCCGCGGAAAGGTTTCCTGCTAAAGGGCGGCTTCGCGTTGCTCCGCGCTACTCGGCGCCTCCGCGGTTTTCCCGCGGACATGAGCCACCGCGTTGTGGAACAGGCCAAGGCCCGCGGGGGTGGCGGTGAGGTCGGCGTCGCGGGTCCAGGCCGGTTCGTTGGTCGGGTGCTGGTCGCGCTCGGGGTGGGGCATCAGGCCCAGCACCCGGCCGGTCGGGTCGCACACGCCCGCGATGTCGCGCATCGATCCGTTGGGGTTGTGCGTGTACCGCAGCGCCACCTGGCCGCGGGCCTCGAGCTGATCGAGCACCCGCTCGGGCGCGACGAACCGCCCCTCGCCGTGGGCGATGCACAGGTCGAACGGCTCGTCCAGCCCCTTGGTCCAGATGCACGGGCTGCTCGGCGCGGCCCGCAGGCCCACCCAGCGATCGACGAAGCGCGGCTTGGCGTTGTCCGTCAGCGTCGCGGTTTGCCGGTCATCGTCGTCCCCGAAGCCCGGCAGCAAGCCGGTTTTGACCAACACCTGGAAGCCGTTGCAGATGCCGATGATCGGCTTGCCCTCGGCGACGAACTTCTTCAGATCGTCCATCAGCCGATGGCGGATGCGGTTGGCCAGGATGCGGCCCGCGGCGATGTCATCGCCGTAGCTGAACCCGCCGGGGATGCCCAGCAGGTCGAACCCGTGCAGCGTCGTCGGCTCGTGGACCAGCGCGTTGAGGTGCATGAAAATCGGCGCGGCGCCAGCCAGCTCAAAGGCATGGGCCAGCTCCACGTCGCAGTTGGTCCCGGCCGATCGCAGAATCAATGCACGTGGCGTGGTCATGGGTGCATCCTAGCATCACAGCCGCTAAACTGTCAGGCCTATGGCCAAGCCCAATATCCTCATTCTCATGTGCGATCAGCTCCGCGGCGATGTGGTCGCGCCCGACCACCCGTGCATCACGCCCCACTTCGACAAGCTGCACCAGCGGGCGCTTCGGATCGAGCACGGCTACGCGCCCAACGCCATCTGCTCGCCCAGCCGCGCTTCGATGATGACCGGGCTGCTGCCGCACAACCACGGCGTGCTCACCGTCACCCACGCGGTGGATCCCGACCAGTCCGCCCTGCGCACCGAGCACCCCCACTTCGCCCAGCGCCTGACCGATGCCGGCTACGCCACCGGCTACTTCGGCAAGTGGCATGTCGAACGCACGAACAAGCTGGAGGACTTCGGCTGGCAGACCAACGGCGCGGCGGGCGGCGAGCGGTGGAAGCAGCACGCCCAAGCCGTCGGCCAGTTCGACGGCGATCCGTGGGTGATGCGTTTGGACATCGACCAACCGCGTGGGTTTGAGGCCAGCCCGCACTACGGCGTGACGCGCGTGCCCGTCGAGCAGCGCTCGCTGGGCGTGACCACCGCGATGGCCGGTGATTTTCTCAGCCAGGCGATGAGCGGCGAAGGGCCGTGGTGTTGCATGGTCTCCACCTCCAAGCCGCATGATCCCTACGTCTGCGGTGAGAAGGCATACAAGCAATACAAGCCCGACAAGATCGCCCTGCCGCCCACGCTGCGGGACGATGGCCTGGGCCAGCCCAACCTCTACCGCAAGGCCGCGGGCGCCTACGCCCACATGACCGACCAGCAGCATCGCGAAGCGATCGCCTGCTACTACGCCAGCGTGACCGAGATCGACGAGCAGTTCGGCAAGCTGATCGACCAGGTCGACAAGGCCGGGCAGCTCGACAACACGATCATCGTGCTCTGCTCGGATCACGGCGACTTGATGGGCGAGCACGGGCTGTACTGCAAGAACGTCAGCGCCTTCGAGAGCGTGTATCACATCCCGATGACCCTCGCCGGGCCGGGCATCGCAGGCGGCCGGTCGGTCAACGCGCGCGTCGGGCTGCACGACCTTTGCCCGACGCTGTGCGAGCTGGCCGGCGCCGAGCCGATCGACGTGCCCGACAGCCGCTCGTTTGTGCCGCTGCTGGCCGATGCCGATGGCAAGGCGGATGAATATCAGACCGGCCTGGCCGAGTACTGGGGGGCGCGGTTCTTCGCCGAGCAACGCGTGATCTGGGATGGCCCCTGGAAATACGTGCTCAACGGGTTCGATTACGACGAGTTGTACAACCTCGACGACGATCCGCACGAGCAGAACAACCTGGTGACCGAGCCGACCCAGGCCCAGCGCGTCGAACACATGCTGCGGCTGTTCTGGCAGCGTGCGAAGGCGACGAACAACCACACGCTGGTGAACATTCACTACTTGGGCATCCGCGCCAAGGTGCCGATCGGGCCGAACCTGACCGACGAGGCCGAGTGACGCGTGTCGAATCGCCGCGGTGCTTCGTGTAGGATTGGCCCGGTCAAGCTCCCCGCAAGCACGCAGGACGAACCCCATGCCCACGACGCAAGAGATCGAACAGGCCGCGAAAGATTTGGGCAAGCTGGTCGGCGACCACGCCGCGGCCCAGCGCTTCGACGACGCGGCCAAGGCCCTGGACAACGACATCGAAGCCCAGCGGTTGCTGACCGACTTCAACCGCGCGATTCAGGAAGTCGCCCAGAAGCAGGCCCAGCAAAAGCCCATCGAGGTGGCGGACAAGAAGAAGCTCGAAGACCTGCAGACCCAGGTCGCGATGAACCTCAAGGTCCGCGCCATGCAGCAGGCGCAGATGGACTACGTGGACCTGCTGCGGAAGGTGGTCACGACGATCACGACCGAAGCCGGCGGCGTGGACCCGCAGGCCGCGGGCGTGATCGAGCCGGGCCAGGCCGGAGGCCCGGGCGCCAACCCGCTGCAGTTCTGACGCCCCGCCGCACGCGGCTTCGCGCCCGCGCGCCGGACAAACCGGTCGCCCACGCGCCCACGCGCCCATGCCGCAAAGCCGCAAGCGACCTCAACCCATGCCCACCGCGCGCCCCAACATCGTGTACATCCTCGCCGACGACTGGGGGTATGGGGATGTGAGTTGCCTGAACGGCGACTCGAAGATCCCCACGCCGTTCACCGATCGGCTGCGGACGCAGGGCATGGCGTTTACCGATGCGCACTCGAACTCCGCGGTGTGTACGCCGACGCGGTACGGCGTGCTGACCGGGCGGTACGCGTGGCGCGGGCACCTGAAGTCCGGCGTGCTGGGCGGGTACGACGACCTGCTGATCGAGCCGGGCCGCACGACCATCGCATCGATGTTGCAAAGCCGGGGCTACCGCACCGCGTGCATCGGCAAGTGGCACCTGGGCCTGGGCTGGTCGATCGACGGCGAGGCGGACGATCGGCCGTTCACGCAGCGAAGCTGGCACGAAGCGCCGCCGGTCCGCTACGACCGGCCGCTCCACACCGGGCCGCACACGGTGGGGTTCGACTACTCGTTCATCATCCCCGCGTCGCTGGACATTCCGCCGTACTGCTATATCGAGAACGGCCAGGTGATCGGCGGTCCGATGCGGACGTGCGACGAATCGCCGCGGCCGGCGTTCTGGCGCGCCGGCCAGTGCGCGCCGGGGCTTGAGCACGAGACGTGCCTGCTGGAGTTCACCATGCGGGCCGAGCAGTTCATCGCCGACCATGCGCGCGAGGCGCGCCACACGCCGTTCCTGCTGTATTTCCCGATGCCCTCGCCCCACACGCCCCACGTGCCGCGCAAGCCGTTCGTCGGCCAAAGCGACTGCGGCCCGTACGGCGACTTCGTGGTCGAGCACGACTGGTCGATCGGCCGGGTCCTCGAAGCGCTCGACCGCCATGGCCTGGCCGACGACACGCTGGTCATCGTCACCTCCGACAACGGCGCGCACCTGCGCGGCGACGCGGGCACGCCCACCGACTTCGATTTCGAGCGCGACTTCGGCCACCGCTCCAACCACATCTACCGCGGGCAGAAGTCCGACGCGTGGGACGGCGGCCACCGCGTGCCCTTCCTCGCCCGCTGGCCCGGCGTCATCGAGCCCGGCTCGACCTGCGATCAGACCATCTGCCTGACCGACCTGCTGGCCACCGCCGCGGCCATCACCGGCACGACGACGCCCGACGACGCCGGCCAAGACAGCATCGACATCAGCCCCTACCTCCGCGGCGAGCACGACCGCACGCTGCGCGAGCACACCGTGCACCACTCGGTCACCGGCCGATTCGCGATTCGATCGGGCCAGTGGAAGCTCGTCGAAGGCCCCGGCTCCGGCGGCTGGTCCCTGCCCGACGACGCGGTCGCCGACCACGCCCCGCCGATGCAGTTGTACGACATGCACGCCGACCCCGAAGAAATGGACAACCGGATCACCGGCCACAAGCAGGTCGCCGACGAACTGCTGGCGACGCTGGAGCAGATCCGCAGCGAGGCCAAGCCGCGACGCTGAACCCAGGCATCCAGAACACCACGGAACCTCGAGGCGTCGGATAACATCTTTTCTCCGCCTGTTCGGGAAACCGCATGCGTTTGACTGCTTCGATTGGCGGCTTGCTTGGCCTGGAGCTGTTGTTCGTCCTGTTGTGGAACTCCGGCTTCATCGGTGCCGAGTACGGCCTGCCTTACACCGGGCCGTGGACGCTGCTGCTGTGGCGGTACATGGCATTGAGCGGGTTGCTGGGGGGCTGGCTGATCGCGACGGGGCGATGGACCTGGCCCGGCCTGCAAACGGTGGGGCGCACGGCGTTGGTGGGCGTGCTGGCGCACGGGGTGTGGCTGGGCTGCGTGCTGGTGGCGATCGACATGGCGGTGCCGGTGGGCATCATCGCGTTGGTCACGGCGTTGCAGCCGCTGCTGACCGGCGCGTTTTCGGGGCTGGTGGCGGGCGAGCGGACGGCCCCACGCCAATGGGCGGGGCTGCTGTTGGGCTTTTGCGGGGTGGCGATCGCGGTCGGGGCGCGGCTGAGCGTTGACCGGCAGGTGTCGGCGGTGGGGTACCTGTTGCCGTTCGGGTCGGTGCTGGGGATCACGATCGCGAGTCTGCTGCAACGCCGGTGGAATCGACGGGGCACGACCCGGCCGCTGGCGTTGGACAAGACGCTGTTCATCCAGAGCGTCGCGACGACGCTGGCGGTGCTTGCGCCGGCGTGGTGGGCCGAGGGATTCGCGACGCGCTGGGCGTGGCCGTTCGTCGCGACCATGGCCTGGCTGATCGTCGCGGTGTCGCTCGGGGCGTACTGGACCATGTGGCGGCTGCTGGTGAAACAGGCGGCCACGCGGGTGGCGAGTCTGTTCTATTTAAGCCCGCCGGTGACGATGCTCATGGCGTGGGTCGCGTTCGGCGACACGGTGACCGGAACGGACCTGCTGGGCCTGGCGGTGGCGGGGATCGGCGTGTGGCTGGTCTACCGCGGGGGCACGGCCCCGGCGGTCGGCGCCGCGATCAGGCAGTGAGGCGCGGCGGTCCCCGAATCCCGGCCCTCGCTCGCAGATTCGCTCAGACGCGGGCTTGGGGTGAGTGGCGGCTGCTGGGCGGTGGGGCGTCAAGTGGGGCTGGAAGGATGCCGATAAGGCGCGAGCAGGCGATTGCACGGAGCGGTGATGGTGCGTGTGGGTCTGGCCATGATGGGGCTTTGGCTGGTGGGCGCGGGTTGCACGCCGACGGTTTTGCGCGTGGAGGTGGCAAGCGAGGGGGAATTGAGCGGGCGGCAGTTGCGGATGCAGCGGTTCGCGGTGGTGCATCAGCCGGCCAACGCGCCGCGGGCCCAATGGCTGCAGCGGCGGGTCGGCGGGGCGTTGGATGCGTACGTGCAGCGCAACGGGTACATGCCGCTGGCCGAGCAAACGCCGCTGGTCAGCACGCACGACGACCTGCGCCTGCTCGACGCCACCGGCGTGATGGCGCGGCAGGCGATGATCGACAAGGGCTACGTCTGGCAGCCCAACGATCCGCGGCTGGTGGTGAGCGTGGACTACTGCTTCGGCCGGCGCGCGTTTCACGTGCCCCCGGCACTGAGCCGCGCCGCGTCGGACAACCCCGACCAGGTCGCGGGCTTCGATGCGTTGATCCATGCCAACGCCGTGGCGGTGTACGTGTACGACGCGCAGCGGATGGACAAGCCGCTGTGGCGCGGCAGCGCCGTGCACGTGGGGCGGGAGAGTCGGTTCGAGGCGGTCGCGCCGCACCTGCTGGCCCAGGTCATGGACGAGTTCCCCTATCCCTCGGGCCAGGACGTGGTCCGATGGGTGCGGGTCGGTCCTTAGAGCAGGTTGCAGCGTTGCGTCGCGTCTGACGGGTGCCACACCTTGTCCGCTTTAGCGGCAAGGTGTGCG
>CAZUHK010000124.1:0-9840 GCA_964620345.1 uncultured Planctomycetaceae bacterium
TCAACCGGAGTGGGCCGGTTTCCCGTTGCGAAATTGACTGCGGGCGTCGACCTTCGGCGTCCGCGATCTCTTGTCGCTCTTCCACTGATGCAAGCCCTCACTTCCCGAGTTCCTGCGACATTGGGCGTTCTCCTTTCTTGGGTGCCTGGTTGCATCAACTTTCCATCATCACGTTCATCGGCGTGGTGATCGCGCACCGTGCGCGGCCAGGCGCACGGCGGCTGTGTATTCACTTGTCTTCAAGCAACCCCGACGGCCCCCGGGATTGCCCGCGACACTCAACCCCGTTTCACACGGGGCATGTGTCGTCACTCAACTCGTCTTCCGGGGTGCGGTGGGCAGGATGCGAGAGGAACTCGCGCCACCGCTGTGTTGTTCCAAGCAGTATGCACCACGAGCGAACCGCGGACAAGCCCCAATATGGGGGGATTTGGCGACTTTTTTTCAGTGCCCCGCGACCGGTTGGCCGAGCATGGCTTTGACCTGTTCGAACATCTGCTCGAGTGTCGCGGCGTCTTTGGCTTCCATGTTCAGCCGCAGCAGCGGTTCGGTGTTGGACGGGCGGACGTTGAACCACCAGCCGGCGGTGTCGAACGCATCGACCGTCACGCCGTCCAGCTCGTCGATGTCGGCCCGGTCGGCGAAGGTCTGCTCGATCTGGTCCATCGCCATCCGCTTGTCGAGCACTTCGAAATTGGTCTCGCCCGACGCGGCGTATTTCTGCATCGGCTTCATCAGCTCGCTCATGGGCTTTTGCTGATCGCCGAGCAGGTTGAGCGTGACGGCGAGCGTGATGGCGCCCGAGTCGGCGTACCAGTTCTTGCGGTAGTAGACGTGGGCGGACAGCTCGGCGCCGAACACCGCGTCGTGCTGCTTCATCAGGTGCTTCATGAACACGTGGCCGACGCGCGAGCGGACGGGCCTGCCGCCGTGCCGCTCGATGGTCTCGACAAGGGCCTTGCTGGCGCGCAGGTCGTACACGATGGCCGAGCCGGGCGATTCTTCTTCGAGGAACTTCGCCGCGAGCAGGCCGCCCAGCAGGTCCGCGGCGATCAGTTGGCCGTTTTCATCGGTGAACATGCAGCGGTCGGCGTCGCCGTCGAAGCAGACGCCCAGGTCCGCGCCGTGCTCCTTCACCGCCTGCTGGGTCATGGTCATGTTGTCCGCGACCAGCGGGTTGGGGTCGTGAACGAACTCGCCGGTGGTTTCGTAGTTCAGGCCGATCACTTCCAGGTGCTTCGCGTCTTCGAACAGCAGGGGCATGAACTTGCCCGCCATGCCGTTGGAGGCGTCGACGATGACCTTCAGCGGCCGGTCGATCTTGAGGAACTGGGTGACGTGCTGCTTGTAGGCGTCCCACAGGTCGCGCTGCTCGACGCGGCCGGGCTCGAACCCGGCGGCGCGCGACAGGTCCACCGTCGCGGCGATGCGCTTGATCTGGTCCAGCCCGGTCTCCTTGCCCACCGGCACCGCGTGCTGGGCGGAGACCTTGAACCCGATGTACTGCGGCGGGTTGTGGCTGGCGGTCACCATCACGCCCCCGGCGCAGCCCAGGTGGTTGATCGCGAAGTAGATGAACGACGTATCGACCATGCCCAGATCGATCACGTGCGCGCCCGATCGCTGGATGCCTTCGATCAGCGCATCGGACATCGAAGGGGCGCTCTTTCGCATGTCCCGGCCGACGACGATGTGCTCGAGCATCGGGTCGCTGGCGGCCCGACCCTCGACCTGCTGGCGCAGGTACGTGCCGACGGCGCAGCCGATCTGCCGCGCCAGGTCTTCGTTGAGCGGATCGGGGTACACGCCCCGCACGTCGTAGGCCTTGAATACTTCGCTGAGCATGGTGGTTTGACTCCGTGGGATCGCGCCCTGGGCCAAAGGATATGCGATGCGCCCGCGGGCGTCGATCAGCGCGTCACCCGCTCGATGGTGACCGGCGGCAGGGCCTGGATGAACCTGCGGCCGTAGGGCTTGGTGACCATGCGTTTGTCGAGCACGACGACCTGGCCGCGGTCCTGGTTGCTGCGGATGAGCCGGCCGAAGCCCTGCTTGAAGCGGATGATCGCCTCGGGCAGTTGGTAGTCCATGAACGGGTTGCCGCCGCGGCGTCGGATGCGGTCGATCCGCGCTTCGGTCAGCGGCCGATCGGGCACGGCGAACGGCAGCTTGGTGATGATGACGTTGCGCAGGGCCTGGCCGCGCACATCCACGCCCTGCCAGAAGCTGTCGGTGCCCAGCAGCACGGCGTCGCCGGCGGCGCGGAAGCGCTTGAGCAGCACCGAGCGCGGCCCGTCCTGCCCATGCACCAGCAGCGGCAGGCCCAGCTCGTTGAGCCGCGGCCGCAGCCACTGGGCCATCTGGTCCAGCAGGGCGTAGCTGGTGAACAGCACGAACGCCCCGCCGTCGGTCCGTTCGATGTAGTCGCGCAGCTTGGGGCCCAGCGCCGCGGCGAACGCGCGGTCGCCGGGGTCCGGCAGCGTGCTGTCGATGATGAGCTTGGCCGCCTGGGCGTAGTCGAACGGCGAGCCGAACTGCAGCGCCTCGGCACGGTCGCAACCCACACGATGGCGGAAGTGATCGAACGGATCGCCGCGCCCGGGTGAGCGCGCCGATTCGGGGCCGGGCTGGATGTCCTGGCGTGCCTGCTCATCCTCGCTGACCACGCGCAGCTCGCGTGTGGGCGAATCGGTCGGGCTGCCGGTGGTGGCGAGCGTGGCGCTGGTCATCACGACGCTGATCGGATCGCCCTTGGCGGTGGTCAGGCCGAACAGCTTTTCCCGCAACACCGTGCCGATATCGATCGGCGAGCAGGCGAGCTTGACCCGCTGGGATCGGCCGCGTTGGGTGATCTCCAGCCAGTACACGCCGTCGTTCACGCTCTGCTCCAGCCAGGCGGTGAGCGTCGCGCCGTATCCCGCGGCCCGCTCCATGTAGCTGTTCAGCTCGTACTTGTCCGGCTCGCTCTTCGCCAGGGGCATCAGCAGCTTCAGCGACACGCTCAGCTCGCGAAGCTGCTCGGCGAGCGTGTCATCCACGATGTGCGTCTCGTGTACGCGGCCGTTGGACCGGCCGTGACGCTGCTGCCAGTCGGCGAGGTCGGCGAACAGGCGGTCGGCGGCGCCGTGGGCACGCAGAACCTGATGCACCGCGCTGTCCAGCGTTTTCTGATCGTCGCGCGACCGCAGCCGCAGCGTGCTCAGGTAACCCTTGTGATGGCGCGGGTGGTAGAGCGTGTCGAGCAGGTGGCGCACGCCGCCCTCGGTCAGCGACAGGCCGAAGTGATCGCTCGCGACGTCTTCGATGGTGTGCGCCTCATCGAGGATCACGTGGTCGTACGGCGGCAGAAAGCCCACGCCCTCGGCCCGCAGCGCCAGGTCGGCGAAGAACAGTGCGTGGTTGACCACGAGGATGTCGGCGTTCTCCGCCCGGCGGCGCGAGAGCTGGTAGTAGCACTTGTTGTAAAGCGGACACTTGCGGCCCATGCAGTTGCCCGAGTCGCTCTGTACGCGGTCCCAGATGCTCATCCGCTCGATACGCGGCATCGTCGCCAGCGAGCCGTCGTCGGTTTCGTACGCCCAATCCTCCAGCGCGTGCAGCGAGCGCAGCTCGGCGGGGTCGGTGAACAGCCCGTCCTGCCGCTGCGAGGCCATGCCCAGCCGCCGCAGCGAGATGTAGTTGCCCCGGCCCTTGACCAGCACCGCGGTGAACTCCTCGGGCACGATCGCGTTGAGCAGCGGGATGTCCTTGTCGATCAACTGCTCCTGCAGCGAGATGGTGTGGGTGGCGATGATGACGCGCTGCTCGTGCTCGACCACGCGACGGATGGCCGGCAGCAGGTACGCGAAGCTCTTGCCCACGCCGGTGCCCGCTTCGACAACGAGGTGCGCCGCATCGTCGAGCGTGCGATCGACCGCCGCGGCCATCTCGATCTGCTGCGGTCGGGGCTCATAGGCGTCGCCCAGCCGCCGCGCGATCGCTCCGCCGGGACCCAGGATGTCGGTCACATCAACGGGCATGGTCCGATTGTACGCCACACGATCACAGGGGATTGGCCTTGGGCTCGCCCGGTCGGCGCGGGTATTGGGCGGGCGTCGGCCGGTCTTTGGTGATCTGAACGATCACCGCGTCGTCGGCCAGGCCCGGCAGGGCTTCGTAGGCCTCGACCGCGCCGCCGCCCAGGAGCATCAGCGCGTCGCCGGCCTCGTCCAGCTCCTGCTCGACCTTGCGGCCCTTCATCGCCAGCACGCGCCCGCCGACCTTCACGAACGGCAGCGCGTATTCGAGCATGACGCGCATCGGCCCGACCGCGCGGGCGATCGCCGCGTCGTACTTCTGCCGGTACGCCGAGGCCCGGCCGACCGTCTCGGCCCGATCGTTGACCACGGCGATGTTCTTCAGGCCCAGCGCCTGCGCGGTCTGTTTGAGGAACGTCGCCTTCTTGCCCGTGGCTTCGAGCAGCGTGAACCGCGCATCGGGCCGCGCGATCGCCAGCGGGATGCCCGGCAGGCCCCCGCCGCTGCCGATGTCGATGATCTGCGGCGGTCGATCGCCGGTCGGCAGGTGCGGCAGCACGCTCAGCGAATCCAGCACGTGGCGCATCCACGCCTCGGCCGGGTCGCGGATCGCGGTGAGGTTGAACCGCCGGTTGGTCTCCAGCAGCCGCGCGAGGTATCGGCCGAGCCGCTCGCGCTCGGCCGGCTCCAGCGCCAGGCCGATCGTCTGGCACGCGGCGTCGAACTCGGCGGTCGGCTTCAGCGGCTCGATGCTCATTCGTGGATCACCATCGATCGGAAGGTGTAGAACTTCAGCGAGGTCGGCGGCCGCCAGGCGTCGGAGTCCAGGCCGAGCTTGTGGGCGCAGCACATGCTCAGCGTTGTCGCCGCGTCCCAGCCGTAGTCGGTGGCGACGTCCGGCAGGAAGCAACCGGCCACGGGCGCGCCCAGCCGCCTGCCGGTGATGTAGATGCCATCGACGCCGACACGCATGCTCAGCGGATCGGCGATCGGCGCCCGCGGCGTGAGCACCGACACTTCGATGGCCAAGGCGTCCAGCTCGTCGATCGTCACGCGATCATCGACGAAGCGCGGGTCGCGCGTCGCGGCGCCGGCCATGTCGATCAGGGCTTGCTGCAGCGGACGGTCGGCCTCGAAGGTACCGATGCAGCCGCGCAGCACGCCGTCCGCCCGCCGGCGCAGCGTGACGAAGCAACCCCGCCGCGGCGCCAGCCACGGCTGGGGCTCGGCCACCGCCAGCCGCTCGCCCCGCAGCGCCGCGGCGACCGCCCGACGGGCCAGCGAGGCGGTCGCGGCCCGTTGCGATGCATCGTATTCGTTCGGCTGTAACTCACTCACGATGCGACTATCCTAACCACCCGCGGCCCGATCGGTCGCGCCGCAGCGACCGCATGTACCAGCCGACAAACCTGGTCCGCACGATCCGCCGCGCCGCGCGGCGAGTGCTATCGCTCGAAGTCCAAGCCCAGGTCGAGCGCGGGGGCCGAGTGGGTCAGCGCGCCGATCGCGATGCGGTCGACGCCGGCCTGGGCGATCGGGCGCACGCCGTCGAGCGTCACGCCGCCGCTGGCCTCCAGTTCGATCGCCGCGCCGCGCCCGTCGCGCATCGCCACGGCCCGGGCCAGCAGGTCGGGGCCCATGTTGTCCAGCAGCACGATGTCGACCGGCGTATCCAGCGCCGCGTCGAGCTGCTCGAGCGTGTCGACCTCGACCTCGACGAACGCCGGCCGCGGCGACAGCGCCCGTGCCCGCTCGACCGCTTGGCCGAGCTTGTGCCGCAGGTCGCCGCCGGTGATCGCGGCCAGGTGGTTGTCCTTGATCAGCACCGCGTCCAGCAGGCCCATGCGATGCGACCAGCCCCCGCCGCAGCGCACCGCGTACTTCGCCAGCGACCGGTAGCCGGGGATCGTCTTGCGCGTGTCGTAAATCTTCGCGGGCGTGCCGGCCACGGCTTGGACGAACCGCGCGGTGAGTGTCGCGATACCCGACAGGTGGCAGGCGAAGTTGAGCATCACGCGCTCGGCCGCGAGCAGCGCGCCGCCGGGGCCGACCAAGGTGGCGATCGTCTGCCCCGCCGCGAGCGCGTCGCCGTCGTGCCTGTGCAGCCGCACGTCGATCTGCTGGTCGTACCGCTTGGCGACCCGCGCGATCAGCCGCGCGCCGCACAGCCGGCCGTCGCGCCGGGCCCGCAGTTGGGCCCGGGCCGGCGCATCGGGCGCGAGCATGATCGCGCTGGTCACGTCGGCGCGTTGGCCGATGTCCTCGGCCACGGCCGCCTCGATCAGCTCATCCAGGCGCCGGCTGTTCACCCGCTCTGCCCACAGGCGATCCAGCGGCATCGCGTTCGGGTCGTGGCGTGGGCTCATCGGCCGTGGCCTTTCACGTGGGTCACGTCGAACGCTCGCCGGCCGGTCGGCGTGAACACCAGCCGATCCCCCGCCGCCACGCCGCGCTGCTCAAACCACGGCCCCCAGCCGCGGTAGCGCAGCATCTTGCGCTTGGCGTCGATGTCCGTCTCGACGCTCGGCCCGCCGTCCAGGTGCAGCGTCACCGCGCGACCGGCTTGGGCACTGCTCGGGCCGCCCAGCGCGTCGGCCGGGAACTCAGCCAGCACCGCCGCCACGCGCACCGAGCGCTGCCGCAACGAACCGTGCGTGAGCGCGACCTCAAACGCCCCGTTGTCGCTCGCCTCGCCCGGCGCCGGCGCCGCGTCGTCCGGCAGCACGTACCACGCCCGCATGCTCTGCGGCCGATAGCTCGGGCCCAGCCGCGTCGGCCGCACGTCCTCAAGCCACAGCAGCGTGGCGAACTTCGTCGTGTCCCGCTTCGACCGCCAGTAGCTCGCCGGCGCGCCGATCCACTGGCCGTAGCGCTCGGCCAGCTCGTCCATGACCTCCGGCGTCACACGGTCGACCATCAGCACCCGCGCGATCCGGGCGGCGGCGAAGAACGGCCCGCCGGACCGCTTGAAATAGATCATCTGGCCCGGCGTCGCGGCGTCGAACGGCTCGCGCGCCTGCCGGGTGAAACGCGACTCGATGCGCTTGCTGCCATCCAGCAGCATCCGGTCGTACGGCGCGGTGAGGATGGCCACGTGCACGCTCATCTCAACACAGTACCACGCCCGTTCGCAGCCCGCCGACGCCAGCGATACAATCTGCCCATGGCCGATGCCTCGGACACGACCACCCACACGCCGCCCGCCGCCCCGCCGCCGGAGCCGGCCGACATCGCCCGCCGCGTCGAGGCGGTGCTGCTGACCAGCGACCGGCCGATCACCGCCGGCAAGATCGCCGAGGCGCTCGAGCTCGAAGCGACCAAGTCGATCAAGCAGGCCATCGACGACCTCAATGCGTTTTACGACGATCACGAGCGGTCCTTCCGCGTCGAAGAAGTTGCCGGCGGGTTTCGGTTCATGACCCGCCCCGATTTCAAGCCGATCCTCGCCCGCCTGCACAAGACGCGCGAGCAATCCAAGCTCAGCCCCGCGGCGATGGAGACCCTGGCCATCATCGCATACCGCCAGCCCATCCTCCGGGCGGACATCGAAGCGATCCGCGGCGTCAGCGCCGGCGAGGTCGTCCGATCGCTGATGGACAAGAACCTGGTGAAGATCGCCGGCAGAGCCGATGAGATCGGCCGGCCCATGCTGTACGGCACGACGAAGCATTTTCTCGAAGTGTTCGGCCTGGCGTCGCTCAAAGACCTGCCCAAGGCCGAGGAGTTGAACAAGCCATGATCGCACCGCGCCTGTTCGTCGCCGTGCTGGCGGTCGCGCTGCTCGCCGGTTGCGACACGTACCAGCTTGCCGGTCGCGTGGTCAGCGGCCCGCGCTCGCAGGTGGTGGTCGTGGGCGCCGACGACCCGCGCCTGACCGGCCCGCCGGTGGCCGATGCCTCGGTGCAGGTGGTGATCGACCCCAACTCCGCCGGCCGCACCGTGCTGCCGCTGACCTGGTCCGACGAGTCGGGCCGATTCACCCTGCCGGTCGACAAGCTCGGCGCCGGCGCCCTGGAGTACGAGATGCTGGTGATCGGCCGGGCGCCGAAAAAGAACCCGGCCGAGGCGGTGCTGGACCTGCCGCCGGCGAAGAAGCGTGTGCTGATCGTCCTGGCCGACGGCCGCGACCGCGACGTGCGGGCCGAGAACCCCTGGCGCGATGCCCAGGAACAGATCGACCGCCACTTCCCGCGGTGAGCCCGCCCGCGGCGTCGGGGCGCCGATTTGTCCTCCTGCTCGTACTCGTAATCGATCCCCCGCGTTGACGTCGACCAGACGATTACGATCACGAGGCGAACGGCGGGCGTTGCCCACCGCCGCATCGGCCTCTACACTAACCGCCCCACACCCGACGCCAGCAGCCCAAGGAGGCGTCCTGTCATGAGCGATCTGTTCCATACCGTGTTGATCTTCGGCCCGCCCGGCTCGGGCAAAGGCACCCAGGGCCGCGCCCTGGGCTCCATCCCCGGCTTCTTCCACTGCGCCTGCGGCGATGTGTTCCGACGCATCAACCCAAACTCCCGCGTCGGCAAAGTCTTCATGGAGTACTCCTCCCGCGGCGAGCTGGTCCCCGACGACGTGACCATCGACATGTGGCTCGACCACATCCACGCCATGGAAAAGACCAACGCCTACAAGCCCGAGGCCGACGTGCTCATCCTCGACGGCATACCCCGCAACGTCCACCAGGCCAAGATGATGGACAAGCACCTGCACGTGCTCAAGCTCATCGAGCTCGAATGCCCCGATGAGGACGCGATGATCCAGCGCATGCGCCGCCGCGCCCTCAAAGAAAACCGCCTGGACGACGCCAAGGAAGAGGTCGTCCGCAACCGCTTCGTGGTCTATCACGAAGAGTCGGCCCCGGTGCTCAACCACTATTCGCCCGATCTGATCGCCAAGGTCAACGCCGTGCAGAGCCCCGCCGAGGTGCTGCGCGACGTGCTCGACATCGTCGTGCCGGTTCAGAACGCCCACTTCAAGCGACTCAGCAAGCAGGGCGTGACCGCCTGACCGCCGGGCGACGAGTAAGCAGCGATGAGCGATGAGGCCGACCCGCGCGTCGGCCCGATTCGTCGGCCGCGCGTGCCGTGCCTGCGGCGCGCGCCGGTCGGTCGTGTCCGCCCCCCGCCCCGGGCACGCCCCCCGGCCGCCACCCATCTCCCGAGCCGACAACGATTTACCAACGACCGGCCCGCATGACCGCCCCTGACCGCCCGGCCAGTCGGCCCCACCGATCCAACCCCCGCCACCCGCGACGTTTGCGCGCCAACGCGACGGGCCGGCGCGCCGCCGGCCGGCGCGAAATCCCGCGCCAACCCGTCGCCGCCCGGCCGCCCGGCCCCCGCCTCGTCGCGGTCGGGTTGTGTTCATCATCGGCATCGGCCTTGGTTCCTGTCGTCGCCCTCGCGCAAGCGGACCGCCGCCGACACCACGGCCGGCGGCGCGCAAAACAACCGCCCCCATAAAGAGACGACGTGCCCCAAACGTGCGCGCCGGCGTGACCCGAACCGCCCGAAATCGGGCCCGGCCCTATCGCCAGGCCGATTCGCCCGCGCACGCAAATGTCGCGGGTCTGAACCGCCGCGGCGCGCGCCGGGTCGCCGTCGTGCGAGCGTCGGCGGCCGTCCCTGTTGAAGTTCACTGCGGCCGGTGGTCAGGTGCCGGCTGCCTGGCTCCGCAGCTTTCGCCTGGCGTTCGCCGCGCGCTCACCGAAGTGGCTATAGATGGCACTCGAAAGGCAAGACGCCACGCTGCGATCTGCTCTAAAGCAGCGGGTATGACTTTTCTGCCCCTTCCCCCTCTCAGGGGGAAGGCGGGGATG
>CAZUHK010000125.1:0-7749 GCA_964620345.1 uncultured Planctomycetaceae bacterium
GGCGAGTGGTTCGTCCACGTCCTCTACGAGCAGGGAGATGATCAAGAAGAAGACGCCCGGTACAGCAAGCGGGTGGTCCACGCGACGCTGCCGCTCGCACACCTGCTCGACCACGCGGCCGAAGACTTCCCGCCCGAGGTTATGGACAAGTCGAGCCAGTGAAGTCGGCTTCGTTGACCAATGTGCGGATACCGGCGACGCCCTCGACGTCTCGGTGCAGGCCCAGGTCATCAACCTTCTCGAAGACATCCAACGCGAACGCGGACTCACCTACATCTTCGTGGCCCACGACCTGAGCGTCATCCGCCACATCTGTGATCGCGTCGCGGTCATGTACGGCGGCAAGATCGTCGAACTCGCCGACACCGAAACCCTCTTCTCGCATCCCAGGCACCCCTACACCCGCTCCCTGCTCGCCGCCATTCCTTATCCCGACCCCGACATCCCCCTCGCTTACGACATTCGGGGCGAAGCCGCCGACCCCGCCGACCTGCCCCCCGGCTGCAGCTTCCATCCGCGCTGCCCGCACGCCAAGCCCGGCCTCTGCGACACCGCCGGCGAGCCCCCCGAGCTCCGCGAAATCCGCCCCCGCCACCACACCGCCTGCGTCCGCGCCGAAGAACTCGACGATGAAACGCAAGTGGCTTGGGTGTCAGGCGATGTGAAACCCTGAGTTCGACTTTCGCCACGATGCGGCGGCGTTGGAGCGTGGCGAGCATGTCGGCGAACGAAGCGTGTGGCTTGTGCGGGCACCACGGCCGACACGGCGGGCGGTCACTCACGCCTCGGCAAGGGGATTCAGAACTCAAACGAGACAAAATTCGTTGTAAATTGTTGCTATTAACATACGTATGCATTCAATGCGGCCGCTGTGGTGAATAATCCGCGTTCATCCAGACACAACCGCGCCGCAATGGCGAAAGTCGAACTTGGGAAGCCGAAAAAACTTTCCGGATCGGGCTTGACAATGCCCGATTCATGGTGTTTATTACCGTGGATATAACGTTAAAGTAAGGGCATCGCAGTCCCATGGCCAAGGCCGTAACCCTCAAACAGATCGCCGAAGCGGCGGGCGTATCGCCGATGACCGTCTCGCTCGTGCTTCGGGGTACGGGCCAGATCGGCGAGCAGACGCAGCAGCGTGTGTCCCGCATCGCGGCAGAGCTCGGCCACCGGCCCAACCGCGCCGCGCAGGCGACCCGTCGGGGCCGGTACGGCTCGATCGCGCTGGTCTGCAGCGATCACGAGCAGCGCAGCGTCCTCAACGTGGACCTGATCCGCGGGATCGACGATGCCCTGGGCGAGGCGGGGCTGCACCTGAGGATTCACGAATTGCAGGACGTGCGGCTGAAGAGCGCCAACTACATGGCGCGCGTGCGTCAATCGCTTTCGGCCGACGGGCTGTTGATCAACTACAAGTGGGGCACGCCGCCGGAACTGCGCCGACTGATCGAGCAGTTGAACATCCCGGCGGTGTGGCTGGCCGACCGGTACGAACACGATGCGGCCTACCCGGACCTCGCCGGCGGTGTGGCCGAGGCAACGCGGCGGTTGATCGATCGCGGCCACCGTCACCTCGCCTACCTGAACATCGATCACGATGAGCTGGCGCCCGACGCCCACCGACACTTCAGCATGACCGATGGCCTGAGGGGGTTCGGCGAGACCGTGGCCGGGGCGGGCGTCCGGGCGGCGTATCTGACCGGCGGCGACCGGGAAGCGTCATTGGTCGAGCATCTGCGGCGGTCGGATCGGCCGACGGCCTTGGTCTGTCACGGCCTGCACATCACCAACCGCGCCATGCTCGCCGCCGCCCGGGCCGGGCTCGACGTGCCGGCCGACCTGTCGGTCACGTCCGTGGCCGCCGACACGCGCCACGCCCTGGGCCTGGGCATCGCCCAAGCCCTGATGCCCAGCCGCGCCGTCGGCCGGGTCGGCTGCGAGACGCTGCTTGAGAAGATCGAAAACCCGGGGCGGAAGCTGCCGGCCCGCCGCATCCCCATGACCTGGCGCGACGGACCGACGGTCGGCCCGCCGCCGAAGACGACGATGAACCGATCAAGCACTGACGAACCTTCATGATCCCTGACCAAGGAGCGACGAGAATGACCCACGCCACTCCAAACCAACCCAGCACTCATCACACCCTTCAAGGAGCGACGAGAATGACCCACGCAACCCCAAACCAGCCCATGACTCATCACACCCTACAAGGAGCGACGAAAATGACTCACGCACACCGAACACAACCTCTGGCCATCGCCCTCGCCTCGGCCCTGCTGATCGCGATCACCGGCGCCGCGGCCCAAGCCGACACCATCGCCCACTGGACCTTCGACGGCGGCGTCGTCGGCAATGACATTACCAGCGAGACGGACACCGAAGCGAGCATCGAGGTCACGCCGTTTACTGACGATTCGCCCGCCGACGTCACCTACGCGACCGGCCCGACCGGCTTCGGCACGGCCGCGAACTTCGACCCCGAGGTGGGCCTGAAGTCCGACCCGCGCTCGGGCACGCTGACCGGCCTGTCCGCCCTGACCGTCGAAGCGTACGTCAACATCGACACCGCCGCGGGCAGCGGAACGATGAACATCTTCCGCAAGACGCCCCTGTGGACGGGATCGGGCAACAATGGCGACCCCGAAAACGGCTTCTCCTTCACGCTTGCAGATGGCAAGCCGGTCCTCCGCCTCGGCCGGGACAGCTCGGCTCAGAATCTGGAAGACAGGGACATGGCGACGGTCGTCGCGACCGATGCCATCCCGACCGGGCAGTGGGTCCACGTCGCCGGCACATGGGACGGCGGCACCGGCGATCTGAAGCTGTTCGTTGACTTCAATGAGGTTAGCACCGAGGCGAATCAGACTTTCCCCACCTCGCTCACCGGCGCGCTCAACGATTCGTCCAACGATGGGCCGGCCTCGATCGGCGCGATCGACCGCGGCGCCAGCTTCGATCAGTTCTTCGACGGCTCGATCGACGAGGTGCGGATCAGCGATCAGGCACTGACCGCGAGCGAGTTCATCCCCGAGCCGGCCACGGCGGCCCTGCTCGGCCTCGGCGGCTTGCTGATCTTCGGCGGCCGGCGGCGGGCGTGATCGCCTCGGCGTATTTCCGGTTGATGACCCGGAGGTCGGTTGACGCCGGTCTCCGGTTTTTACGCCCGGCGTTTGGGCGCGACCTGTCGCCAAGGAGGCAGTGCATCATGACGCCACATCGCCGCCAGCCCCTACACGGTTTTACATTGGTGGAGCTTCTCGTGGTGGTGGCGATCATCGCGATGCTGATCGCCGTGCTGCAGCCGGCGCTGCAGAAGGCGCGCGAGGCGACCAGGCGCGCCGCGTGCGCGTCGAACCAGCACCAGCTCGCCGTGGGCCACTTGAGCTACGCGATGGACAACCGCGGCCGATATCCAACCAACATGCAGGGGCTGATCAACCGCGTCTACGACGACATGGACGTGAACGCCCCCGGTTCGGAATTCAGCGACCTGCGGCCGCTGATGCTCGACCGCATCGGTTCATCGCACGTGTTTTACTGCCCGACCCGGGGCGTGCCGGACGTCGGCCAGGATGCGTACGACCTGTGGGTCGCGCCGCCGGGCACGCCGAACGACGGGCGTGAGGCGGCGATCGTTCATTATGTGCTGCTGGCCGGGCTCGAAGCGAGTGCGGGCGCTCAGTTTCTCGAAACCGACGACCAAGGCAGCGTCATCGGGCCTTATCCATTGCCCGCCCGGCTGGCGACCGCCGCTGCGGACGAGGCCCTGTTCGCCGATCACAACGAATCGATGCCCAATGTTGGCCAAGGCACAAAGACCGAGCCCTTCGCCGGGACATCCAATCATCCCGACGCCCACGGCGTCGGCGCCGCGGGCGGCAACGCCGCAACCGTCGACGGGGCGGTGTCGTGGCGCCCCGCCGACGTGCTGCGACCCCGTATCCTACGCGAGGTTAACAACATCAAAGCCCTCGATCGCTACAACTTCTGGTGACCCCCCGGGGATTGCACTTCGACCTGCTCGGGCGAGCACGCCTGAATGCAGCTTCGGATGCTGCCCACCCCCGACGAACTCAATTTCACCGCAGACGTGCAGACTGGAGAATGGTCCGACATGACTCTTGCCCCCCGCTTACTGTGCACTTCGCTGGCACTGATTATCATCAGCGGCATGATGTCGCGCACCGCTTGGGCTGATCCGATGATTGTGGACTGGCAGATCCCTGACGAGAAGGCCAACTTCATCGCCCGCGGCTTCTCGCCGATCCCCGGGGTGCAGTCGGAGCTGATCTACGATGTCACGCAGAAGACCGATGGGCTGTACAACCATCATCCGGCGATCACCCGGACGGACGGCGGCCTGATCGCGACGTGGAGCAACCATCTGCAGGGTTTCACGACGGGCGGCGAGGAGGGGCCGGGCCAGAAGATTCTGTACACCCGCAAGCCCGAGGGCGAGGGGTGGGCCGGCGCGGCGGAACTGTTCCCCTCGATCGACAATCACGGTCCGGCGTTCGACGCCGGTCGCGTCGTGATCGCCAACGGTTTCGCCCACGTCAACGGCTCGACTTACGCGATCGCCGAGGTCAGCGAGAACCAAGCGAAGCAGCCCGGTGATCAGCGTGTGCGCACCGGGCTTGGCCGCCTCGCCCGACAGGTTCAGACCGATGGCACGCTCGGCAGCATCTTCTGGCTGGACGCCGATCCGCCGGCTCCCAAGTCCGGCTTTGACCAGTTCGACGATCCGGGATCAACCCCCTCGCTCGCCCCGACCGCCACGGCGATCAAGGCCTACCTTGCTCAACCGCTCAACGAGCCGGCCTGGGACTTCATCGCCCGGAACAACAATGAAGAGCCGGTCGACGCCGATGGGAACCTGATGGTCGAACGCAGCGCGTACAAGCGGCCCGACGGGTCACTGGTCCGCCTGTTCCGCGATTCGCAGCGACGCGGGTTCCTCTTCACACAGACGAGCAGCGACGACGGGCAGACGTGGACGCAGCCCGAGCAGACCAACGTCCCCGACAGCCCGTCCAAGACCGTCAGCGGCACGCTGCCCGATGGCCGGGTGTACGTCGTGGGCAATCAGATCAACGACGTGAGCTACGGGCGCGATCCGCTGACGCTGGCGATCTCCCGCGATGGCGTGAACTTCGACTGGGCCGCGGCGGTTCGGTATGACGCGCCGAAAATCGATTTCCCCGGCGACGGCAAGGGGCCGGGCTTCCAGTATCCATCGGTCACGCTCGACGGCGACGAGATGGTTGTGACTTATTCGATCGGCAAGGAGGACGTGGCGGTCAGCCGCTTCGCGATTCCGCAGTTCGCCGACCGGGCCAACGAGACGCAGTTGCTCGTGGCCTCATCGAACGGCAATCGCATCACGCGCTTCGACGGCCCGACGGGTCGGTTCGTCGAGCACTTCGACCACGGCGACGGCGACAATCCGCTGGACACGCCGGCGGCAATGCGGATCGGGCCCGACGGCCTGCTCTACGTGGTCAACCGCGGCGACAACCGGGTGCTGCGCTACGACCCGATCTCGGGCGAACAGGCCAACACCTTCGTCGACGGCCAGGGCCTGGACGCGCCCACCGGCCTCGCGTTCACCGCCGGTGGCGACCTGCTGGTGAGCAATCGCAACAACAACAACGTGCTGCGCTTCGCCGGCCCCGACGATGAGAACCCCGGCGCGGCGAAAGGCGAGTTCATCACCGCGGGGAGCGGCGGCCTCGACGGGCCGTTCAACATGGCCACCGGCCCGGACGGCAAGCTCTACGTCGCCAGCTTCGACACGAACCAGATTCTTCGCTTCGACGGCCAGACGGGCGCGTTCGACGAGCTCTTCGCATCGGGCGGGCTGCTCGATCGGCCGCAGGGCCTGCTGTTCGACGATGACGGCAATCTGCTTGTGGCCAGCACCGGCAGCGACGGCATCCTCCGCTACGCCCCCGATGGCTCGGTGAGCACGTTCATCGACGGTGAGGGGCTGCTGCATGATCCCAACGACCTGACGTTCGGCCCCGATGGGAACCTCTACGTCTCCAGCCGACTCGCCCAGCAGGTGCTGCGCTTCAACGGCGAGACGGGCGAGTTCATGGACGTCTTCGCATACGGGGCGGGGATGCAGGGGACGACCGGCATCGTCTTCACCGCGATCCCCGAGCCGGGCACCATGGGAATGCTCGGCCTCGGGACCGCCGCACTGCTCGCATGGCGGCGCTGAATGGGGAGCCGAAGCGGTGTCGGATACAATCCTGTTGGGCCCGGGGGTTGCGGGTTGCCGGTGGTGGGTGTCGGCGAAGGCGGGGGCGTGATGTTCTTGATCGGCGTGACGATGGGGCCGCGGGGTTGGACGTGGCCGCGGGGCCTGGGCGCAGCATCGACGCTCACGGCGCGGCGCGATCGGCGGCCGGAAGATTGCGGCCGGTCCACAGCGCGATGAGCATGCTCACGATGATCGTGCAGGACACCTGAATCGCGATGCCGTTCCGCCGTCTCCCCCGCGACCGCTCGACACAAAACAACCCCGTGCCGAACAGGATCGGAGCGGGTCATGTTTTGGCGCCTCGCGTTTACTCGGTGATCGCGACCGCGGCCAGAGGATGCCAGCGGTCATCGGTTCGGTTCCGGACGGCCATCGCGATCGCCGGAGATTCATCCTTCTTATCGGTGAGAAGTCCGAAGGCAAGCGTGTAGCTGTCGGCGGGCACCTGGTCGAAGGTGAACGTGCCGACCTGCTCGGTCGTTTCATCCTGTTTCCACTTTTCCGGTTCGATGCCGGTGATGTCGGCGCGGGCGATGACCTTGCCATCGTCGTTGAGCAGGGCGGCGATGGGATGGGCTTCGATGTAAATCGGCGCCACGCCGCGGTTGGCCGTAACCTCGCCGATTGTCGGTCCCATCCCAATAGCCGGTCTTCTTGAGCTTTTCGTAACCGCCGTAGTACTCGAACACGGCGGGCGTTTCGCCGAGTGCGATGGCAGTTTCGCTGCCGTCGCTGTTGCCGACCACCCCATCGCGACGGACGCCGACGCCGTTTTCGACGGCCCATTCGGCGACACTTTTATACTTTCTGACGCCATCGACCAGCGGCAGGATGAGTTGAGTCTTCTTGAACGCAGCGCGGTGCAGCTTGACGTGCTTGAGGAACGGCTCGTCGCTGATCGGGCCGTACCCGCCCAGATGGCTCATGTGCGCCTCACCCCAGTTGCCGTAGGAGCGGATGTCGATGAATTCGATGCGGGGATCGCCGTCGAACTTCTCCGCGTAGGCCTTGAGAAACTTTTCGAGCTTGGCGAAGAAGACCGGGTGATCGAAATCGGGCACGATCTTCTTGCCCGGCCGACCATGCGCGCGGCCGGTCACTTGGGTCTGCTGATACTCGGCGCCGGCTTTGAAGACCCATTCGGGCGTGACGAACGGCTCGCGGCTGTGCGAGCTTGCCGCCATTACGCCGAATGCGCCTGTCTTGCCCTTGGCGGCCCACCCGGCCAGAAATTCCTCGATCGGCTTCCAGTTGTACTCATCCTCCGCCGGGTTCAACTGCGCCCAGCCAAAACGCACGTAACCCAGCGTTGCGAGGTCAACGACCGCCGCCTCGTCTTCGCCGAACCCGTCGGCCCTGCCATAGATCACCCAGCCCCGTCCGGGATTGACCAGCAACTCGTCGCTGGCTTCGGGCGTGACGGTCTGCATGTGCGAGCCCATCGGTTCGGCGACCGCCACGACCATGGTCAGGCCGAC
>CAZUHK010000125.1:7849-9826 GCA_964620345.1 uncultured Planctomycetaceae bacterium
GCCGGGGCGCGGGGGTGATCAGTCTCGGACGGTGGTGGGATCTTCGCCGCGTTCCAGGGCCATGATCTTGTTGACCCGGCGGGCGTGGCGACCGCCCTCGAACTCGGTCGCGAGATAGATATCGATGATTTTTTCGATAAGCCGCTCGCCGAGCATGTCGGCGGAGATGCAGATGACGTTGGCGTCGTTGTGGCGGCGGGACATCTCGGCGCCGATGTCATCGTGGACCAGCGCGGCGCGGATGCCCTTGATCTTGTTCGCGGCGATCGACATGCCGATGCCCGAGCCGCAGGCGAGCACGGCCCGATCGGCCCGACGTTCGCTGACCGCGCGGCACGCGGCCCAGGCCATGTCCGGGTAGTCGCACGACGCGCCCTCGCACGTGGGCACGACCACCAGCTCGTGGCCCAGCGATTGGATCTGCCGGCAGAGCTTGTCGTAAATCGGTGCGCCGCGATGGTCGGCGCTCACTGCGATCTTCACGATGAACGATCCTCCGTGCTGATGGCTAAACGCCCAGTGTATCCAGTTGCCCATCGATCAGCTTGGCGATGCGCGCGGCGCATTGGTCGTACACCGCGTGGCCGGCGCCGATCGGGTCGTCGATCTCGCCGGCGGGGTCGAGCAGGCGCACCTTGTCGGCCGCGTCGGGCGCCATGGCGAGCACGGCCTGGCGGTGGGTGTCGGTCATGCAGTAGATCGCCTGGGCGTCGCGCACCAGGTCGGCGGTGAGCGGGCGCGATCGGTGGGCCGGCGGATCGATGCCGATACGTTTGACGGCGTCGACGGCCTCGGGCGTCGCGGGCGAGCCGGGCACGGCAAATGCGCCGGCGCTGACGATCGCCCAGCCGCGGTCGATCAGGGCGGCGGGCTTGACACCCAGCCGCTCGGCGAGCTTGTGCCGGGCGATCGCCTCGGCCATGGGGCTGCGGCAGGTGTTTCCCGAACAGACGAAAAGCAGGTTGCGCTGCATGAGTTTGCTCAGATAGCGTTGGTCGTACACGCCCTCGCGGAGCACGTGCAGCCCCGAGGCGTCGACGCGCACGACGGTGGAGGGTTTTTCGAATCGCGCCCGCCCGCCATCGAGCACGAGGTCGACCGTATCGCCCAGGGCGGCCGCGGCGGCCCGGGCGTCGTGCGTCTCGGGCTGGCCGGTGGCGTTGGCGCTGCTGGCGACGACCGGCTCGGCCACGGCGCCCAGCAGCTCCGAGGCCACCGGATGGTCCGGGCAGCGCAGGCCGATCGTGTTCTCGTGATACAGCAGGTGGCGCGCGTCGGCGGCCATGCCCAGGCGCGCCAGCCGATCGGCGATCACCGCATCGCTGACCTCGGCGACGATCGTGATCGGTCCGGGCATGGTCTTGCGGATCAGGCGCGCCAGCATCGGCGTCCGGTCCAGATCGACGTACCGCTCGGCGGCGGCCGGGTCGGGCATGTGGACACTGAAGGGCTTGTGCGTCGGGCGTTGCTTGAGGGCCCGCAGGCGCTGCAGCCCGCGTGGCGAGCCGACCGACGCCGCCACGCCGTACACCGTCTCGGTGGGGAACACCACCAGCCCGCCGCGGCGCAGCAGTTCCGCGGCGCGGCTGGCGGCACGGCTGCGCTGCTGGGGCGCTTCACATGGCACGGTCGTGGTCATACGGCCCTTGGTCCGGTGGCAAGAGGCGGAACGGATCACATGATAGGCCCGGGTGCCGCGGCGTCGAGGATGCTGGTGGTCGCCGCGGGCAGCACGACCGTCGGGCCGCGCTGCAGCTCCAGCACCAGGCCGCGCGCCGGGTCGATGTCGATCACGCGGCCGGTCAGCTCGCGGCCGTCGCTGCGCACGGTCACGCGCTGCTGCAACAGCCCGGCGCGGCGGCGCCAGGCGTCGGCCAGGTCCGCGTCGGTCGCGTGCATCAGCGTCGCGTGCAGGTCGTCGAGCAGCCGATCGAGGATGGTGGCGGCCGGGGGCAGGGTGCCGTCGAAGGGCAGGTC